>CAZJYT010000077.1:0-2369 GCA_964550325.1 uncultured Candidatus Saccharibacteria bacterium | reverse complement strand
AAAAAAAAGAAGCTTTTCTTGTATTCACAATAGCAAATGTTTACTGGTTTATCTACCATATTATTTATAAAAGCTATCATTTTTGTCCTGTTTTGGTTCTTTATCAAGTTATGAACACTTGGGGATATTTAAAATGGAAGAAAGAAGAAAATATTTCAAAATTCAATTAAAAAATTTTGCCAAGTCTTGACAATTTTCAAAAATGTGTTATAATAAAAATAAAAATAAAAATAAAAAGGATTAAAATTGAAAAAAGAATTAATACTTTTAACAATACTTTATATAGCAATATTATCTATTTTTTATGGAATAATAACCTTTATTGGCATTTTAGTATTAAATTTATTATTAAAATTAAATATTCCTTATAATTGGAAAACTATTTTAGCTGGAATAATTATTTTATTTCTTTTAAAATATGCTATTTCATTTCCAGATAATTAAAAAATTATAAAAAAATGCTTAAAATTCCTATTACACAAAATTATCTTAACAAAATTATCAAAATTAAAGAAGATGACCTTTTTATATATGTCTCTTTTCCCTATCATCCTGATCTTGTAGAAAAAGCCAAATCCATTTTCCCACATAAATATATCATAGCTGAAAAATGTTGGTTATACCCTGCTCTTATAAGAGAAGAAGTTTATGAAAAATTTGGATTATACTGTCCTCCTAAACCAAGTGAAGCCAATTTTGTTATTGATAAACCTTTTCCTCCATATTTATATAACTATCAAATTGAGTGTTTAAAATTAATGAGACAATATCCTAAATTTGGACTGTATTTATCTATGGGGCTTGGGAAAACCCTTATTTGCACAATATTTTTAAAATATAAAAAATGCAAAACTCTTATAGTTGCTCCTTTATCAACCTTAGAACCTGTATGGAAATATCATTTTAAAAAATTTGCTCCTGAACTTAAAGTTTATAACCTTCACCCAATTCCTAAAAGATTAAGAAAAACTTTAATCAAACACGATGATGGAATACATATAATTAATTATGAAGGTTTTAGAATTCATTTTGATGATATTATAAATGCAGGTTATAAATGTCTTATAATAGATGAAAGCAGTAAACTAAAATCTTTTAAACATTTTTCAAAGAAAAGTGAGAAAGAAAAAAAGTCAAGTTCAGGTGGCGCCCAAGTTGCTCAAAAGTTAATAAGAATGGCTCAACAAACGGAATCAGTTTATCTTTTATCAGGAAATCCTTGTCCTAATTCAAAATTGGAGTTCTTTGCTCAGGCTCATGCAATAGCTCCAGGGCTTTTAGGCTGGAATTATTATCAATTTAGAAATAGATATTTTTATAAAAAAGGAAAATGGGAATGGGTTGAAAAGAAAGAAACACAGGAAGAATTAATTAATAGACTTAAAAAAATAGCTATTTTCATTAAAAAAGAAGATGTTTTAGATGATCTTCCTGAAAAAATCTTTGTTGAAAGAGAAGTAGAAATGAGTAAAGAGCAGTGGAAATACTATGATGGGCTTAGAAATTATTTAAGAGTTCAAATTGGAGATGTAGAAATTTTAACACCTACAATTTTACAGCAAATAATGAAATTAAGACAGATAACAAGCGGATTTGTTTATTCAAAAGATAAAAAATCTATAGTTTTCTCTAATACTAAATTTAAAGCATTAGAAGAGGTTTTAGAAGAAATTCCTCAGCAATATCAGGTTGTTATCTGGTGTTTTTTTAGGGAAGAAATAAAAGTTTTAAACAAGCTTTTAGAAAGTTCAGTAGCTATTTATGGGGAAACATCAGTTGAGGAAAGAAATAAAATTTTAAATGAATTTTTAAATAACAAATATAGATTTTTAATAGCCCATCCAGCATCATTGGGACATGGAATTAACTTAACAAATTGTTCTTACGCAATTTATTATAGTTTAGACTGGAGCGCAGAGTTATGGTCCCAGTCTCAGGATAGAATACATAGAATAGGGCAGAAAAGAAACTGCACTTATATTTTACTTCTTTGTAAAGATACAATAGATGAAATTATTTATGCAAGGTTGCAAAAGAAAATTGAAGGATCAAGGGAAATTCTTGAGCATTTGAAAATACCAATTAAAAAGAAAAAATTAAAAAAAGGAGGTAATTAAAATGGATTTCAGTAAACAATATATAATAATGTGTAAAGAGGCAAAAGAAATACAAAAAATATATCAAAATATTTTAAAAAAAGAAGATAATAAAATTGATAACATTTTAGAAGGTTGGTATGTTTATGATAGTAGGAATGTAATTTTATTACATAATAATGAATTTTTTATTTCAGATTTTAAAGATAAGTTAAAAGAATATATTTGGTTGCCAAGACAGGATCAATTACAAGACTTGACTGAATGGATAGT
>CAZJYT010000076.1:0-2419 GCA_964550325.1 uncultured Candidatus Saccharibacteria bacterium | reverse complement strand
GGAAGTGGAAACCGTACATCCGAGATTAAAACTAAGGAGAAAAAGTATAACCTATTTTTTGGTGAAAATTCTTAAAAAGATAAAACTAAAATGATTAAGAAATCAAAGATTAATTCTAATATAATTTTTTTGGGTCTTGTTAGTTTTTTGAATGATTTTAGTAGTGAAATGATAATCCCGATTTTACCTTTGTTCATTAAAGCATCAGGGGGGACAGGATTGATTGTAGGACTAATTGGAGGATTAAGAGATAGCATTTCAAGTATTTTGAAGATTTTGGGTGGTGTTTTTTCAGATAAATTAGGAAAAAGAAAAGTGTTTGTTTTTTCAGGGTATTTAATCTCAGCCATTTTCAAATTATTTTTATCTTTTTCTGCAATCTGGCAAGAAATCTTAATTTTTTCTGCTTTAGAAAGAGTAGGGAAGGGAATAAGAACTGCTCCTCGGGATGCTATCATTGCAGATTCTCTTCCAAAAGAAAGAGGAAAGGGATTTGGAATTCATAGAGCAATGGATACCTTGGGAGCAATTGGAGGTTCAATTTCAGTGTTTGTTTTGTTTTGGTTTTTGGGATTTAATTTTAACTCAATCATTCTCATAGCTGCAATTTTTTCTTTTCTCTCTTTAATTCCTTTATGTTTTGTAAAAGAAAGAAAGAAAAAAGCTCAAAATATAAATTTAAAAATTGGTTTCAAAAATCTTCCCAAATCCCTTAAACTATTTATTTTAACTTCTACCATATTTGCTTTAGCAAATTTCAGTTATATGTTTTTTATCTTAAAAGCTCAAAGATTATTTACTGGGAAACTATCTATTGGAACACCAATTCTTTTATACCTTCTTTTTAACATTTTTTATGCTTTACTTGCGGTTCCTTTTGGCAAACTCTCTGATAAAATAGGAAGGAAAAAGGTGCTCATTTTTGGGTATTTATTATTCTCTTTAACTTGCATCGGATTTGCATTGTTTAATTGTTTGACAGCTTTTGTAATTTTGTTTGCTATTTATGGTGTGGTTTATGCCATTTTAGATGGAAATCAAAGAGCTTTTGTTTCAGATTTATCTCCTAATGAGTTAAAAGCTACAGCCTTAGGAACATTTCACACCTCAACAGGATTAATGAACCTTCCTGCAAGTTTAATTGCAGGTTTTTTATGGCAAATAACTCCAACTTTAAGTTTTTTTTATGGAGCAACAATTAGTTTAGCTTCTGTGATTTTCTTTATTATTTTTTGGAGAAGATTTTAATAAAGCTGTTAAGAGTATTTTTCAAATTAGCTATGTTTTGACTAAGGTCCATATTCCCAATAGAGTTACTAAGATTCCCAAACCTAACCTTATTTTCTTTTCAGAGTTAAACCTTGCAGTAATATGTGGTCCTATTATTGCTCCGAAAATTGCCCCAGCAGTCAATACTAAAACAAGATTCCATGAAGGGAGCCCATTTCTAATTAAATAAGTCAGAAACCCAGCAATACAAATTGGAGCCTCAGATAAAGTAGTTACAGCAATTGATTTTTTACTTTCTCTTCCTGAAATCAATTGTCCGGAAGTAACTACCGGTCCAAATCCACCACCAGATATCCCTTTGTTAAAAGCACTTAGTATTCCTATACCTATAATTTTTCCCCATGAAAAATTAAATCTAATTCTTAAAAGAAGAATCATTCCCATAGCAAGCACTAACAATCCTATATAAGTTTTCAATACAAGCTTAGGAATACTTATAGCTGTTAATGCTGCTGTGATAGTAGCTAAGATACCTAAAAATGTTACAACAAAAACTACCTTTAGGTCCCTCGTAGTACTTTTTCTAAAAGTCTCTATATAACCCAGCTTGGATAATCTTTTCATTGCATCCTCTTTTATGCTTAAATCCACATTCTTAAGTCGGTGATGTCCAATGGATGCTATAATGCCTCCGATTGCCTGAGAAAACAAGATAGAAGGAACTACCACAAGAGGGTCAAAACCTGCAATAATAAGAACAGGTGAAAGAATTGTTCCATAAAGCATCCCTAATGATGAATCAATCAATTCACACACGAAGGCAGTCACTAATACTAAGAACATTTCAATGCTCATTTTGTCTCTTTTCTTTTTGGAATTACAGATAATTTTCTTTTCTTAATCTTTCAAAAAATCTCTTAAAAATCAATAGGTAAGCTAATTAATCTAATGAAATTCTTGTCTTCAATTATCTTTTGAGACTACATTTTAGGGCAGGATTTGGGGTCTTGACAAAAAATTTTTGTGTGATATTTTATTATTAAATCTTATGGAACCTAAAAGAGAAAAGAGAAAAACTTATTTTTTTGAAGGATTTTACTTTAACTCCAGAGAGGGAGGTTAGTTTTGGAAGTTGAATTAAAAATTCTTCCAAAACTAACCCCAAAATCTGGGGTTATTTTTTTAAAAG
>CAZJYT010000075.1:0-2554 GCA_964550325.1 uncultured Candidatus Saccharibacteria bacterium | reverse complement strand
GACAAAAAGATTTAGAAGATATTTGGTTTAAAATTGAAAAATATGAAAAATTAAACAAAAAATTTGGAACATTTTTTAGAAATTATAAAGAAATTTTTAAAAAAGAGTTTCCAGATTTTAAATTGACAAAATTTCCTTTTAAAAAAGAAACATGAAAGAATTAGAAGAAGTTTTAGAAAGTGTGAGAAATCTTTTAAAAAGATTGAATATTACAAAGTTAACTTTGCTCAGTTCAAATATAGAAATAAAAAATAAGAAAGAAATAATTTATAAAAATTTAGGTGGGTTTTCAAGTAGTTATTTGGAGTTTTTAAATAAGCTTTTTGGGTTTTTGGAAAAATATGATGAATAGAAAATTAAATTTAAGGAGGTAAAAATGAGTTGTTGGGTTCATATAGCAGGTGGTTTTATTCTTGACACTATTTTACCAGTAATGAGCAATAATCCTAAAAAAACCTTTATTGATATTTGTAAGCATATTTTTGAGATTTTTGGTGGAATTAAAATTTATTCAGAATTTTTAGAAGATCATGACCAATATTGGGCAGGAGAGCCAACTTTTGCCGAATGGGCTAAAAATACGGTTCCAGAATATACTAATTCTTCTAAACCACAACTTACTGGTAGTGAAGGATCTATTAAACTTAGAGTTTTACTTTTAAATGAAGCCAACTTTGTTCCTTGTATTTTTTTATGCATAGCAGGTAATTTAAGAGATAGAGGAGAAACTGAGGAAGATACAAAAGAAATAGCTGAAACCTTAAAAAAATGTTTAGAAAAATTAACTCTTATGAAAAACAACTTAGTTTCTTTAAGAGTGGGTTCTGTAAAAATTGTTTCTGAAAATGGATATGAGTTTACTATTTCTTGTTATGAGGAAAAATTAGATTTAATAAATAAATAAAAGGAGAAATAAAATGGCAAAAACTAAAATTGATTGGTGTGAATTCGTTTGGAATCCAGTTTGGGGGTGTTTAAATAATTGTAAATTTTGTTATGCAAGAAAAATAGCTAAAAGATTTGCTAAAAATATAACTAAAAAAGAATTTGATTATTTGGAAAGAAAAATTTTCCAAAAACCTCAATATTTCTACATAAATTCCGTTATTCTTTATGATAAAGGAAGTTTTTATGATAGACTAAAAATTTTTTGCCCTACTTTTATTGTTTCAAATTTTGAAAAATCTTTTCCTAAAAAGCCTTCAAAAATTTTTGTTAATTCTATGAGCGAAATTTACTATTGGGAAAAAGAATGGATGGAATTAGTTTTAGAAAAAATTAAGAAATATCCTCAACATATATTTATGTTTTTAACCAAATTTCCTCAAGTATATAAAAAATACGATTTTCCTGAAAATTGTTGGTTAGGAATTACAATAACTGATGTTATTAATACAAATGGTTTTAAATATAAATTACTTCATTGGTATGCTAAAAATAATATAAAATTTATTTCTTTTGAACCTTTATTAAAATTTGATTCTTGTGATTTTGCTCATTATTATATGTCTCCTCCTCCAGACTGGATAATAGTAGGGGCTCAAACTAATCCTTATAAACCTCCTGAAAGGGAATGGGTAGAAAAAATTATAAAAGCAGCTAAAAAACAAAATGTTCCTGTATTCTTAAAAGATAATCTTTATAGAGCTTATTCAGATTTGCCGATTTTAAAAGAATTTCCTGAAATAAAAATAAATAATTAATAGCGCAACATAAATGAGGAGGCTCAAAAAATGTTAAGAGCAAAAGTATTATTTGAAAATCAAATAAATGAATTAGCTTTAATAGAATTAATGAAAAAGTATCAAAAAGAATTTGAAGCAATTAAAAATGAATTAAGAAAAAAATATACTGTAAAATTATCCGACTTGGATTCTTTTTTAGAAACAATTTATAAGATGAATTATCTTTCTAAAATAGAAATTCATTATGAAGAAGGGGAACCAAAATATGTTATAAAAGATAATATTATTTTTCAAATAGAAAAATAAAAAAGGAGGGTTAAAAAAATGGATAAACTTTCTTTCCTCAAAGAAAAACTTAAAAACGAACTTTTAGAAATTTTTGCCTCTGCAGTAGTTTCAGGAACAGAGGAAGCATTATTAAAATCTTGTATCAAAGCACTTTCTGGTGTTGTTGTTTATTTGTATGATCTTGGTGAAGAAAAAAGAAAAGAAATCGAAGAAAAAATTAGTGAAGTGATCGAAGAAATGATCAAAGAGAAGGAAAAAGCTTCCTTTTAAAAGGGGGTGATGAAAAGTGAACAAACTTTATTTTATTATCTCAGGTGGTGTTTTACTCTATTTTTTTGATGAGGATATAATAGAAAAAAATGAAAATAAAATAAAACTAAAAAAAGCTTTTTATCTTATTTCTCAAACCTCACCAATAATGACAGCCCAGGGTCCCACTTTAAATATCATGACTTTGACTTTTAGATTTGATAATGTAGAATTAAAGTATGCAGGATTTGGGGAAGTGCCTCAGGATTCTGCTATCTACAAAGCTATTATGCAAAATCAAACTGGTTTAAGCTTAGTTTAAATCACAACCC
>CAZJYT010000074.1:0-2652 GCA_964550325.1 uncultured Candidatus Saccharibacteria bacterium | reverse complement strand
CAGGTTTTATGAGAGCCAAAAATTGGCTTTCCTAAAAATTTTTTTTTAAAATCTACTTCTTTAGCTAAAAAATTAAAAAGATTAAATCTTTTTGCCAGAGGAGGAGTCATATTGGTAAAATAAGCTGGCAAAAAAAAGTAAAGACAAGATAAAATAAATTCAAAAGTCATAATTTAAGAGATAGCATTTTCAAAATGATAAATCTCAGATTTATTCTTTTTTTCAAAAATTATAGAAATGATATCAATCTGCCATTTACAATTTAAGGGAAGCTTATTTTTTATCAACCAACCTTCAGCACTTTGAATTAACCTTTTCCTTTTTTCAGAATTTACCTTTGCTTCAGGGAAAATAAAAAAGTTATTCTTTTTATTGATAGATTTTACCTCTACAAAACAAATCACATCTTTCTTTTTTGCCACAATATCAATCTCTCCCCTTTTGCCAAAACGAGGAATTTTAAAAACAAAGTTTCTATCTAATATTTTGTAGCCCTTCTTTATCAAATAATTTTTAGCAATTTCCTCTCCTACTTTGCCACACTTTTTGGTATCCATAGGTTTTAATTTTTAAAAAGCCCGGGCGGTTTTTTTCAAAAAACAAAAAAAGATAGCGATTATTGATAATTTTTGTGGACCTGGTGGGAATTGAACCCACATCAAGGCAATGCGAATGCCCCATTTTGCCGTTAAACTACAGGCCCAAAAGATCCATTAAATGAAAGCTTCCAATTATATAGTATAAAAAAATTGAAATTATAATCAAAATAATGGGCCAAAGAAGAGACCATAAAAAGGGATAGCTCTTTATTTTTTCTTTCTCTGTCTCCAAATATCTTAAAGAAATACTGGAGCCAATTCCTCGGTAAAACCAACCTGTAGCCTGAGAGGGAAGACCAAATAACTTTTTGAGTTTGGTGAGAGCAAAAAAGAGATCACCAATAAAACCAAATAGAGAGCTGTAATTAAGAAAAATTAATCCAGTTGAATCTTGATACATCATATCCTCTCCAAAAATAAACCCAGGGATACCTCTTCCTATCACTTTCCCAGAAATGGTAACTGGTTTTCCTCTTAATGGCGAGGCATAAGGATCTCTCATTTGCTCAAGGACAGTAGTTTTGAGAGGAGGGCTAAGTGGAAATTTATATAATGTTTGTAAAATTAAACCAATGCCAAAAGCAGCCGGCAAGAAAGCTAATGGAAGAAAAAAGAGGGCAGAGAAAGCTAAGAGATAAGGCAACAATAATATGAATAATCCAAAAAGAAAATCTTTGTAGAGCTTGTTTTTGTCAATGTTCATTCTTTTGATAGCTAAACTGACATCGAACGAAAAAGGTTTTCCTTGCTTTTTTGCTATCTCACTTAAGTAACTGATTCTATTTCCTGTTAAGGGATGAGTAGAACTGAGCTCTACTAATTTTGCCCAAGGGCTTACCTTATCAAAAGCTATCACTTCGGAGATAATCTCTTTGTCTTTAGAAGCAATAAATGAAGCTGCCGTATGTTTAGCATTCTTAACATCAATAATTCCTAAATGTCTTGTGCTCTTTAAAAGGTGTTGGGTTCTATCAGTGTCTTTTATTTTTACAATTCCATAAGCAATTTTTATTAAGGCATTAGAGAGACTTTGGGGATCAGTGGTTTTGGCAGAAAAGGCATCTGCCAGATATTCTCTTGTCCGACTTAAGTAAAACAATAAATAGATACCAATGAGATATAAAATATAAGCGCAAAATGCTAAGATTAATTTTATTTCTCCTCTTTTTCTACTCTGTGTTCGGCTGAGATAAGCATAAATCTGATACAATATTTGTACTAGAGTGCTTCCTATCATCATTATAATGAAGTCACGATTGACAATATGGCCTAACTCATGGGCTACTACCGCCTGTCTTTCTTTCTGGTTTAAAAAGTAAAAGATACCATCTGTGAGAATAATTCTTGCATTAAATCTACCAGAGCCGTAAGTAAAAGCGGTCGGATTTTTATCAGGAATAATTCCCACTTTGGGGAATTTAAATTTATATTTTAAAGAAACCCTCTCAATAATTTCTTTGACTTCTGGATATTCTCTTTCAAGTTCTTCCTTTGAGAGAAATCTTACCCGATAAAACCATTTATTAATAAGGTCAGTGATTGCCGGACCAATTAGCCAAAGAATAAAGTTAATGATAATGGTGAATAAAATGGCAACCCAGAGATTTATTTCTCCGAGGTATAACATTATTAAAATTATTATTCCACAGACAAAAGAGAATAATATGGTAAGGGTAAAGAGAGAGGCAAAAAATAATCTCTTCATAAAAAATTTTTTCGGTTTTAAGTTGCAATTACTGAATGATACCCAAAACTATTTTAAGCATAATTCTGCGCCTAGACCCCAATACCAGAACAAAGCCCGGTGCGGGGCATAGTGGGTGCACCTGCCCACCAGAAAGACAAGAAATCCCTCCTACGCTGTCGCTTCCCATCCTCTCTATTTTATATAATTAATCTTTCATTTTCTCTTTCGCCACCTGTTTAATCTTTTGTTGAATTTTCTTTTTGAATTCTTTACCCACCAAGTCAAATAAATCTAACAATTCCTCAAAAGTGTTATCTCCACCAAGAAAATCCCAATATTCTTTACCTATTAAAAATTCTTTACCCC
>CAZJYT010000073.1:0-2847 GCA_964550325.1 uncultured Candidatus Saccharibacteria bacterium | reverse complement strand
AAAGGTTGAAGAGATTTTAGAAGAATTGAAAAAAGAGAAAAAATAAATTAAAATAAAGGAAATCTTCTTTTGGCGCAGTGGCGAAGTAGCTAACGCGGCGGTTTGCAAAACCGTTATTCGTGGGTGCGAATCCCACCTGCGCCTCAAGCCCGGGTGCTGGAATTAGGAGACAGGACGGGCTTAAAACCCGTTGGGGTTTTACCCCGTGAGGGTGCAAGTCCCTCCCCGGGCACTATTTAAAAAGCTCTTTTATCTTTAAATTTGCCTTTTCCAAGAGCTTTTTGGCATTTTTATAAGTCAATTTTTCTATTGCCTTTTCATAAGGAAGCCAGAGATATCCTAAATGCTCACTAGAAATTTTTACTTTTTTAGTATTGGTTTGGGCTAAATAAAAAGTAACAAATTTTAAAATATTCTTTTTTTGCCATTTAAAAAAATATTTTAAGGTCTCTTTAAATCCTTCCACAAATTTTAAATCTTCTATTCCTGTTTCCTCTCTTGCTTCTCTTTTTGCTGTCTCCAAAGATGTTTCCCCTTTCTCTATATGACCCTTTGGTAGATCCCAATAATCTTTTTTTGCCCGATGCGAAAGCGAAGGGTAATGTAAAAGAAGATAATAAATTTGATCTTTTTCCTTCCTAAAAATTATCACCCCCGCTGATCTTTCAATTGGCATATTTAAATTTTAAAATCTTTTCTTTTTCAAGTTTTTTATTTTAGATTTAAAAATAATCTCTCCACCTGTCAATAAAGGATGGGTATCTCTTTCTCTTATAATTTTAGGAATCTCTTTTCTAAAAGGTAACTGCCAAAGAGTAAAAAAGATCCTTGGAGAAATTTTTTTGTTTCCCGGGATTAAAAGCTCTGAGATTATTTTTTGAGAAGTTAATTTTTCTTGAGTCAAATTTTGATCCAAAAGTATTTCTGTTCTTGCGGCACCACTTATTTTAGGAAATTTAAAATAGACATTAAAAGAAAATTTATGGGCATCAGTAGCTGAGTGAATGTTTTTCTTTCCTTTTAAATTTTTGGCTAAAAGAAGGGTTAAAGAATTGGGATAAAGAGATTTTCCAAATCCTTCTTGGTTAATTTTTATTTTTAATTTTTCATCAATATTTTCTGGAGAATCCAACCCAAAAAGCGTCAGAAATTTTTTATTTTTTTCTTCCTTAAGTTTCCCTTCAATTTTTTTAAAACTCAATCTTCCCAAATAAGGAAGATTATGAAAATTGAATTCTTCAATAGAATCAACATATTTTTCAATTATTTCATAAAACTGGTAAGGCTCTATTTTCCCCTCTGTTACTAAATTTAAAAGACCAAAGGAACCTTTTGTTTTTGAATGAATAGCAGGATGGGCTAATCCCACCGCCAATTTTTTTTCTTTTCGGTATTTATTAAAAATTTCTAAAATATCAAACATATCTATTTCTTTTTCTGAAAAAAGAGGAAGAGGTTTGTGAGGAGATAAGGTTATTTTCTCTCCAATTTTATTCACCTCCAAAAGACAATCCTTTAAAACATCTAAATCTGCAAACCATAACAAAAAATGGGGACCCTTGAAGGTAGCTCTCTTTTCTTTATTTTTAAATTTATATCCTATGGGAATTTCCAATTCTACTGCCGGGATTTTTATCATTCCCACGGAATTAGTTATCTCAATTGCTCTTTGAAACTTTTCAAAATTAAAAAATTCTTTAAAATCAATCTTTTCAAGAGAGAATTTTTTCCTTTTCTCAAAATGGACTTCATTAATAAACCAATGGAAGGTAGAGCCATCAACATCATAATGATAAAGCATTAACTCCCTAATAATATCTTTAGCCTTAGAGATTCCGTCATCTACTATTTTATTATCAATTATTCCCCAATGGCTGTGAAGATTGCAAAAGTACAAATTTTCTGGTTTTTTAGAGGAAATTTCTTTAATTTTTTTTAAAACCTTCTCTTGCCATTTCTCAAAATTTCCTTTTTTATAAGAAAATTTTAAAATTACTCCTTCTTGAGGAGAAAGCTCAGAGGTAGGATTGCTAAACAAAACCGTAATTTTCCCTTTTTCTCTTTTGGTAAAGACAAAAAAATTAGAGCCCTTTTTTCTTTTAAGAATTACTTCGTTTTTTTCAATAATTTCCCTTACCGGAGATTTTAAAACCTCAAAATTAGCTTCTTTTAGTTTTTCAATTAAAAGGAAATGATGTTCCTCTATCTCCTTTTCTTTTTCCTCTTTTGGCTCAAAAACCCTCTTTTCTAAAAAAGTAAAGACCCTTTCTCTATTTCTCATTTAAAAAAATTTAACATCTCTTCTAATTCCCAACAATTAATAATATGCTTCTTTTCTGCCCAGCCCCTTCTTGCCTGGGAAATTCCATATTCAATAAATCTTAATTGGTCTTTGTGGTGGGAGTCAGTATTAATTACCATTTTCACTCCAATTTCTTTTGCTCTTTTAATATTTGTATCATTCAAATCTAACCTCTCTGGAAAGGAGTTAATCTCTAAAACTGTCTTTGTCTCCTTAGCCACCTTAAGAATTTTTCCTAAATCAATTTGATACTCATCCCTTTTTCTTAAAATTCTCCCAGTAGGATGAGAAATAATATCCACATTCGGATTTTTCATTGCCCTAATTATTCTCTCTGTCATCTTTTCTTTCTCCATTTTAAAATTAGAGTGAATTCCAGCAATTACAAAATCTAATTTCTCTAACACAGAATCTGAAATATCAATGGAACCGTCATTTAAGATGTTGGCTTCACAACCTTTCAAAATTCTAAAATTAATCCCCTTTTTTCTAAATTTTTCATTTAATCTATCAATCTCTTTATTTCTTTCTATTAAATCTTTTTC
>CAZJYT010000072.1:0-2962 GCA_964550325.1 uncultured Candidatus Saccharibacteria bacterium | reverse complement strand
AGATTAAGACTTTTCACTTCTCTTTTCTCCTTAGATATTTTGGATAAGTGTTCAAATAAAGCAAAACAGAAGGTAAGTCAGATTGATACAAGATTACAAAAGATAAATTATGAAATAGCAGAAACAACAGGTCAAATAAAAGAGCTTTCTGTCTCTTATGAAGACAAAAAAGAAAAATGGGAAAAGGAAAAACAGGAAAGAAGAAAAACTCTTTTGGAACAAAAACAGAATATCATTGATAAAATAAATAAAGCTCAGGAGATACTTGAAGCAAAAAAGAAAAAGTTACAGGAACTTCAAGATGAATTTGGTATTGAAGCAGATTATAAGGAACTGAGAAATGAAAGAGATAAATTGGAAGCAGAAATAAGAGAATTGGAATCAAAAAGGCATCAATTTTCACTCACTCTGTATTCCTGTGAAAGAGAAATAAAGAAGTTAAAAGAGCAACTTAGCCAATTTAAAGGCGGAAAATGTCCTCTTTGTGGTTCAGTTATAACCAATAAATCATCTGTTTTGATTGATTTAAAATCTGCAATTTCAAGTAAACAAGGACAACTTTATGGATTGAACAAGAAGATAGAAGAAATAGATAATGAGTTGATAAAAAAGAAAGCAAAACTATCCGCTATTACTTCTGATATAGACAGGTTAGTTGATTTCAAGAATCGAGCTAATTCAATAGAAGGAGAAATTAGCAAATTTAAACTTTATCTACAGGAATGGAAAAATCAGATTGACAGGATAAAGAAGGATTTGATATTATTGGATTCAGAACAAAATCCTTATGAGAGCCTTGAAGTAGAGAGATTAGAAAAATTAAACAAAGCAAAAACAAAATTGGATAAATTAGTAATAAAACAAAAACAATATCAAGAAAATTCTGAACAATATTCTTTCTGGATAACAGGTTTTAAACAGGTAAAAATGATGATGCTGAATGATTTAATGAGTAATTACCAGAAGCTCTTTAATTCTTTTTTGAGCATTTTTGGTTCAAAAGCCAAAGTGAAAATTGATTTTTCTGATACAGGCATTGATTTCATTTTCGAATATGACAAAAGAGAAGTAAGATTTGATTCTTATTCATCAGGAGTAAAACAATTGTTAAGGTTATCATCAGCATTTGCATTACAAAGTTTGCTTTCAATGAGAATAGGAAAACCATTAAAGCTTCTTGTATTAGATGAGCCATGTGTTAATCTTTCTTTAAATGAAAGGCACAAAATTGTAGATTATTTAATGCAGATAAAAAACACAAAACAGATATTTTTAATTGATCATGCAATTGATGTTCAGCAAAGACCTTTTGATAAAGTTTTAATGGTAGAGAAAAAAGAAGGAATATCAAAGGCTTATTGGAAGTGAGAAGAAGGAAAATTACAATCTTTAAATCAGATTTTTTGTCAATTTTTATCTTTACAAGCAGGAAGACTCCTTCTGTGAGGAAGGGAACAAAAACTTAGAAATACAAAGAAAAGTAGCCCATAAATCCTTAAACAGGATAATGGGTAGTGGTTGTGTGAACCAGCCTGTAGGGATAAGGCTCTTTCAGAGAGCAAACTCCCTACGAAGCTCCTTTCTTACACAAGGAGTAGTTCACAGTAGTTGAAGACAAAATACTTTGGAAAAACCTTTTTTGGTTATTAGGGTGGCTAAACCAGAAAGGTTAAAAGCATTTAGGAATTGGAAGAAAAAACTTTCAAAAGAAGTGATTTCAATAACAGAATGGAAATAATATATGCAAAAACAGTATTTTGTAAGAGGAGAATTTTATTTTTGTCTAAATATTGAAGCAAATGATTCTACAGAAGCAAAAGAAAGAACAATTAAAATTTTAAAAGAAAATCTTCAAAAGGTTGTAAAAGGCTATGAATTTTGGTGGATTTTAGCTACTCCTGAGTATAAGGAGGAAAGTGGGAATGTCAAAAAAGACTAATCCAAAAGTTTTGGGTGGTCAGTTTGAAAGAGAAATTTCAAGATTATTGTCTGCATGGATATTAGGAAAAGATATAAACAATCCTGATGAAGTTAAAAACACTAAACTTGTAGTGTGGAGAGTTGGTTCATCAGGAGCAGTAGCCACAATCAGTAACCAAGTTAAATTGCATGGAGATATTGTTCCTATAGATGAGGTTGCTATTCCTATTTTGGAAAAATTTAATTTTGAAGTTAAAAGAAGAAAAAGTTTTAATTTATTTTCGGTTTTATCAAAACCAAATAAAAAACGGGAATTTCTTTCTTGGTTTGAGCAAGCTAATATAGAGGGATACCAGCCAATTTTTATTTTTAAGGTTCTTCGCGTTGGTTGGTATGCTGTAATTGATACTTTATTACTTTATGACTTAATTGAGTTTTGTGGTAATCCTCCAGAATCAATAAAACTTAAATTTGAAGAAAAAACACTTTTCATTTTTGAGTTGACAAAGTTTTTAACTTGGAGTTACAATTACATTAAAATGTTACAAGATTTGTGGAAGACAACCAAAAATATTTAAAAGGAGGTATGGTTGTGTTAGAGAAGAATAATCTTATTTTAAACAAAACTGATTTAATTTTTGCTCTGGATTTTGATTCAAAAAAGAAAGCCTACCATTGGGTTGACTCTTTAGCACCTACTATTTCGTTTTTTAAAGTAGGGTTACAATTGTTTACTGTTACTTATTTTGAAGTAGTGGATTGTCTTTTAGAACATAAACTTAAAGTGTTGTTAGATTTGAAACTATATGATATACCAAATATAGTAGCCAATACTGTTAAAGAAATAACTAAAAGAAAGATTGATTTTTTGACTGTTCATAGTGAAATAAACACAATGAAAGCCACAGTTGATAATAAAAACGATACAAAAATATTGGCTGTTACTGTTCTAACAAGTTTAGATGATAATGATTTGTTGAAGTTAGGTTACAAATATAACACAACTTCTTTGGTTTTGAAAAGAACAGAATTAGCTTTAGAA
>CAZJYT010000071.1:0-3491 GCA_964550325.1 uncultured Candidatus Saccharibacteria bacterium | reverse complement strand
TAATCTTTTTCTTTTTGATAAAGAGTAATATTTGCTTTTGATTTAATGTATTCTTTAAAGCTTTGGTGGTAATCCAAATGTTCTTTGTATATATTTAACAAAACCGCTATATGAGGACTTTTTTTAAGGTTTGAGAGTTGAAAACTTGAAAGCTCAAAAACATAAATAGAGTTTGGGTCATTAGAAATCAAATAATTTAAAAAAGGTTTCCCAATATTACCAATTAAAAACACCTTCTTTTTTGCCGACTTTAAAACTTTATAAATTAATCCACAGCTTGTGCTTTTTCCTTTTGTTCCTGTAACTCCAATTATCTTTCCTGAGCAGTTTTCAAAGAAAATTTGTGTTGCTGATGTCAATATTTGGTTTTTTTTTAAATAAGGCTTTATAATTTTGGGTGGAATTCCAGGAGATTTAATTATTACCTCATAATTTTTAATCGCTTTCAAATAATCTTTTCCAAGATAGAGTTTGATTTTTTTATAATTTTTTAACTTTTCAGAAATTTTTTCTTTTTGGTCTGCTATTGCTAATTTTTTTTTGGGAAAAATTTTCTTTAAAAACCTTAAAGTAGAAAACCCTTCTTTTCCCAAACCCAAAATTAATACCTCTTTATCTTTCAATTGAGATAGTTTCATTAAGATTAAAAGCAACTTATCTTTCTTCCATTTCTCTTCTTATTTCTCTTATTTCTCCACGAAGTTTTCTAACTTCTGGGTTTTTTATTTCTATGAGTCTCTTTTCAAGTTCCTTTCTTACTTCTGCGATATCTTCTAAAACTACTTCTCTATCAATTCCTTCAAGTTTTTCCTGTGCCTCTCTTTTTCTTTGAATGAGTTGTATAGCCCACCCTTCTAAGTTATACCTCTCTTTTTCTGTTTCCGAAAGCTCCTCAATTTTTTTTCGTCTAGTCCTGTAAACCTCCTCGTCAGAAGGCCTTAACTTGTTAATCTCAGACTGTTTTTTTTGATAAATTTCGTCTATAATGGGCGCTATTTTTTCTCCATGTTGCTTAATAAATTCTTCTCTTTTTTTCTTTAATTCCTCCAAGGCTTCATCACAGTCGTCTTGAAGGAAAGCTCTTAAATTCCATTCCTTTATATTACTTCCAATTCTTTCTATTTCTTTTCTAAAATTTTGGGCCACCTCTAAGTTATGAAATATTTCTTTCTTTTCTTCTTCTTTTCTCTCTTTTTCTTTTTTTCTTCTTGCTCCTGAAAATATTTCGCTTAATTTTTCTCTCATAATTTTTTATTAAATTTTTAATTGTGACCTTTCTTTGTATTTTTTATCAAAATTCTCTCTATGTGTCAAAAACTTCACCTAAATATTACCTTTATTAAAGTAATAGAGAAAAGGCAAGATTATAATTATTGTACTTTTACCCATCTTTGTTATGATTTAAATTTACTTACTGGTAATATCAAAGAATTTGAAAGATTGGAAAATTTGAAAATTTTGGAGAATGCTCTAAAAATTTGACATTTTCTTTTTAATACATACAATATGAGTTTAAATAAAAGATATTATTCTGAATTAGCGAAAATCAAAGATATTATAGAGAAAATATTGAAGTCTGAAAAAGTAAAAAAACCTAAAAAAGACGGTTGTAAGAAAGCCTTTGATATTTTAAAAGAGGGTTTTAAAAAAGAAATATCAAACACTTTTCAAAGATTAAAAATCTGAAAATTATCTTTCCAAAATAAGAATTATCTTAGTTACTTAACCTGGTTAAGCAAGAAGTCGAGAAAGAAATTGAGACTTGCTATAATTTGGCAAAAAAGGTAGGATTAAAAAAAGTAAAAATAGGAAATTTCCATTTATTAAAATGAAAATTAATCATAAAGAGGCTCTAAAAATTTTAAAAGAAAACATTAAAAATGAAAATTTAATTAAACATTCTTTAGCTGTAGAAGCTGGAATGAGGGCTTTAGCTGAATATTTTAAAGAGGATAAAGAAAAATGGGCTTTAGCAGGACTTTTACATGATATAGACTATGAAAAAACAAAAAAAGATCCAAGTTTGCACTCAAAATTGGGTGCTGAAATGCTTGAAAAATTAGGGTTTGATAAAGAAATTTGCCAAGCTGTCTTGACTCATAATGAAAAACATGGCATTTTACCAAAAACCAAAATGGCAAAGGCTTTATATTGTTTAGATCCCCTAACTGGTTTAATAGTTGCTGCAACTTTAGTTTTGCCTTCAAAGAAAATAAAAGATTTAAAGGTAGAAAATGTTTTGAGGAGATTTAAAGAAAAAAGTTTTGCCAAAGGAGCAAATAGAGAAATAATTCAAAAATGCCAAGATTATTTAGGATTAAGTTTAGAAAAATTTGTTGAAATTGTTTTGAAAGCTATGCAGGGTATTTCAAAAGAATTAGATTTGTAAAAAAAAATTTATTTTGCAAGACCTTGACTCTTTAGGTTATTTTAGACTGCAGAATTTTATTTTAAACACTGCCGGAGAAATTTAAAATTGAAGATAGAAAGTTTATTATAATTCGGTTAGAAGTAAGATTTTTAAAGTTAAACAAAAGAAATTAGCGGTGGAATTTTTCAATAAGTTGATAATATAATTTTTCGTGATTTTCCACCATTTTTTCAATAGTAAAATTTTTTTCTACCCACTTTCTACATTCTATCCTTTCAAGATTATCAATTTTTTTGATAGCTTTTATCATTTCTTTTTCTGTTTTACATACCAAACCAGTAACATTGTGTTTAACTAATTCTTCTACCGATCCTCTTTTGAAAGCAATAACTGGAGTGCCACAAGCTTGAGATTCAATCATTACAAGCCCAAAAGGTTCTTCCCATAAAAGTGGATAGATTAGAGCTTTTGCATTTCCTAAAAGTTCTGATTTTTCTTTATCTGATTTAATTTCTCCTAAAAACTTAATTTTTTTAGAAAAGTGGGGTTTAATTTCTTTTTCTAAATATTCTTGATTTTCTTCTCTAATAGGACATCCACCTATTAACAATTTAATTCCTAACTTTTTAGCTATTTTTATTGCGATATGAAGCCCCTTCACTGGACTAATTCTTCCAAGCCAAACAAAATAATCTTCAGGTTTTGGGTTAAATTTTAATCTTTTAATGTCTACTCCGGGATAAATTGTCTTGATAAAATTAAGTCTTATGGGACAATTTTTTATATAATTATTGCTAATAGCAATATAAGGAAGTTTTGGAAAGCGAGCGTAGGCAGAAAGAACTCCTTCGGTATCGTGATACAATCCACTTTTTGTTTTTTTTAAAAGAGGGTATGGCCAAATAGGATTGTGTAGAGTAGAAATTGTTGGTACTTTAGCATGGGCTCTAAAAATAAAATCAAACTTATCAATGTGACTATGAATAATATCAAATTCTTCTTGACGAGAAAAAGTCTCAATTAAATTAAGAATACTATATCCAGAAGCTAACAAAGGTATTTTTAAATCAGAAAGATTCTTTTTTACTACCGAAACTAATTTAGCTTTTGTTTTAGAGTC
>CAZJYT010000070.1:0-3669 GCA_964550325.1 uncultured Candidatus Saccharibacteria bacterium | reverse complement strand
CTGGAGGCAACCCAAGCATTTTGCTTTTTAATATGGAAAAATTAGGGATTGATCCCAAATCAATTGATAAAGTAGTAATTTCTCATATTCACGGAGATCATCTCGGAGGATTAGAAGGATTTTTAAAAGAAAATTCAAAGGTAAAAGTTTTTATCCCGGCTTCTTTTCCAGATTCAGTAAGAGAGATGGTAAAAAATTGTGGGGCAAGCTTTGTTGATGTCTCAAAGCCTCAAAAAATTTCAGATTTTGTTTTTTCAACTGGAGAACTTTATGGACCTCCAAAAGAGCAATCTTTAATAATTCTTTCAAAGAAAGGTTTGGTTGTAATTACAGGCTGCGCCCATCCAGGAATAGTAAAAATTGTCAAAAAAGCAAAAGAGATGTTTCCTCAAAAAGAAGTTTATTTAGTTTTAGGCGGTTTTCATCATCCACCAAAAAAAGTAGTTTATGAATTAAAAAAATTAAAAGTGAAAAAGGTCGCTCCCTCTCATTGTTCCGGAGATGAAATTAGAGAATTGTTTAAAAAAGAATATCAAAATGATTTCATAGAGAATGGAGTGGGAAAAATTATTAACATAGAATAGAAAAGTGAAGGGAAGTGGGATCCCACATCAAGTTTTGCTTTAGTGTAGGAGAGGAGGGAAGGTAATTAAAATTTAAAAGAATATTAAAGAAAAATGAAATTGGTAATTTTAAGCGGGAAAGGAGGAGTAGGGAAGTCAATGTTGGCTTCAGCTTTAGCAATGCTTTTTGCTAAAAATCAAAAAGTGATAGCAGTAGATTGCGATGTTGATGCCCCTAATTTGGCTGTTTGGTTAAATGAAATTGGGAATTGGAAAGAAATTAAAAAGATTAGTGTTTCTGAAAAACCTGTAATTAATGATAGCAAATTAACTAAAAAAGAAGCCAGACAATGTGTAAAAAAATGTAAATTTAATGCTCTCAGTCTTACAAGTGAAGGTAAACTTAAATTAAATCCATTTCTTTGTGAAGGGTGTGGTGCTTGCGAGGTCTTTTGTCCAAAAGGGGTGATAAAAATGAAACCGGTAAGAAATGGTCAAATAAAAATTAAAAAAACAAAATATGGATTTCCTTTAATTGCTGGTCAGCTATTTCCCGGAGAAACAGGTTCAGGTAAGGTGGTTACCGAGATTAAAAAAGAAGCATCCGCCGAAGCTTTAGCGAAGGCGGATAAGTTTAAAGATGTTATAGAAGTGATAGATTCTGCTCCGGGGACTGGGTGTCCAGTAATTGCTTCTTTACAAGACTCAGATTTTGCTATTTTGGTTACAGAGCCTACCCCTTCTGGATTTTCTGATTTAAAAAGAGTCTTAAAAGTGGTAAGGCATTTTAATATTCCTTGGGGGATAGTTGTTAATAAATGGGATATTAACAAAAATTTAAGCCAAAAGATGAAAAGTTGGGCAGGAAAAAGGTTTTTAGGGAGGATATCTTACGATAAAGAAATTTTTAAAGCGGTTTCTAATTTAACCCCGATTGTAGAAACGAACTTGAAAGCAAAGAGGGAGATAATTCGTATCTTTGAAAAAATTCAGAGAGAATTTTGATGAGACCTAAAAAACCAAGAAGGGTATTATTTGATCCCGAGGTGGTTTATTTTAAACCAAGAGCTTTTCCTCTTTCTATGTTAGAAGAGGTCTCTTTAAGTTTAGATGAGTTAGAGGCTTTAAGGCTTTGCGATCTGAAAAATTTAGATCAAAAAACAGCAGCCAGAAAGATGAAAATTTCTCAGAGCACCTTAAGCCGAATTTTAATTTCTGCCAGAAAGAAGGTGGCTCAAGCCTTGATAGAAGGAAAAGCTATAAAAATTTATAAGAAGTAAATTAGAGTTTTTAGTTATAAAAATCAATAAAAGTGAGATTATCAGCAAAATTAGAAAATGTGCACGTCCCTATTTCTGCTATCTGAGTTCTGTCAAGATTTCTCTTTTCCAAGAATTTTTGATAAAATAAACCTACCTTCAGTTGTATAACCAGATTATAAAAAATAAACTTTATTTTAAAATTTCTGTGTTAGAAGAGTGGAAAAATATCCCCTGGGATTCAATTTTTAAAATTTTAGCTACTCTCTTTTTTATTGGTTTTTTATATTTTGTTTTTTTAAAAATTCTCGCTACCTTAAAAAGAGAATTCTTAAAAAAGGCAAAACATAAAAAGGAGAAGTCAAATATAGAGATTTTCTTTGGAGTTTTACATTACCTCTTTGTTGTTATTTTATTAATCTTTGCCTTTTTAGTGTATGGAGGAAATCTAACCGGAATTGGAGTAGTAGCAGGTTTAATTTCAGCTGCCTTAGGTTGGGCCCTCCAAAGACCCATTACAGGAATAGCTGCCTGGTTAATGATTGTGATAAAAAGGCCCTTTGAGATTGGAGATAGAGTAATTATTGGAGGTATTAAAGGGGATGTGGCTGATATTACCTTAACTCATCTTCACATAAAGGAGATAGGAGGAACAATTAGTGGAGAGGAGAGATCAGGGAGAATGATTTTAATTCCAAATGCAAAATTATTTGAAGAAAATATTATTAATTATAGCTTTCAAGACGAGCTAATATTAGACCAGGTAATCTTTACCATTACTTTTGATAGCAATTTGAGAAAGGCTAAAGAAATTGGTATTGGAGCTGCAAAAAAAGTCCTCTCAGGATATTTACCCCAATCTTCCATTTCCTCATATGCGAGGTGTTGGTTTCAATCAAGTGGAGTGAATGTTCATATTAGATATAGTGTTTTGGCTTCAAAAAGAGAGGAAGCCTCTAGTAAAATTACTGAGGAGATCTTGAATGAGGTGAAGAAAAATAAGGAAATAGAACTTGCCTATCCTCATCAGGAGGTGATTTTGGAGAGAAAGAAGCTATAAGAAGAAAATGAGAAATTTTAAGAGAAAAAGCCTCCTTTTACTTTTTATCTTAGTTTTAGGGATAGTCTTTTTGAAAATATTCAAGACTCCAAGCCCTGGGGTTCAGAGTTGCAAGGTCCCCTCTGTGGTAATTGTAACAAAGGTAATAGATGGAGATACGGTGATTGTAGAAGGGGGATATTCGGTGAGACTTCTAGGAATTGATACTGATGAAAGAGGAGAACCTTGTTATGAGGAGGCAAAGGAATATCTTGAGGATTTAGTTCTGGGAAGAGAAGTGAGACTGGAGAGGGATGAGGAAGATGTAGATAAATATGGGAGGTGTTTAAGATATATTTTTGTAGATGGAAAAAATGTAAATTTAGAATTGGTTAGAAAAGGACTGGCAGTAGCAAGATTTTACTTACCAAATGTAAAGTACCACAAAGAGATTACCAACGCAGAGGAGATGGCAATAAAGGAAAAAATCGGCTGTAAATGGAGGAGGAAGGATTAATAAAGAGGCTTGCTTAAAGAGAAGAATTTTGTTACAAGAATAATAAGGGCGTGTAGCTCAATGGCAGAGCGTCTCCTTGACGTGGAGAAGGTTCAAGGTTCAAGTCCTTGCGCGCCCACCTCTCATTAATTCTAAACTATGTATTTGCTAACCAATTTTGCCAAATTTATACCGAGGCATCTTGTCTCGGGGAGCACGGAGTCGCCTTAAGTGCTGAAATAGATAGTTTGTTTACAGGCGCTCCTATACCTCGCCGAGCCTTACAAAGTCCCTTCTGAAATACCATTTTTT
>CAZJYT010000069.1:0-3673 GCA_964550325.1 uncultured Candidatus Saccharibacteria bacterium | reverse complement strand
CATTAGCAATCTTAGCATTAGTGATTGCTCCATCCTGAATATTGGCTGAAGCAATGGCTGCACTTGCTATCTTGGCATTAGTAATAGCAGCATCTGCTATTTTGGCTGTGGTAATAGAGCCGTCCTCTATCTTCGCAGTAGTTATCGACCCTTCTGCTATTTTAGCAGAAGTGATAGACGCATCTTGGATTTTAGCAGAGGTAATTATAGCGTCTCTTATTTGTGCTGACCTTGTAATAAGTTCTCCAGTATAAAGCAGTTCTGCTGTGATTGTCCTTTTTCTTATTTTTTCTCCAGGAATACTACGATCTTGAATACACAAACCATCAATTGAATCCAAGGCAATGTTATAGTTTTTCAAAAGCAAAGTGGACTGAATATCAGCAAAGGTTTTTTCTCCCCAGGCTTCAGCCCAGGTTTTATCTCCGAAAAACCCAGCCCAAGAATATTCCTTTCCAATAAGGTTTATTGTTTTAGCCTTAATCTCAAAACCATCATCTGGATTGTACTTCAGATACTGGTTCGTTTCTCCTATTGCTATTCCAAATCTATCAGAAGTATAGCCTAAAAAGCCTTTAAGGTTTCCTAATCTTAAGCAAGTAGTATAGTCATTGTAATTTACTCCAGTTCTCTTAACTACCTCATAGAAAGGAGCATTCTCTCCTTCTCCTACCATTCTTAACCAGCCTCCTGAATAGGTATCAGTTCCATTAGAAGAACCAACCTTTACTACAGGAGTTCCTTTTTTCCAAGCGGGTTTGGCATTAGAAGCATAACTCCCTGCTAAATCTCTTTGAACTACATAAGTAGGAGCATTTGTAGTATCAGTAACCCTTAAATACTCTTCATCATTTCCTTGCTTGATTTTCAGGATATCATTTACAGCAAAAGAGGTATCAGAACTAATAGTTAAAGTGCTATCATCACTGGAGGTCATATCTTCCTCCAGTTTGTCAGAGTTGGAGATTATCATCTCTCCACTAATAGCACTCTGATAGTTGTATTGGAAAACAGAAGCCTGTATCTTTCCTCTGGCAACGATGTTTTGGGCTTCTATGAGAGTAGGTTCGATGGTAAATCCAGAAACTCCAGAGGCATAGTTGGAACTTCTAATCCTTTGGTTTGTTCCATCCAAGGTAATGTAGTTTCCTGTAGTTGCTCCAATTCTGATAAAAGGAGAACTGGAATCAAGGTTTATCTTGTCTCCTGAATCTTTTAGGGTTGAGGTTCCTATAATCCAACCTCCTATTTGTCCTCCAGTAGCAATAATGTTTCCACTATCATTGAGTTCAAAGTTTTGGGCTTTGATTAGAAGTTTTGAGTCCCATTTAAGATAGTTGTTAGCATCTGAATAAAGAGAAAGTTTTGCTCCATTAGAATATCCTAACCAGATTCCAACATGGTCTCCATAAGAAGAAGGAGGAGGATTTCCAAAAGAGATGTATCCAGAAGAGCAAATGTAGGCATTGTCTTTGAAAATCTTTGAAGAGTCTATTTGCCATCCTCCTATAATTCCTTCATCTGTTTCTATTCTACCTTTTACAAGTAATAAGGCTTTCTCATAGTCCCAGAGAACATACTTTTCCTCTCCTCCAAAAAGGGCATTTCCTGCCTTTGGTCCCTTAAAGTAATATCTAAAAGGAGGAGGAGAACCCAGTTTGTTTCCAAAGCCATAAAAGAAGTTTCCATCTCCTTCTCCCATTAGGATTTGAGCAAAATCAAATCCAGGCCAGGATAAGACAATCCTGCCTTCATCATCAACCTTAAAATGAGCCAGTTCCTCGTATCCTATTTCTGTCTTATCAGAAGGTTCGGGACCAAAATGCTCTGAAAGGTCTTTAAATCTAATGATTTGCTCTTTTACCCTCATATTTTCAGTTTCCCAAAATAACTTATCCTTCTAAACTTCCTTACAGAGAACGGTTTAGGAATCTTTCCACCTTTTATTTTTGCTTTTCTTCTTCTACCTGTCAAATATAACAAAGACTCTCTTAACTCCTTTTCTGACCTTGTAATTTCCGCTTCCTCACTTACTGGTCTTCCTTTAGCAAAAACCTCTGGAAGGTCTCTTCTAAAAAGGAAATCCAAATCCAAAAAGACCTCACTTTCTGACCAGGAAACCACTTTATACCCAGCATATCTCCATAGAGCAAAGGAAAACTCAATCCATTCTGTTTTTCTTCTTGAAAATCCTCCAAAAGGAACAATCTGAATAAGAACCTCAAAGTCAGGAAGATAGAAATCAGAAACAAAGAGTTCTTCTGGAGTAAGAGTTCTTTCATAGTCTTCCAAATGCCAACGATATCTAAATCCTATCTTATGCCTTTTTAGATAGTTCATTACCAAAAGATGAGAATAAGGAACAGGAAAATATTCATTCTCTCTTGGAAGCCTTCTAAAAACAACACCAGGTCTTTTAAGAAAATACATATCTAAAGATACTTTATCCCTTCTTCCGTTTTATCTTTTAGATTCTGAAGACACCTTAAAGAAAACCAGGCCAAGGATTGGGTTAAAAACCTCCTTTCTAAAACCCTTGGTCTTACAGAAATAGAACCCTTATAGGTTTTTATTCTTAAGAAACTCATAAGAGAAGTCAAATAAGGAACCCTAAAAGAGAACCTTTTAGGGAATTCAAAAAGAGGTTCTACCAGAGAGAGTATAGAGAGAGTAAGTTCTTTTGTGTTTCTGACAATGGAAAACCTATACCTTGAGAGTTCTTTTACGTATTTCTTTAGGAATTTTTGTTCTCTAAAAGCACTTGAAGCCTCTTGAGGTTTAAACTTCTTAACCCAGTTCTCCTTTTGAGCAAAAACATCAAAATCCAAAGCGAAAATAGGAGGAAATCCAATAAAGAAGTCTCTATCAGTTTCAAACCTTCCTAAATCAAAACTCTCAAAATCAGGAACAGTAATTCCTAAGGCTTTCTCCTTATCTATTAGAAAAGCACCCAAAAGGTAATAGAAAGAATCTACTTTAGGAAACTGAAAAGCAGAAAAGATATAGAAATCAGTCTCTTTCAACCAAGAAGGGCAATTCTCTAAAATCAGTTTCTCATCTAATTCACAAAAACCCTTTATGTGCAACATATTGCACATTTTACCCCTTTTCCTTTTCCTTTTTCAACCGGCGGAGGAATAGAAAATATCTTTCTAAAAGACAAACAAAAAGAAAGAAATCTTCCTTTTAGAAACTGAATTCTAAAAGAAAGAAAGAAACCTAAATAAAAGAGAAAATTATTCTTTTTCTTATTTCTTTCTTTCTTTTAAAAAAAAGAAGAAGAAAAATTCTTTTTTCAAAAAGAGTTTCTCTTTAAAGAAGTTTCTTATTTCTCTTTCTTTCTTTTTCTTTCAAAAAAAGAAATCTTTTAAAAGAACTTTTCTCTCTTAAGAAGAGTTTCTTTTTTTTAAAAAAGAAAACATCTAAAAAAAGAGAAAGACTATCTCCGAATAAAGAAACTATCCCGAATAACAAACCGAATAACTCCGAATAACAGAACTATCCCCGAATAACAGAACTATCCCCGAATACGAAGAAAGACTATCCTCCCCAAATCCAGAAAAAGCCCATTGGGGGGAAAGCCTATTTAAGAATAATTCCTTTTAAAAAGTTTCTCTCACGATTCTAAACCTATAGAGTTCCTTCTTTTGAAATTCAGTTTTCCTCTGTCCAA
>CAZJYT010000068.1:0-3856 GCA_964550325.1 uncultured Candidatus Saccharibacteria bacterium | reverse complement strand
TTACCAAATTGGTTAGTAAATACATCATCATAAAAAGGTTTTAAAAAGTTTTTTCTTTCAGTTTTTTTACCAAAGAGAAATCTCTCCATTTCCCTTGATACTCTATAATTGCCCCTCCTATAATTTTAGGATTGACGGTAACATCTAAAATTACCTTTTTCCCCAAATTTTTTTCCATCCAATTGCTTATTTTTTGCAAAAATTCTTCTGAGGGAGAGAAGGCAATTTCCAATTTAACTATTGGTAAACCCAAAAGAGTTTTTTTCATTTGTGAGAGCTCCTTACTTGGGAATTTTTCTTTATATTTTTTTGACTCAATTTCTTCTAAGGCTAAGACCAATTCTTTTTTGGTCTTAATATTTTCTATTAACTGATTTAGCTCTTCTTTCTCCTCCATAAAAATTTTTTAAAAAATCTCTTTTTTTGCTTTTTCCAAAGCCTCCATTACCAATTTCTCATGGGTTGAGAGATCAATTGTTACTCCCAAGACATCTTTTGCTATTTTAAAAAGCAAAGCAAAAATTTCTTCATCTATTTCTTTTAGTTTTTCTTTTTTGTAATTTTCAATCTCTTTTTCTGTTTCTTCTATCTTTTGGACTAAAATTTTTTCCGTTTTTTCTAAAAGTGCTTTAAATTCTTTATCAAAATCTTTTTTACTTTTTTCCAAAAGATTTAAATTTTCTTTTTGAAATTTTTTCATCTCTTCTTTTACCTCCTTTGCTACTTCAAAAGTTTTTTCTTCTGCCCTACGAGAAATCTCCTCACTTATTATCTGAAAAAATTTTAAAAAGTGAGAGAATTCTTTTTTAAACTGAGAGAGAGAATTTTCAAATTCTTTTTTAAATTCTCCTTCCTTTTTCAATAAATTATCAACAAATTCCTTTTTTTCTTTTTCAGCTTCAATCTGGTAATTTTTGATAATTTCTTCTGATAACCTATAGAGAATATTTTTGAATTGAGAGATTTCCTTTTTGGTTTCCTTTTTAATAAATTCTCTTAAGTATTTTTCAAATTCTTCTGATAAAAAGAGATATGGTTTGCTTTTTTCTTTTTTGAAAATGAAAAGCTGAAAGAAAAAAATTAAAAAAAAGCCAAAAAAGAGAAAGAGCAGGGAAAGAAAAAAGGGATCTAAAATATTCAATTCCATAATTTTAATAAAGTATAACAAACAAAGATAGTCCAAGTCCAGCCATAGTTAAAATTGAAATTCCGATCAAATTTAGAATCATTGCGGTGATAATACTTTTTCGAGCCAAGGGATTTCTACTGATTCCCACAATTCCCTCTCTTAAGGCTTTTACAAAAGAGAAAAAACCAAACAAAAAACTCCCTCCTGCCAAAAAGATAGCAAAGATATATCTTAACACCTTAGGTACAGTTTGGTTGGGATCTGCTTCCAAGAGTTTCATCAAAAGACCATTTAAAAAACCTCTGAAAGAGGTCTCTTTTTGAAAACCCAGGTGTATCTCTTTTGGCTCCACAAATATAGGAATTATTCCCTCTTTTCCATCAAAATCTTCTAAGGCTTTTCCCACGACAAAATTATCTTCAGTAGCTTTTTGTCCTACTCCGGGGATATTGGAAGAGGTAATATAATCTCCTTTTTTAATTTCCCCATTGATACTGCTTACTTTTACAAAGGCAGGTCCATACAAAACTACGGGAAAGGTGCTGGTGGTCTTCTTTCCAGCAATTATGAGAGCATCTTCAGTAGCTACCCCAATGATATTTTTGTCATAAGGTATTCTTGCCCGAGTTATTCTCCCTCCATTTTTAGAAACAATGTCTCCTGTTTCAATTTTGAAATCCAAAATTTCTAAATTTTTCGCAATGAGATAAAAATTTTGAGCCTTGACAGAAGATAAAAAACCGAAAAAAGAAAACAAAATAAAAACACCCAGGAAAGCTATTTTGCTCCTCATAATCTCTCTTGACACTTTATTTAAAAATAAGCTAATATTAAAATAAAGTCAACTATGAAAGAATTTGAACGGAGAGGACTCCAGTGGGTAGTGCTTTACCTCTTACTTCTGCTTTCCTTAACAGCCTTCTCTTTAGCTAATTCTGAGAAGATTTTAACCCTTTCCAAGCTCTCCTTTAGAAGCTATCTTTCAGATATTAAGAGTTTTTTTCTTTCATATAACAATCCTGCTAACAACATAGAGAAAACAAAAGATTCTTCTTCTGAAGATTCTTTTGAAAAAATTCTCTCTTTTTGGAAAACAGAACCCTATCTTACAATTAACGCCCAAACAGAGATTGCCAATTCTTTAAAGGTAAAAGGAGATATCTTAATTTCCTCTTTGACCCTCCTTTCAAACAATAATTTGAAAGCTACCCTTCTTACCTCTCCACTTACTACCAATAGAACCTATGTTTTACCTGATCAATCAGGAACAATCTGTCTCACCAGTGGAAACTGTATTGGTATAGGAGGAGAGGTTTTTGCTCCAGAAAAGGGAGTGGAAAATTTTTTAGCAAAATTTACTGGAGGAAGAGAAATAAAGAGCTCTTCAATTAAAGATTTGTATGGAGGAGGAATAAGTATTACTGTTGATGAAGAAGGGAAGATAGGAATTGGCACTGAAACTCCCACCGCCAAATTAGAGGTAAGAGGTGATATTTTAGCTGAAAAAATTTCTGCAATAGATATCTTAGGAGATAATATCTTTGGAAAAAAGATTGGAATTGGGGTTGAGAATCCTATTTATGCCTTGGAGGTAAAAGGAAAGATCTATGCCACTGGAGACATTTGCACAGAGCTAAGGGGAGGAAAGTGTTTGAGCCAATTAAGCCAAAGTGTTCCAATGTTAGTTGGAGGAGGGGGAGGAGTTAGGGGTTCTGGAACATCTGGCTATTTACCTCTTTGGACAGAAGAAAAGTATCTTAGTAATTCAATCATTTCTCAGTCAAATTCCATAGTTAATATTGAAGGGAAATTAAAGCTTAAAGATTTAGGAACAGGAAAGATTCTCTTCAGCGCTAATGATATCATTTCAGGAGATACCAATCTCTATTGGGACAACACCAACCATTATCTCCAAATAGGGAGTTCTGGAAATGCAGGAGAACTAAGGATTTATTCAGCTACTTCTACCTATTTTGCTCTGACCCCCAATCAAAATATGACTACTTCTCTCAGCTTTGTTTTACCTCCTAATTATGGACAACTAAATTATGTTTTGACAACTGATGGCAAGGGAAACCTAATATGGAAGTCAATAATGGGAGTGGGAGGAGTAGATACTTATCAAATTCCTCAATCTGGAGAGGTGGCTTTCTTTTATGATGAAGACACAATAATGGGAGATTCTAACTTTACCTTCAGCACCACTACCCAAAAGCTCTCCTTAGGAGAAGGATTAATCACTCCCTCAATTGAATCTCCAACCTCTACCCTTAGCCTTTTTATTCCCGGCAATCTCCACCAACTTGTCTTAACCTCAGATGGAAGAATAGGTATTGGTACAAGCACTCCTTCTCATAAATTAGATGTTGAAGGAGACCTCTATGTCTCTGCCACTTCTACTTTAGGTTCTTCAACCTCCACCCCAATCATTCTTGGAGGATATATCCTCTCAGATATTATTCCCTATTCAGATTTAACCTATAGTTTAGGTTCTTCCTCTTATCGCTGGGCAAATCTTTATGCGGGCACCACCACCATTGGCTCAACAATAACCATCGGTTCTCACACCCTTGAAGGCTCTGCCACTACTACCTTATTTACCACTGGAAATCAAAACCAATTAGTTTTGGGTGCTAATGGCTTGGTTGGAGTTGGTGCTCTACCTACCTCTCCTTACAACCTGTATGTTGGCGGGCAATGTGTGACAGGAGATACTCGCCTCCGACG
>CAZJYT010000067.1:0-3863 GCA_964550325.1 uncultured Candidatus Saccharibacteria bacterium | reverse complement strand
CCTAATAATTTCTTTATTGAGGTATCTTGTCTCGGGGAGCATACCGCAGCCGAGCTCGAGAGGAAAATGGTATTTCAGAAGGGACTTTGTAAGGCTCGGCGAGGTATAGGAGCGCCCGGTGACAAACTCTTTTTTTCAGCGCTTACGGCGACTCCGTGCTCCCCGAGACAAGATGCCTCTACTAATTAGTTACCAAAATGGTTAGTAGCTATATTTAAAAATAAATTTTTTTCTATTACTCTGAGTATTTTTTCACAATTTCAAAATTTTCATTTATCTCAAACCTCTCTCCTCTCCTAATGGTTCCTTTTAAAATCGCCTGGGCTAAGACATTGCCTATTTTCTTTTGAATCACTCTTTCCATTGGTCTTGCTCCAAACTCAGGAGAAAAACCTAATTCAGCAATTTTCTCCACTAAAGGAGGTGTAATAACAAATTCAATTTCTTTCTCTTTTAAGATAATTTGCACCTTTTTAAGTAATAGCTCTGCAATTTTTAAAAGTTCTTTTTTAGAAAGGGGTTTGAAAGCAACAACAGCATCAAATCTGTTTAATAATTCTGGTCTAAAAATTCCCTTTTCAATTAAAAAATCTACCAATTCTCTCTGAATATTATCCCAGGGTTTATTTTTTCTCACCCACTCAAAAATTAACTCATAGCCGGCATTAGAAGTACAAATAATAATGGTATTTTTAAAATTTACCTTTCTTCCCAATCCATCTGTTAAATGGCCCTCATCAAAGACCTGTAAGAATAAATTCAAAAGGTTGGGATGGGCTTTCTCAAACTCATCTAATAGGACTAAAGAAAAAGGGTTTTCTCTCACCGGCGTAGTTAACAAACCCTTAAATTGGGAAGAGCCTATTACCCTGGGAATATCTTTTATCTCTTGAAATTCTGACATATCCAAACGAATAATTCTTTTCTCTGAACCAAAGTAAATCTCAGCCAAGGCTCTCGCAGTTTGCGTCTTCCCTACCCCGGTAGGACCTAAAAATAAAAAAGTGCCAATAGGGCCCTTTCTTACTCTTATTTCAGTCCTTGCTCTTCTCAAGGCAGAACAAATCACCTCTACTGCTTTTTCTTGATTAATCACTCTTTGATGCATTAATTTCTCTAAATTAAGCAAGATATCTCTTTCTTCTTTTTCAATCTTTCCCACAGGAATTTTTGTTTTTTCTCTCACCACTTTCGCAACGTGCTTTGGTAGTAAAACCTTCTCATTAGTTTGGTTTAAATAAACAATTGTCTCTTCTAACAAATCAATTGCTTTTTCTGGAAAGGGAATAGCTGGCAGATATTTAGCAGAAAGTTTAATAATATCTTTTAATGCTAAGTAAGAGATTATTTTTTTGTATTTTCTTTCTAAAGAAAGAGCAAGTTTTGTTAATAAAATTAAGGTTTGTTCCTGAGAAAGTCCAGAAACCGTTATTTTTTCAAAAAAACCTAAGAGAGAAGGATTTAATTCTATATATCTATGGAAACCCTCAAAGGTAGAAATAGCAATTATCTGAACCTGAGGTAAATGAATATAAGAAGACAAAATACCGGTAATATTTATTATCCCAGGACCTGTTGTTCCTCCCACATAATTGTGAAATTTGTCAATCACTAAAATTACATTTTTGGCAGCAATTATTTCTCTAAAAATCTCATCTAAAACTAATTCAACCTGACCCGGATCTGGGACCCTGGCGGTGAGAGCACTTACATTCAAAAGTACAAATCTCTTATAATTCACCTCTGGTAAACTTTCTCCAAGATCGCTTTTCCCTGCTAAAGCCAAAACCAAGCTTTTTCTTCCACTTCCCTTTTCTCCAATAATTAAGATGTCATTTTTACTCTCTTTTCTACTTAGCACTCTTTCCATTTTCTCAATTTCTTTTTCACGTCCTACAAAATCTGGGTATCCTTTACTTCTTACTACTCGTGTTAAATCAATAGAAAATCTGTCTAAGGTAACAGTAAATCCAGCAGCCCAATCTTTTCCTATAGAACCCCATCTTGTTAAATTGTTCCACTCCCAAAATTTCTTTCTTTGTTCAATCTTTTCTTTTAAATGCTCATATACTGAAATTAAATTTTCTATGTCCTCTCTGGTTAAGTTAAGTTTTACCAAAATCTGATAAAACAAGGGGTCGTAATTAGCTAAAGCAAATAATAAATCTCCTGGAGTTAGCCTTTGATGATTGTTTTTTTGAGCAATTTTTAAACTTTCAATAACTAACTTCTCGAAATTTTCTTTATTTTCCTCCTTAAGAAAAGTTTTTAAAGCCTCCTTTATCAATTGTTTCAAATAGGATTGGCTAAGTCCAATTCTTGTAAAGATGAAGTTTAAATCAGAACACTCAGAAACAAGATGATAAAAAACTTCAGTGGTGTTTTTTCTTGACTTTAAAAATGCCTTGGCGGTTTCAATACTTAAAAACTCTGCTAAATTATACCTTTGAGGATTATCCAAGGCTTGGGCAATTTTTATTTTCAATCTTGGCTTTTTCAGCTTTGAATTAAAAAAATATTCTTGATACCAACAAAAGAGCCACAAGGCTAAAAAAATAAAGGAAAAACCTAAAATTTTCCTTTGAAAAATTAAAGGAAAGCTTTCTGTTTGAAAAGCAAAAACAAAAAAAATTAAAGAAAATAAAAAGAGCCAAAAAGATATCTTCTTTAAAGTCCTTGAAAACTTAAAAGCAGGGTCAGCTTCTAATTTTATTGCCTCATAAATTTTTGCCTTTTTTACATCAAAATTCATTTGAGTTAAATAAAATGAAAAAGGGGCCCTCCCCGAATTAATTTAATTCCAAAAACTAAGCCTAAAACAAAAATAATAGGCAAACCAAACCAAATTAAAAAAATTAAAATTCCTCCTAAAAAAACGGAAATCTCAAAGAAAATTCCAATTATTATTAAAATTAATCGTAAAATGAGACCAATTATTCTTAAAATTAAATTAGAAAGAAAAATATAAATAAAATCTCCTATATCAAATCCCCTTTTTCGGGTCCAATGATAACCATGCCAATAATAAAAGAGAGTCCTTAAAAGCAAGGGAATAGAAAAATAATAAAGCCCGAACCTTAAGAAATTTTTCCATCCTTTAAAAATTCTTTGAGGAACCTCAATAAAATGCCAGCTTAAATATTTAGGAAAAACAATCATTTTTTAATATTGATTCTTTATCTATATTATAAAGAAAATAAGAAAGATTGAAAATAAAGCCATTCCTATTACCAAAGGAGGAAAATTTAATCAAAAGCTACTTTAATTATTCTTAAAAGAGAAAATTTTTTATTAAATTTTTTAAAGAGGAGATTTAAACAGCTTTCTTTCTTTAGTTTCTTGCTGTTTTCCTAAATTAAATTGAGAAACAGGTCTCAAATAACCGACTATTCTGGTATAAACCTCGCAGGGCTGTTTTATTGTGCATTTCGGACAAAACTGATGTTCCCCGGATAAGTAACCATGAATAGGACAAACAGAAAAAGTAGGAGTAATAGTAATATAAGGAAGTCTAAAATTTTCAAAAACCTTTCTTACTAATTTTTTAACAGATTGACTGTTTGGTACCCTCTCTCCTAAAAAGATATGAAAAACCGTACCACCTGTATATTTACACTGGATTTCATCTTGTAATTTTAATGCCAAGAACACATCATCAGTAAAATTTACTGGCAATTGGGTGGAATTGGTATAATAGGGAACTTTTTCGCTTCCAGCTGTAATAATATCAGGATACCTCTCTTTGTCTTTTAAAGCCAACCTAAAACTACAGCTTTCAGCAGGAGTAGCCTCAAGATTGTAAATGTGCCCTGTCTCTTTTTGGTATTTTACCAATCTTTCTCTCATAAAATCCATTACCTCTA
>CAZJYT010000066.1:0-3871 GCA_964550325.1 uncultured Candidatus Saccharibacteria bacterium | reverse complement strand
GCTTTGGAGAAACAATTATTACTGCTATTTTATGTCTTTTTATTTTCTTAATTATTAAAAAAATCTATTCTCAAATGACTTTGATTAATATTTCCGAAGATTTAGCTAAGGCTGAAGGAATTAATGTCAAAAAATATAATTTTCTTTACCTCTTTTGTATTGCTATTATTGTTGCCTTGGGAGTAAAAATGGTAGGAGGGCTTTTGACCGCAGCTTTGGTTGCTATACCTGCTACCAGTTCCCGAAATCTTAGTAAAAATTTATTTCAATATACCTTTTTGGCAACAGTTTTTGGGATAATTTCTTCCATTTTAGGAATTTTGTTTTTTAAAATAACAGCTCTACCAGCAGGTCCCTCAATTATAATAGTAAGTGGTTTAATTTTTTTGATTTCAATGGTTTTTAAAAGATAGGGGAGTGGGGAAAAGTCAATGAACTCTTTTTTTAATTGCTTCTGCTACCCTTTCTACCGCTAAAAGATAAGCTGACCTTCTCAAATTTATTTTTTCTTTTTGGGAGAGTGTCCATACTTTATCAACAGCTGTTCCTAACTTTTTAGATAACTCCTTAAATACCTTTTCTTTTTTCCATTTTCTCTTCTCCTGTGATTGTAGCCATTCAAAATAAGAGGCAGTGACACCACCGGCATTGGCTAAAAAATCTGGGATGCAAATGATTCCTCTCTTTTCTAAAATCTTTTCTGCCTCAGGGGTTACAGGACCATTTGCCATCTCAATTATATATTTTGCTCTAATCTTTTTAGCATTCTCTTTAGTAATGACACTCTCAACTGCAGCTGGTACTAAAATATCAACTTCTAATTCTAAAAGTTCCTCATTACTAATTGGTCCTCCATAGCTTAAATCACATACTGAACCTACGCAATAACATCCGGCAATTTTTCCTTTCTTTTCCCGACACCGCAAGGTCTCCTCTGGATTTAACCCTTTTTTAACATAAACCCCGCTTTCTGCCTCAGAAACAGCAATGATTTTGTAGCCACAGTTTGCAGCAAAGCGCGCAAAATTAGCTCCCACATTTCCAAAACCCTGGATAGCTAAAGTTGTTCTTTCAGGTTTAAAACCAAAAATCTCTTGAAGTTTTTTAAGAATTACCACTCCTCCATATCCTGTGGCTTCTGTTCTTCCTTCCAGTCCCCAAAAATTCAGGGGTTTTCCAGTAAAAGCAGATGGAGTTTTTTCACCTTTTAGCTTTGAATATTCATCAACCATCCAAGCCATAATTTGGGGGTTTGTATTTACATCTGGAGCTGGGATATCTTTTTCTGGACCAATCAAGGGAAAAATTTCTCTCACATACCCCCGAGAGAGCCTTTCTAATTCCCCTTTAGTCAATTTTTTAGGATCAACAATTACTCCTCCCTTAGCTCCGCCAAAAGGTAATTCTGCTAAAGCGCATTTCCAAGTCATTAACATTGACAAAGCCTTCATCTCATCCTCTGAAACATTTGGATGATAGCGGATCCCTCCTTTATAAGGGCCAAGAGCATTATTGTGTTGACAACGAAATCCAAGCAAAATCTCTTTCTTTCCATTGTCCATCAAAACTGGAATTTGGAACTTAATTATCCTTTGGGGTTCTTCCAATTCTCTCACTACTTCAGTATCTAATTTTAATTCATTAGCTATCTCTCTGAATTGTTTCTGACAATACAAAAAGAAACCTTCTTTTTTCATAATTTTAAGAGAGATTCTGTAGAATTTAATTCAAACTAACTTTTATTATATCATTCTCCTAATAATAAAATCAATAGCTTCTTTTTCTGATAAGCCTCGGGTCATTAGTGTTTCCAACTCTTTTTGGTTGACTTTTCCTATTGAGGCTTCATGGGTAATTCTTGCTTCTGGATTTTTAACCACAATTTTTGGAATTGATTGAGCGATTGAATTACCCACCACAATTTCTTGGCAATCAATATGACCTCTGGCATTTTTTGCTTTCTCTCCCGCCTCTATTTCTCCCCTAAAAAACATTTTTCCACCCTTAACTACCGCTCCTCTTAACTTAATCAAACTGGAAGAATTTTCTCCATTCAATAAAATTTTATCATAAATCTCTACTTCATCTCTTCTGCCTTTTCCAATTATTTTATTTGAGACTTCACAAAAAGCATTTTCTTCTAATTCTATCTCGAAAAAAACTTTTAACTTTCCAATACTTCCTTGCTCTAAAATAAACTCATTTTCAAAGCTTGCCCCTTTATCGACCGAGATCTTAAAGCTTGGTAAAACTTCAGCCCCAAAATTTTCTCCATGATAATGCTTCTCTAAATACGATAGTTTTGCTCCTTTTTCTATTTTTATTTTAGCTTCCATTCTATGGAGGATGTCTTTTGATTTTGGGAAGGTGCAATGGGTAAGAATTTTGGCTTCGGAATTCTCTTTTAAAATTATTTCTGGCAAGATTATCTGTTTCCCTTTCTCTTTCAAGATACCAAAGCAAAGAAAAATTGGCTTTTTTATAGAAACTCCTTTTTGGATAATTAGCTTTATTTTTATTCCATTTTCAAAGCTTTTACTTGAAATTCTTAAACCCGAAATTCTTTTACTTGAGATTATTTTATCTGATTCAGCAAAAAGATGAGGAATATTGATTTCCTCCATTAAAATAGTGTCTATCCCGCATTTTTGGGCAGAGTTTATGAAAGCTCTTGGCACTTTATTTTTTGACATATTTTTCTTCTTCCCGAAAATCGGCAATATTCTCTCATCACTTCTCTAAAGTTTCCTTTGCACATTATTTGTCCTTGGTTTAGAAATATACCTTGGTCAGCTATTTTTCCAAGCTCTTCTCGATGAGTGATTAAAAGAATTGAGGCATTGGTTTCTTTTTTGATATTTTCTAAAATATTGTAAAACTCGCGATAGATAATAATATCAAGTCCTGAATCTGGTTCATCTAAAATCATTAACTTTGGTTTCGTTGCTACTACCGAAGCAAACTCTATTCTTTTCCTCTCTCCGCCACTTAATTCTTGATTGATTTTTCTGTTTAAAAAACCTTTTGACTCAAGGCCTACCAAGGAAAGGATTTTTTCCATCTCTTTTTCGGTAATATCTTTGTTTCCCACCTTCAAAAAATCTTTTACAGTTATTCCTTCAAAATAAGCTGGCTCCTGAAAAGCTAAGGTCATTCCCATTTTCGCTCTTTTATCAGTTGATAATTTAGTTATGTTTTTATTTCTAAAAATAATCTCTCCGAAGACAACTTTAAACCTTGGAATTCCCATTAAAGCAAAAGCTAAAGTTGATTTCCCTGCTCCATTTGGTCCAATTAAAACATAAATTGAATTTTCTTCAATGTTAAATGAGATATTTTTCAATATATTCTTTTTATCTTTCTTTGATTCAACAGAAAGATTTTTAACCTCTAAAATTTTTTTCATAATTAAACAAATTTTAATGGAATCTATTTAGGCTTAGACTGTACTGCTTCCTACTATTATTGCTAACTTTCCTTTTGGTTTCAAGACCAAAAATACTCCCAAGAGATTTTCTTCTTCTTGTTTGCTCTTTGGGGTTTCATTTTCAAAAATTATTTTTGTCGCTTTTTATAAAAGTCGCCATCAATGGCGACTTAGAGATATTTCCGTTTAATGTTCTGGGAAAATGAATAATTACTTATTTGGATTTTTGTACACACTTTCCATTTTCTTCAACACAAATTAAATCTTCTGGTGGCGCTACCTCTGGACAAGCACATTGCTTTAAAAAGATACCTCCAGCCTTTTCGCAATCTTCTTTACTAACAGGATACCTTACACAGGCACGCCCACACCAATCACAAGTTATTTTCTCTTTAATCGTGAATTCATTGGAGTAAACTGTGTTACTACTTTTACATCTTGCCT
>CAZJYT010000065.1:0-4098 GCA_964550325.1 uncultured Candidatus Saccharibacteria bacterium | reverse complement strand
TTAAAGCTCTTTGAGCCATTTCCTCAATAGAATTTGCACCTCCATCTTTTCCTCGCCATCTTACATGGCAATGCAAATCCCCTTTGATCTCTTTATAATCAATTAATTTGGGTAATTTCCCATTTATGGCAGCTTTTATCTCTCCCCTATTTTCTCTCAGTTCTGGAGGTATCCATTCCATTCCCAAACTTTCATAAATTTCTTTTTCTGTCTTACCTGCAACCATTTTTTTTCCCTTAAACAATCCATATTCAGAAAGTTTCAAGCCCTTAGAGATAGCAATTTTTCTTAAAGCAATATTGTGTTCTTTAGAACCTGTAAAATACTGAAGAGCAGCTCCATAAGATTCTTTTGGAACCACCCTCAGATCTATATCAAATCCTTCCTTCATTCTCACTGAAGACTTAGTTTTTCCCTTCCCCCAAACCTTAACTATTCCCGGTAAAGAAACAAAAAAATCCATCACCTTTTCTGGATTTTTTGAGATAACCAAAAAATCTACATCTCCAATGGTTTCTTTTCTTCTTCTTAGAGAGCCGGCAGGATTTATTATTTCTACTTCTTTTAAAGATTTTAGCTTTTCATAAATTTCTTTCACAATAGGCAAAATTTCACCCAAGAGAAATCTTCCTTTTGAAGCTTTCAAAAACTCAATTCCCTCCAAAATATTTTTTTCAGTCTTTTCATCAAAACCAAACAAACCTCTTATCTTGTGCTCTTTAACTGCCCTTTCTAAATCTTTTAGATTTCTAATTTTCAATTTCTCATACAAAATTTTTACTCTCTTTGGTCCCAAACCCTCAATCTGAGTAAGCTCTTTTAAATTAACCGGGGTCTTATCTTTCAATTCTTCGTAGTATTGTATCTTTCCTGTAGCCAAATATTCTTTTATCTTTTCAGCTATACTTTTTCCTACACCGGGAATTGCACAAAGAGCCTCTATTCCTCCTTTTTCATAAATTTCTTTTATATCCTCCTTTAGGGTCTCTAAGGTAATGGCAGCTTTTTGATAAGCATAAGGCTTAAATTTTACTCCTTCCATTTCTAAATAATCCGCAATCTCATAGAATATTTGGGCAATTTCTTTATTTTTCATAGCTTAAATTTCAAAGATTATATGTACTATTCTTGCCAATTCACTAACAACTCCTAATAATTTCTTTACCGAGGCATCTTGTCTCGGGGAGCATACCGCAGCCGAGCCCGAGAGGAAGATGGCGTTTCAGAAGGGACTCTCTAAGGCTCGGCGAGGTATAGGAGCGCCTGTAAAAAAGCTTCTTTTTCAGCACTTAAGGCGACTCCGTGCTCCCCGAGACAAGATGCCTCGGGTGATTCGTTACCAAATTGGTCAGCAGATACAGATTATATCAAACTTTTTAACTCTTTTGCATTTTTTGGAGCAAAGCCATAAGCATCATTATTAAAATAAACAAAAACATTCAATTTTTCTTTTCTCCATTCTTTAATTCGGCTTGCCAATTCCTTTAACTCCTCTTTTGTATAATCTGAAGAGAACAAAGATTTCGAGCCATGCATTCTCAAATAAACAAAGTCCGCAGTCACCTGATACCTCTTTGGCCAATGAGGAGAGTCAACTACTACCCAGGCGCAATTTCTTTCTTTTAAAATCTCATAAACATCTTCTTGACACCAACTTTCATTCCTGAACTCAAAGGTAAATCTCAAATTTTTAGGAGAGTTTTTAAAAAGCATCTCCAGAAAAATCTTTAATCTCTCTACATCTTTTTTAAAATTAGGTGGCAATTGAAATAAAAAAGGGCCTAACTTCTCTTTCAGTGTTAAAGCCCTCTTTAAAAAAATTAGCCAAGAGTCTTTACAATCTTTTAATTTTTTTACATGGGTAATAAATCTTGAAACCTTAACTGAGAATAAAAATCCTTCGGGGCTCCTTTGATACCAACTTTCAAAAACCTTTGATGGTGGTAATCTATAAAAGGTATTATTTAGCTCTACTGTTTTAAAATGCTGACAATAATATTCTAACTTCTTTGATTTAGGCAAACCTTCTGGAAAAAAAACTCCTCCTTCCCAATGAGAATAAGCATAACCAGAGGTTCCAATATAAATAGAAGCCATTTTATTATAGGGGTTAAGAGTATTCTATTTTCTTTATTATATAAACCTCTTTTATAGGTGAAGAAATTTTTACTACATCACCTACCTTCTTTCCTATTAGGGCTTTACCGATGGGGGACTCATTACTGATTTTTCCTAAAATAGGATTTGCCTCCACAGGACCTACGATTTCAAATCTATTTATATTTCCCTTGCTCTCCACGGTTACTCTCGCTCCTAAACCCACTAAGTCTCTTTTCTTTCTTGGGGGTGGCTTTATTATTTTTACTTTTTTTAAAATATACTCTAAGAACTGAAGTCTCTTTTCTATCAAACTTAAATCTTCTCTTAAAGAAAGATACTCTGGATCTACCTCCTCTGAATGTAAAATTTTTGGAATTTCTCCATTAAATTTTGAAATTTTATATTTTTTTAAGCTCTTGTATTCTTTTTTAATTTTCTTTAAACCTTCTTTGGTAAGATAAACTTCTTTATTTTCCATAATTTCTCTATATTTTATGAAAAACCTCCTGGTTTTTCAGGAGGTTTAGTAGGTAGATTTAGAATTTTCTTTCTCTCTTTTCTATCCTCCTAAACCTCCCCCAGACCTTTTAATAACAATCAAAATACATAAGAAAAAGGGATCTCTCTTTAAAGAAAAGGGAGAATGTGTTGTTGTTATTTTTTTCATTTTTTTACTCATATAGAAATCACTCAATTTTTTATTTACCCCATTATATCTCAAAAAAAGCCTTTGTCAAGACCCCGTATTAGGCAATCTAAAATGTAAGTGAAATGAGATTGGTTTTGCCATTAAAAATGTAAGTGAGAAAGAATAAAAGAGCGTGGGATTTTGTTTGTCTTCTAAGTCTATCGGATTTCAAGGCTCGGGTATAAGTCTCTATTTTGCTTGGATTGCGGCATTTCTAAAGTGCCCTGCCATTATATCTCTTTCACTAGGTAGCCTGGTAACATAGTATTACAACCTAGTATTTAGTGTTAGTCAACTTGCCCCTTGTCTTACTTTTTCGTCGTAGGTATAATTATTAAGACAGATGAGGAAGGTTAAGAAAATAAAAATTAAATATTACTCAAAGGAAATTTTGAAATATTTATTTCTGGCAGGAGCAATTTATGTTGCCGGCTCTTCTCCCTACTTTGTTTTCTCTTTAATAAAAAGAGCAAAGAACCTTAAACTTCCTAAAAGGAAATTTACAAATGCTTTTTATTATTTAAAAAAGAGAGGATTAATAGAAATCAAAAGAGAAGGATTTGATGTGAAAATTACCTTAACCAAAGAGGGGAGAAAACTGGCTGGAAAATACCAAATAGATGACCTGGAAATAGAAAGGCCTAAAAAATGGGATAAAAAATACCGGTTGGTTGTTTTTGATATTCCCAACGCTACAAGATTGGTTCGCGATGTTGTAAGAAGAAAATTGAAAGAGTGGGGGTTTTATCCTCTTCAAAAAAGTGTTTGGATTTATCCATTTAAATGTCAGGAGGAGGTAGATTTGTTAAGAGAATTTTTAGGACTAAACAAAAGACAACTTCAGGTTTTAGAAATTAGTAGATTAGAAGATGACCGCTTTTTAAGAAAACACTTCCACCTCTAAACTGTCTTAAAAAATATACGTAGGTGTAATTTGTAAGACAAGGTTTTTCCTTAGATTCTTAGGCAATCTTGGTCTTGTTTTATATTGCAAAAAACCTTTATCCTTTTGTTAGGTTTATACTAGGCAATCTGATTTATTGAGATTCCTTTTAGCAGGTGTTAGAATTAATTAAAACTGGAGGATTGCTAAAAAGGTTTTTTTTAAGAAAATACCCTAAAAAAAATGAGGAGATTTTTTGAGAAGATAAGAAGACCAAAGAGAAGAAACCTCCTTTAAACCCACACTTTTTGAACTTGGTCAATGTCTCTTTTCTGATGCCTTGGCGGCAATCAAACTCCATCTAATTGCCAAATTAATGGCAGAAGGCAAGATTGAAAAAGGTCCTATTATAGATTACGAAGGAACA
>CAZJYT010000064.1:0-4155 GCA_964550325.1 uncultured Candidatus Saccharibacteria bacterium | reverse complement strand
GCAAATCTTCTATGGATGATTTTTTCATCTGATACGATTTCACCATCCTTTAATCTAATAATTCTTTTTGCGTGTTCTGAGGTATATTTTTCATGGGTAACCAAGAGAATGGTGTGCCCCTTTTCATTCAGTTTTTGGAGTAAAGCCATTATCATTTTACCCGCTTTTGAATCAAGATTGCCGGTTGGTTCATCGGCAAAGATGACCGAAGGGTTATTAACCATAGCCCTGGCAATAGCCACCCTCTGCTGTTCTCCTCCAGATAACTGATTGGGATAAAAATTAATTCTGTGAGAAAGCCCAACCTCTCTAATTGCCTTTTTTACTAGCTCTTCTTCAAGATCTTTTTTTATATCACTGTAAACCAAAGGTAATCTCACATTTTCAAAGACAGTTATTCTGGGTAAAAGATTAAAAGTCTGGAAAACAAAACCCATCTTTTTATTTCTGATTCTTGCCAATTCATCATCAGTTAACTCATCAATACTTTTTCCCTCAAATCTGTAAATCCCAGAGGTTGGTCTGTCCAAAAAACCCAAAATGTGGAGCAGGGTTGACTTTCCTGAACCTGAAGGTCCCATAATGGCTATAAATTCTCCTTTTTCAATCCTAAAAGAAACCCCTCTTAAAGCAGGGGTTTCTACACTACCTTGGCGATAAATTTTCCTTAGCTCTTTTACTTCAATCACACTTAATCTTTAATAAAAGGAATTACCTTATCCCCTTCTTTTAGTCCAGATAAAATCTCTATTTCTCCTTCTGAGCCCTCAATTCCTGTTTCTACTTCTACCTCTTTAATCTCTCCATTGTCTAAAACCCTCACTATGTTTTTACCATTTTTTCCAAAGACTGCGGTTTGAGGAACTAAAAGAACATTTTCTTTCCTTCCGGTGATAATATCTACATCCGCTGTCATTCCCGGTTTAACTCTCTTGTCAATTTTGTCAAACTCCACTGTCACTTTATAATAAACTACCCCCTGAATAATTTTCTCTGCAGGATCAATTTTTGCTACCTTTCCCTCTAAGACCTTTTCTGGAAGGGCATCTAAAGAAATTTTTACTGGGTCTTCTAAATCTATTTTGGCAATATCAGCCTCTGGCACATCTACTTCAATTTGAAAATTACTCTTACAAATTATTGAAATCACAGGAATCTGGGGCTGAATCACTTCACCCTCTTTTTTTCTAACCTCGGTGACAATTCCCTCACAGGGAGAAATTAATCTTGCCTTTTCTAATCTCAGTTTAGCTTTTTTAACTAAAGCCTCTGCCTGATGGACCTTCGCCTCAGCTAAATTAATATCAACCTCTCTTGGAGGAGCTTTTATTTTAGCTAATTGAGATAGGGCTGAGTTAAGATTGCCCTCTGCTCTTTTTAAATTAGCTTGGGCGGTGTTTACTTTATTTTGGGCTAAGTCTATAGATTGCTGATTGGCAGCCTTTAGGACTCGAATTTTTTGATCCAAAGATGAGAGAGTTAAAATCTCTTTACTTACAATATCCTTTTCAGAAAAAAGTTTTTCTTTATCCGTTGTACTCATCTTAGACTTTATAGGGACACTCTCTAAAGTATTTTCACATTCTTTTAAAGCCTCAATTGTCTGAGAAAAAGCTTCATCTATATTTTCAAAAGTGGGTTCATTTAAGGCTTTTTTTACCTTTGCCTTAGCACCACCTTCAAGAGTAGTAAGGACTTCTTTTGCTACTCTTCCACTATTTTCTCTTCCCAGAAGAAGAAAAACCGCTCTTGCTTTTTTCTGAGCAATCTTTATTGCTTCCTGAGTATATCCCGTAAAATATGAATATTGAATTTCGGTAAGAGATAATAGAGCTTTTAATCCCACATTAATTGCATTTTGAAGTTCAAAGAGAGTGCTTTTGTAAGCTGACTCTAAGTCAACCTCTGCCTTCTTTTTTACATTTTCTAAATTCTTCTTTGCATCATCTAAAGACTTCTGAGCATTAGAAACTTCAATTTTTGCATTTTCTACCTGGGTTTCATAAATTCTAATTTCTTCCTCGCTTGCTCCAGCTAAAATCTTTTTTAAATTTGCTTTAGCCAATTCGTAATTAGCCTCTGCTTCTGCCAGCTCTGTTTCTAAATCTTTTGTCTCCAACACTACCAAGACATCTCCTTTCTTTATTTCTTTTCCTACCTCCACTCTTTTTTCTTTTATCTTTCCCGGAATTTCAAACTGCAAATCAATCTTTTTGGGAAGAGTTACTTGGCCTGTAGCTGATATTTTTTGGGTAATATTACCCTTTTTAGCAATTACAAAATTATGAGGAGTAGTATGACTCTTTTGAGAGTATTTAAACCAGGCAATAGAAAAAATAGCTATTACAATGAGCCCCAAAATGATTTTTCTTCTCATAGATTAGATTCTAATAACCTTATCTCCTTCCGGTGATAAGGCTACCCAGAGTTTCTTCCTTGTATAAGGTAATAATATTTTTGAAAGATTCAATTTTTTCTTCATATATTTTATAGTACTAAATTGATTTTAAAAATCAACACAGCTTTTATTTAAATTTATCTTTTGTCTTTTGTCATTTTTTGCTAAAAATAGAGTTGAGAGTATTCTTAAGTTTTAAGGCGAAAAATAAATTGTCTGATTGTTGTACTAATTCACAATTCTAATTTAAACCTTTAGCTAAAATTGATTAGCCATTTTTATCTCAAAAATTTTGTTTCTTTTTTTAAAACCTTTTATCAATTTTATTTTTGATTCGGGAATTTTAAAATAACAACTAAGAACTCTTATCACTTCTCTATTGGCTTTGCCTCTTTCTGGCTTTTCTTTGACTTTTACCTCAAAACTATCTTCAGATTTTTTGATTATTTCTTCCCTTTTTGAATTTGGAAAAACCTTAACTTTTATTAACATTAAAGTTTATAAAAGTCCCTCCTTTTGAAATTTTTCTTTTTGAGTTGGGTCAAGTTCTTGAATAAGTTTTACTAACTCAGCAAAATGTTCTTTTTCGTCATCTCTAATGTGGCTTAACAGTTTTTTTATCTTTTCATTATCGGTCTCATCTATATGTTCTTGATATTGATTGATAGCCTGAAGTTCTCCTATCAAATCCTCTCTTAAATTTTTTAAATCGTTGTTATTCATAATTTTATAACTTCTATAATTTTTAAAAAATTAACCTCCGACCTTTAAACCTTCGACTTTTTTTACTCCTTCCAAAAGTCATAAAATCATTCTATCTTTATTAAACCCTCTCAATTTGGGCTAAATTTTGGCGCATGTTGTTATCTAACTTTAGCAAAAAGATAAGTATCAATAAATTTATTACTTTTTTTAATATGCTTTCTCAAAATTCCTTCTAATTTATATCCTGCTTTTTCTAAAACTTTCATTGATGCTTCATTCCAAGAAAAAACATAAGCGTAAATTCTTTTGAGTTTTAATTTTTTAAAGCCAAACTCAGTAACTAATTTTACCGCTTTAGTCATTATTCCCTGGCCCCAGTATTTTTCTGCCAACCAATATCCAATTTTAGCTCTATCCCCTTCTATTTTCTCCAAACCAATCCCTCCAGCAACTTCTCCATTAATATCTATCGCAAAATTAATCATACTAGGCCTTTTTCTTTTCATTTCTTTTAAATTTTTGGTTATCCAATCTTTAGCATCCTTTAACGTATAAGGGTAAGGGATATTTAGAGTGTTTCGGTAGATCTTCTTGTTGTTTATATTCTCTCTCAATGAACTTTCATCTCCTCTTTTAAATGGTCTTAAAATAAACTTCTTTGATTTGATAATTATCATAATCTCTTTTCAATGCTTTGTTTAAAACCATTTAATCTTTTTTAATTAATCCTTCGGCTTTTTACCCTGCCTAACATTCTCACATTCTTAAGAATGTGAGAATATTTTGCTCATTGTTTCTCAACTTTCTTGATCCTTATTCCTCTAAACCCAATCCTCCCAGTTAGTAAAATTGCTTTTTGATTCCTTTGATGCTTTGTCAAAATAAATCCATCTTTAACCTTTGCTTTCTGTATTTTGAATTCTCAAACTGTGGATAACTCTTGCCCTGTTAGAAATTGCAATTTCTAACAGGGCTTGCTTGACATAGAATTTTGTGGTATACTATTAATGAATCACGATGAGGGGGCTACCAAAGGGTTTTGTCCCGCGGGA
>CAZJYT010000063.1:0-4183 GCA_964550325.1 uncultured Candidatus Saccharibacteria bacterium | reverse complement strand
TTTTCTGGAACTCTATAAGCTTTTAAAATTCTTATAGCTGTCTCTCTTATAACAGGATCTTGAGAACCTTCTTCTACTAAATCAGCTAAAAGCTGCAACCTTTCTTCGTCTGAATGCACTTCGTAAATTCCTCTTAGTCTCATGGTTTTTAAAAAATATAATTAATTTTTAATTTTTCTGATAATTCAAATTTTGGATAAAAATAATTAATTTTTAACTTTTCTGCTGTAGTTAATTTAGGAACAAAATAATTAAATTTAAGTTTTTTATTTAAAACCAAATCCAAATTTTCTTTTTTTAACAAATCATTTTTTACTGAAATAACACAAGCTCTAAATTTCAGTGGTAGAGGTTTAAATTTTTTTATTAAAATTTGATTTAGCTTGTTTTGGATTTCTAAAGTTTCTTTTGTTGGCAGAGGTTTAAATTTTTTTATCAAAATTTGTTCTATGTCTTGAGCCTTTAATGCAGTGAAAAATCCTTCTAATAAAAAGAAAATTAAAAAACTTATTAAAATTTTTTTCATCTTTTACCTTCTTTCTTTTGATTTTAATAAAATTAAAGCCACACCTATTGAACCTAAAAGTATTATATAAGGCAAATATTTTTCTTCTATTATTCCAGCTTTAACAGGAGGTTTAGTAGGAACTTCCTTTTTAGCTTGAATTTCTTGTTTAACATCTTCAACTGCTTTTTCAGCAACAGGTCTTGGGACTATTAAAGTATCAGTTGTAGGTTCATAAACTACGGAACCACCACCTTCTTCTTCTGGTAATTGATAAATTTGAAATGGAGCAGTTGGATATTGCATTTGCGCTCCAACTATACTTGGTATTTGAGAAACAACCATTCCTTTTGCTAAAGTTTCAAGACCAGTTTTAATTAATTCTTTACTTGCTGATATTAATTTTGCTCCTACACCAGCAGTTCCAACACCAGAAGCACCAGACACTTCTGCTGGAAGTATACAAGCTTGAAGTTGTTCTTCTAATCCTTTGGTTAATGCTTGAGCTATAGCTTCTTTAGATCCTGTCGTAACAGTTTGAATTTCCCCACCAGTCATTCCAGGAATAGAAGTTTTTATTTTAGATAAAGCTTCTGAAATTTTAGAACTTAAAGGACCTTGGACATAGGCTTGATATTGAGGAGCAACTAAATGAGTAACACCAGCTGCTAATCCACCAGCTCCAACTCCATATAAAAATCTTTTTAAAACTTTACTTGGTTTACCACCTATAAACCCAGTAGCAGCTCCAGCAGCAGCGCCAATAGGTCCACCAACCAAAAATCCACCTATAACAGCTGGAGCAGCTTTAACAATAAACTTGCCTATATCACCAAGGAAAAAGCCATATCCTTCTATTTCAAAAAGTTCCTCTTCTGGTGTTTTTACTATAAGCATATTAAACTTTTTCAATTAAAGTTTTAACTGCTATTGCTCCTATTATGGTTAATCCTCCTATTAATGCTAACTCTTTAGCCCACCCAGGTAATGTTTCTGCTTTCTTTTCAATTTTTTTAGCTTCTATTAAATCTCCAGCCGTTATAGACTCATATTGCGGAAGAACAGTAAATCTTTCATACCAATGTCTTTTTCTAAACTCTTGAATACAATTATCTATTGCTGAGATTAATTCATATAAAGGCATTGTCTTTTTAGGTATCAAAGTGATATAATGCTCAGACCACCAAAATATTCCTGATTCAGCAATATTTAAAACTTGAGCTATATCAGAAAGACATTGTCTTAAAAATTTAGTATATTCATTTAAAAGAAATCCCCATTTTTGAGAATATTTTACAGTATATATTCTATTTTTTTCAAGAATTAAATTTTGAGGATACTCTCCATAACCAAAGTATTCTTCAGGAATATATTGAGCTACCTCTAATGGAAGTTTTTCAATCCATTTTAACATTTAATCCTTAGCTTCCTCCTCCATGCATTCTATAAACTTCTTAACTCTTTCTCCACCTTTAAGATGAGCGGTTCTCATTTTGCAAACCTTAACAGCTTCTTTCCATTTTTTATGTCTTTCAACTATTTCAGGTCTTTCAACTTCTACAATACCCATTCTGCAATATTTATCAACTTGTTCCTGACTCAAAGCTCCAATTATACCTTTCGAATAATAAAGATTTGTTCCTTTTATATGCTCACAAGGACTATAATAAGCTTCTACCTCATCTACCACAACTCCTTCAAATTCTTCTGAATTTTTTAAATTGTTTTTTAATTCCTCAAATTTTTTTTCTTGAAAAGGAAAAGGAATACATTTACAGATCTTTGCCATAAATAACCTCCTGTTAATTTTAAAAAATTATATCATTTACTTTTCAAAAAGTCAAGGAAAAATTACTGTCTTAATTCCAAAAACCTTTCTCCTATTTTATCTATCAATTCTTTTGCTTTTTCCATTTCTATAGCAAGAACTTGACTTGTTATTTCAGCTCCTTTTTCTTTCATATTTTTGCCGTATTTCTTTAAAGCTTCTATTCCCCACTCTGGATGTATTTCTAAATTAGCCATTATTCCCTTTGCCATGGTATCAATAAAAGCTTCTTCATTTAATGTTCCATCTTGAAATGTTGATTTAGCAACTTCACTTACTAATTGAGCAAAAGCTTCCTCTACAGGTATAACACGAACTCTTTTTCTGCCTTTTCTTTTTGCTTTTTGTTCAACTTCTTCTTGTGCTTCAGGTATTTCAGAACCAGCAAACCCTTCAGTTTGTTTAGTTTGTTTAGTTTGTTTAGTTTCTAAACCAGCAAAACTTTCTAATTGAGGTATTTGTGTTTGAGGTATTTGTTCTTGCATAGCTTGTTGAGGTTGAAACATATTTACTATTTGTTGAGGATTATATCCTTTTCTTAACATTTCTAAAGTAATCATACCACCAATATATCGATCTACGATTTGAGATATATGAGGAGCAGCATTAGTTAGAACTTGTGAAATAAGTTCAAGAAGAGTTTTTGCTGGTTGAGGAGGATTAAATAAACGAGGAAATATTCTTTGCAAAGCTTCAAGCTTTTGTCCCATCTCCAGTAATTGATCAAAAGAATCTTTTTTAGGTTCTTCTGGTTTACTTCTTATTTCATTTTCTATTTGCATTTGTCTTTCTCTTATTTCTTGTAAATGCTTTATTAATTCTTCTGTTTTATCCATTCCAGTTATTCTTTTAAAAATTTCAAATTTTTCTGGTTTTTCCATCAGTTCTTCTAAAAATGATTTTTTTCTATCAAATCCTAAAAGGTCTAAAAGACTTTTTAGTTTTTCAGGACTTGAAAGCAATTCATCTAAAACTGGTTTTCTTTTTTCTTCATCATCTATACCTAACATTCTCTGAAGAATTTTCATTTTTTCTGGACTTTCAAGAAAAGATTCAATTATATCTTTTCTTTCTCCTACCACACTTTTAATAACCTCTACAATTTTAGAAAACTTTTCTACTGGATCTTCTCCTTTAGCTGTTGAAATATCTATTAGTTTAGGAATAAGTTGACCTACTAAATCATAAAATTTTTCACTTGCTACACTTCTTTCCTGAGCTTCTTTTATTTTTAACTCAAAATCTCTCCTTGCATTTTCAAATTCTCTTGACACTTTATCAAGTTGCATTTGAAACATCATTTGAGTATTAGGATCTGGAGCTGAATTTATATACTCTTTCAAAGTATTTATTTGTTCTTCATACATTTTCTGTATTGTTTCCCATTGTTTATTAAGAGCTTCTATATATGTTTCCCATCTCATTTTTTCAGCTTTTCTTTTTTCCTCTTCAGCTTCTTTAAGCTTTTGAAATGCTTCTTCTCTCATTTGCATAATTTCTTCATGTTCTTTAAGTCTCATTTTTTCTTCCCGTTTAGTTTTTTCTTCTTCTGTTAATTTTTCAGCAATACTTATAGTAAATGTATCAACAGTATTACCATCGCTATCTATTGCTTCAATTATATATTCTCCACCTCCATGATCTTTAACATATTTATTTTTAATGAACTCGTGAATATCAACCTTAATAAGGTCTTGAGCTGGTAAAGAAGAAATATAATCTCTTTTTCCTTCTTCGTTTCTTTTAAAAATTTTAACCCTTGCATTAGAAGGAAGTTTACTTTGAAGTTCTGATAAAACTGCAAAATCTTTTTTGACTTCTTCTTTATTAAGTAATTTTTCAACTGGAAT
>CAZJYT010000062.1:0-4425 GCA_964550325.1 uncultured Candidatus Saccharibacteria bacterium | reverse complement strand
GAAAAACTGAGATTGCACTCTTTCTCCAGGGCTTGATTTGCTAATTTCAAGGCTTTTTCTTTGGAGATTTCTGTAATTTCTGGAGAAATAGATGGTTTCTCAAATATTTTCTGCCATAAGAGGATACCACTTATCAGAGAAATTAAAACCACAAACAAACTTATGATTAAGATTTTTTTCTTCACCATAATTTATTCTCCTTTTAATTATAAGGTTTAATTATCAGGTATCATCTTAATATCTCATCAAAAGATTTTAAGAATTTTTCATTCATCTTATCTAAATCTTCTTTTTTCTCATACCCTATTGCTTCAGCATAAGTAGCCCCAAAATCTTTTATATATTTTTGAATTTTATCCTCGTATTCCTTGATTACTCCCTCAAGTTCTCTTACCTTAGATAAATTTCCTGCCTTTTCGTTTAGTTCCTTTAAGGTTATGAGGGTATTTCTGCCATTTACAAGCCCGTAATAAGATTCTGTTGAAGATGGTAATTCTTTATAACTTTTTAATCCTTTATTTTTGGCAATAATATCTAAACTCTCTAATTTTGCCTGGGTTACTATTTCCGCTCCTCTTTTAAGACCATTTTTTGAAATCTCTTGAGAAATCATATGAAAATCAGCCAACTTTTCTTCAACCAACTCCCGAATATCTCTCTCAAAATAGGCACCGTGGACAATCGCCTCTAAAAAAGACGGGGCGCCACTGATGAATTCAGTAAACTCTCTAAATCTACTGGTTTTTACCTCATTTTCCAAAAATGGAAGTTTAGTATCTTTCCCTTGTTCTATATTTTCCTCCATCTCCAACCAAAAAGGCGCCTCCTCTGAACTCTCCAGTTTCATTGCCAAATGAAATGCCTCATGTCTAACAATAGGTTTGGTTGTTTCTATTGCTTTTAAAATCTCATTGTTTTTTGCTGGAAATTTTATTGCCCTTAACTCCTCTTCGTCTCTTCCCGGGGCAAAATAGTTATCACTTGTGGTATCTGCGATTATTTCTTCTATAAGATTTCTTTTCCTAGAAAACCTTTTGAAAAATCTATTTTCTTCTTCAGCAATTCCCTTTATTCTCTTAAAAGCGCCTTCACATACCTTTTTATCAATACCTAATTTTTCAAATGGGATTTCTTCAAAAGAAAAATCTCCTTCTTTTGTGGCAATAGTTAAGGTGAAAGATTTCTCTTTCTCTGTTTTTTCCTTTTTCTCAATTCCAATTTTTGGCTCAAACCGTTTTTCAATATTAGGCATAGTTTCTCTTAACAAATCTTACTTTGTCAATCTCTCTAATTTCTTTGATCCTAACATACTTTCCATCCCAGCTTTTCATTCTGATGTTCTTGAGAACATCAGAGGTCTTTACTCTCAGCCACCTTCCCTCTCCTAACTATAACACATTTTCATAGACAGAAAAATTGTCCTATTCAAAATTCTAAATTCAATCTTTTTCTTTTATCTTTTTCTCCAACTCTTTTATTTTTTCCTTTAGTTCTATCATCTTGAGTTCTCGGCCTACAGTTAGTTTATAGAACTTTTCCAGCTCCTCTTTTCTTTTTTTAATTTCTTTATATGCCCGCTCGATTTTTTCTTTGCTTTCTTTAAGCTTTTTTGTTCTCTCTTTAACCTTTTCTTCCAGAATCTCTTTTTGTCTTACCTCCCTTAGAGTACTTTTAACAAGAAGGTAGCCTATAAAACAATGTGTAAGAAAAACCCCTCCCATCAAGATCTTCATTGGAAGGGTAGTTTTTACTATAAAGGGTAAAATCAACAAAACCAGACCCATTACCCCAACCAAAATTTGGGTTAAAATAACTTTAATTCCAAAAAGCTGGTGCTTAACGATTGCATAGGCAGTAAAAATAAAGAAAAAGATGGCTGAGGAAGTACCAAGGTATGATAAGGTTGGGGGATGCTCCTCTACAAATAATATAAAGCCGACATTAAAAATAAGATTGGCTCCAACCCAGATAGAGAGCCCAATCAAAAAGTATTGAACCCGAAGTTTCTCCAACTGAGAAAGGGTGAAGTATTTTTTAAAGATATTAAAAATCATAATAATAACCAGAGGAATTATAGTAATTAAATCAATAATTCCTCCTGTGCCCAGAACATATCTTACCCCTACCTGAAGCGGCTCTATGCTTTTTATAATAGTGTTTGTAAATAGGGAAAGGAAGAAAAAGACGATCTCTATACCAACAACCGTTATATCTAAAGCGGGATATCTTTTACTTTCCTTTGGAAAGTAAATACTAAAAAAATAAGCAAAAACGAGAAAGATAGCAACTATTGCCCACTCTATGCGAGCCATCCACAGGGCATAAGGGAATAAATTAGGAAAACTGGTGGCATAATCTAAGGAGATCCAGACTACAGCAGAAAGAATAAGTCCAAAGAATATCTGATTGACCTTATTTTTTCTATCAGCAAAATAAACCCAGAGAGCCAAAGAAATCCCGCTGGCAGAGATAAAGACTAATAATATCTCGATTATAAAAATCCAGTTGAAAATCATATTGCCTTCTTTGCCATAATTGGCTATATATCAAGTTTAATATCAAATTCTCTAGGCTTCTCTCTGCTTTTCTTTACTAATTGCTCTCGCAAATCCATTCTCTTCTTTCCCTACCACCGGCTCTTTTATCTCCAAATTAACCACTCTTTTTTGGCTATAATTTATCTGTTTTTCCTCCCTTTTTCAGCTTGTGGTTCAAACCTTTCTATGTACCTTGGCATAATGTTTATTAGAGGTTCTCTTTTTGCTTTAATCAGGGTTTATTAAAGCATTTTACCATAGTGACCTCCTTCAAAACAAGAAAACGTATCAGGTCATCAAAATATAAGTGAAACGAAGGTTTGGTAAAATGAAATGAAAGGAGAATTAGATAGAGAGAATATTTCAAACAACCTTAAAAAGCTTAAGGACAAAAAGGAGATAAATTAAACAATACATCATTCCCTCCCAAATATAAATTCTTCTTGAAATCCCAGAAATCACAAAAATAAAGGTAGTAAGAAGTAAAAAGGGAAGACAAACAGAAATAACAAGAGAATCAACTACTAAGGGCTGAATTAAGGCACAAACTCCCGGAATCAAAAGAAGATTAAAAACGTTAGAGCCAAAAATATTACCCAAAGCCATCTCATACTTTTTTTTCAAAGCGGCTCTTACTGAAACCAATGTCTCTGGAAGGGAGGTGCCAATAGCTAAAGCTAAGGCAGCAATTAAAGAAGAAGGAATTTTGAAAAAATTACCAATTTTAGCCATTGATTCAATGGCATAATTTGAGCCCACAATTAATCCTAAAATTCCTAAAACTAAAAAGAGGATGGTTTCTGTTTTAATTTTCTCTGTCTCTTCTTTCTTAATTTTCTCTCTTCTTCTCTCCACTCTGGAAGGTAAAATTTTTATAGTGATACCTTCTGGTAAAATTTCAACTAATTCTGGAGTAATTACTTCTTCTCTTCTTTGAAAAAGAGTGTAAAGAAAATAGGTTAAAAACCCCAAACTTAGTAAAACTCCTTCCCAAAAAACCACTTCCCCATCCCAAATAATGAAAGAAAAAAGAATCACAGAGGAAACCAAAAGAGGAGCATCTAAATCAATAAGACTTCTCCTAACAACCAAGATCCTGGCGGCAATAGCTGATAATCCTACGATTAATAAAATATTTGCAATGTTTGAACCTACAACAGTAGCTACTACTATTGCTGTCTCTCCTTTTAAAACCGCAGCTATTGAGGATGCCAACTCTGGAAAAGAAGTTCCTACCGCTACAATCGTTACCCCCACAATAAAAGGAGAAATTTTTAAAGCCAAGGCAATTTTTTCTGAGCTTTCAACAAACCAATCTGCTCCCTTCACTAACAAAATCAGACTTAAAATAAAAATAAGAATCCAAAATCCAATCATTAGATTATTTTAAGAATTTCTTTGCTTTTTAGTCAAGTGACTTTGTAAGAGTTCATAAATAAGTTTCTATGCCTGGCAAGTTTTTTATTTTTACATTCTGTTATCTTTTTTTAAAGCTTAGAAAATCAAAGGCAACCCCCTTAGGGTTGCCTTTGGAAAACCTTTTCATTCATTTTTTACTCTCCTGTTTCCGTCGGCGTAGCTAATTTTTTCATCTCTTTGACAATCTCAACTAATTTCTGGTGAGCCTTCCGAAGGTACTGATTTGCTTCCTTAATAAACTGGTGGGCCTGCTTGAAAAACTTGTTAGCATCAGCCAAACTGGAAATTGCCTGATATTTTTCTTTGGCTTTATCTCTCTTTTCTTTGGCTATTTCAATTTTCTGGTTAAAATCAGCTAACCATGCTTCCAGCTGAGAAGTGTCTTTGCCAGCTGCTTTTAATTCTTCTATTTTTGCAGAAACTTTTGAAGAAACAGTTTCAAATCTCTCAATCACCCAGCTTAATCTGG
>CAZJYT010000061.1:0-4449 GCA_964550325.1 uncultured Candidatus Saccharibacteria bacterium | reverse complement strand
AGATTTCATATTTTTCTAAAATATCACCACAAATTTCTCCTAAAAATCCTATTTTCTCTTGATTAATTTTAATTTCAGCACATCTTTTAGGGTGCCAAATAGAAATTTTAGTTTGAGTAGGAAAGGCCTGATACTCATCAAACCAAACATTTGCTATTCCTAATTTGTTTAGCAAAACCTCTACTGTTCCTTTAGCTTCAAAAAACCTCTCTCCAAAAATAGCTCCACTAAGCATTTTTTTCTCTAAAATTTTTTGAGAATTTTTCTTTTTAAAGGTCTTTCCTATCTCAAAAATCTTTATCTCTTTAAAATAGGGCAAATTCTTTTTAATATTTTTTAATAAATTGGGAATTAAACTGGGTCTTAAAAATTGGAATTTTTCGCTGGTTGGATTTTCAACTTCTATTACTTCACTTGGGAAAAAATCAAAAATTTCAATTTCTCTTTTACTCAAAAAAGAATAATTATAAACCTCGCAAAATCCCATTTCTTTTAAAATATCCCTTACCATCTCTTGCCAAAAAACATCCAAATTCCTTTTCGGAGGAACCAAAAATACCTTTGGAAACTCAACAGGAATTTTCTCATAACCTACAATCCTTCCCACTTCTTCAATTAAATCTTCTGGCAAAGAAATATCTCTTCTAAAGGTGGGAACTTTAACTTTTAATCTTTCATTTTCTTTTTTGAATTTAAACCCTAAGGAATTTAAAATTCTTTTAACTTCTTTCTGAGAAATTTGAATTCCTAAAATTTCTCTTAAATCTTCTAAATTTAAAACAACTACCTTTGGGGCTTCTTTTTCTAAATAAAAATCTAATTTGCCTTTTAAAACCTCTCCTCCACAAATTTCTTGAATTAATTGGCAGGCTCTCTCCAAAGCGATTTCAGTTAAATTGGGGTCTATTTGATGCTCAAATCTCTTTGAGGCCTCAGTCATTAATTCTAATTTTCGGCAAGCCTTTCTAATTTTTGGCCCCTCAAAATTGGCACTCTCGATTAAAATATTTTTTGTCTCTTTTTTAATCTCAGCTTCTTTTCCTCCTTTAATTCCGGCAATTGCTAAGGGTTTTTTTGAATCAGCAATTAATAATATTTCTCTGTCTAATTTATATCTTTTCCCATCTAAACTAACTATTTCTTCTCCTTCTTTTGCATTTCTAACAATTATTTTTTTTGGCAAGGAGATTTTATCAAAATCAAAGCTATGCAATGGCTGACCAAGTTCAAGCATTACATAATTTAAAATATCAACAACATTATTTATAGAGTTTATGCCACAAATTTCCAACCTCTCTTTTAACCACAAAGGAGAATGAGAAACCTTTACACCTTTTATTAATCTGGCAGTATATCTCTTACAGGTTTTATCTTTAACCTCCAAAGAGACAAATTTTCCAATTTTTTCTTTTGTCTCTTTAATTTTTATTTTTGGGGCTTTTAATTTTAAATTTAAAATCGCTGAAATTTCTCTTGCCAATCCCAAATGGGAAAGACAATCTCCTCTGTTTGGCAAAATTTCAATATCTAAAACATAGTCTTTCTCCATTTTTTCTATCTCTCCCACCTCAAAAATATGAGCTGTTAAAAGTTCTGCCAACCTTTTGGGAGATGGAAGTTTTTTCTCAAAAAAAGATTGTAAAAATTTATAAGAAAAAAGCATAAATTTTACTCTTTTTGTTCTTTAAATTCTTTTTTTATTAAAATTTTCCTTCCGCCTTCCATTGAAGATTGGATTAAACCCGCCTCTTCTAACGCCTTTACTCTTCGCAGAAAGGTTCCGCGACTAAAAGAGGAGCGAAATGAGCTTCTTTTTATAATTTCTGAAAAAGATATTCTTTCTTCTTCTTCAACAATTCCCAAAATTTCTCTTTCCAAGCCTAACCTCTTTTCTCCTTCCCAATATTCCAATAATCTTCGATTTAATTCCTTGCCTCTTACTTTTAGTCTCAATTTCCCGTTACTCACTTCAAAAATTCCAAATAATCTTCTTCCTTTTAAAAGAGAAATATAGCGAGGAGCCCTTCCCGCTTTCATTTCTTTTATCTCCTCTAAGGAAAGTTCTCCTTCCTCTAAAAGCCTTTCCACTACTCTTCCTAAATAAGTATATTTTTTTATATATTCTATCTTCCCACGGTCCTCTTCTGGCAATTCTCTTTCTTCCTTCTTTTCTGTTTCCTCCTTTCCTTCCTTCTTTCTCTCAAAAGTTAACCTTTCCCTCATAAAAATTTTCAAAATTGTTTTAAAAATCTTAAATCTCCACTATAAAACAATCTAATATCATCAATTTTATATTTAAGCATTGCCATTCTTTCAAGTCCCAAACCAAAGGCAAAGCCCTTCCAAAATTTTGGATTCAAACCCGAATTTTTAAAAACATTGGGATGAACCATTCCTGCTCCCATTATTTCTAAATATCCCGAACCCAAACAGGTTGAACAACCCCTTCCTTGGCAAATAACACACAAAATATCTATCTCAAAAGAAGGCTCAGTAAAAGGGAAAAAAGAAGGTCTCAGTCTCATTTTGATTTTTCTTTGAAAAAATTCATTTAAAAAATAAGAAATAATAGCCTTAAAATGGGGAATTGAAACCTTTTCAGCCACCATTAATCCCTCTATTTGATGAAAATTAATCTCGTGCTTGCTATCTGTAGCCTCATGCCTAAAAACCCTTCCTGGGGCAATAATTTTAAAGGGAGGCTGATTTTTTTCTAAATAACGAATCTGAACCGGAGAGGTGTGGGTTCTTAATAAAAATTTCCCATTTTTTTTATTTTCAGTTTGGAGCCTCTCTTCCTTTAAATATAAAGTATCCCATAAATCCCTGGCTGGATGCTCTTTAGGGATATTTAGGGCATCAAAATTGTACCATTCATTTTCAATCTCAGGTCCTTCAACAATAGAAAATCCTAAACCCTGAAAAATTTTTTCGATCTTTCTTTTAATTAAAGTTAGAGGATGCAAGCTTCCAACTTCTGGTTTTTTACCAGGAACAGTGATATCAATCCATTCTTTTTCTTCTTTTTCTTTTTCTAATCTCTCTTTTAATATCCCTTCTTTCTTTTCTATTTCTCTTTTTAATAACTCTTTCAACCTATTAGCTCTTTCTCCTATCTCTCTCTTTTCTCTCAGTTTTTTTATCAATTTGAAGATCTCAGTAATCTTTCCCTTTTTCCCCAAATAAAAATTGGAAACCTCTTTTATTTTCTCTAAACTATCTGCGCTTTTAATTTTTTCTATTGCCTCCCTCTCTAATTTCTCAAAATTTATTTTTTCCATAAGATTAAATTTTACCAAATTTTCCTTTCTAAATCAAAAAACCGAATTGTACAATATAAGAGGTACCGAATATACCGTTTAATAATCTTCCCCTCAGTCACCTATTAAACCGTTTAACACGAAGAGAAATTTAAATAAATGGGGGTTTCTCTCGCCTGCTCTTCGGATGGGCGTGAGAGTTGGTGGAATATTTTTAAGGCAGACAGGGACGAATGCCCCCGCCTACCTCTAAAAAATTCTTGCGAGCTTTCTTTCCGCTCGCCCCGCCACACTTTCGTGGGACGGGGCTCGCTCAAAAAGTTTTTAAGATTTTTCACCAAATATGCAACCTTTTTCTGAAAATTGCGTTATTATAATTAAGTAGCGGATGCGCAGAGAGATTTTGTATTGGTTCACCACGTTAGAAAACCAAGATTTTAATATTAACAATTATTTCCTAATTGTTTTATAGTTATTTTAGTTTTCTAACGGGGTAAAATAATTTTCTAACGGGGCAGGTATGAATTCAAACGATGAAAAGGAGTTAGTCAAAAGAGCCCAAAAGGAGCCCGAGGCTTTTGCTAAACTTTATGATAAATATTATCCCCAAATTTTTGGCTATATCTTAAAAAGAGTGGCTAATCTTGAGATTGCTCAAGATGTTACTTCTGAAACATTTCTTAAGGCACTAAAAAATCTCTGGAAATTTCGTTGGAAGAATATTTCTATATCTAGTTGGTTTTATAGGATTGCCAATAACGAAATTGCTAATTATTTTAGAAAAAACAAAAAATATTCAATTTCTTTAAATGAACTTGAAGAAAAAGGGTTTGAACCAATCACTTTACATAATCCTGAAACAGAAGTTTTGAAAGCCCAAGAAGAATTAAAAAAGCACCAAGATTTTTTAAAAATTCAAGAAAAAATTTCTCAACTTCTAATTAAGTATCAAGAGGTAATTACTTTAAGATTTTTTGAAAAAAAGAAAATCAAAGAAATTGCTGAAATTTTAGGCAAGAAAGAAGGAACTGTGAAATCATTATTACATCGTGGTTTGAAAGAGTTAAAAGGATTATTAGAGAAGGAACAATAAAATTTTACCCCGTTAGAAAAATAGTTTTCTAACGGGGCGCGCTTCATCGGGGATTAGAAAAATTAAAGGAATTAGTAGAATAAATTTATGTTTTCA
>CAZJYT010000060.1:0-4531 GCA_964550325.1 uncultured Candidatus Saccharibacteria bacterium | reverse complement strand
GCTCCGGCTATGGGAGTGCCAAAAATAGAGGCAAAACCTGCGCTAATCCCGCAAATGACCAATTTTTTGCGGTCTCTTTCATCAAACCTGAAAAGACCAGCAAAAAGAGAAGAAAGCCCTGCTCCAATCTGAGCAGCAGGGCCTTCCTTCCCTACAGAGCCTCCTCCGGCTATTGTTACTATTGTAGCCAAAAATTTTACCGGAATAACTAAGGGCCTAATTTTTCCTGAATATCTGTGAATTGCCTCTATTACCTTTTCAGTTCCATGTCCCTCGCTACCTGGACACAACATTGTCAAAAAACTGCTTACCAGTAAGGCAAGGGGCAGGAGGAGAAAATAGTAACGATGAGAAGCAGTTAATTTTACAGTAAAGGCAAGCGTCTTCAAAAATAACCCGGTTGAAAATCCCACAATTATTCCAATGAATGTAGCAAGAGCAATCCACTTAAGAACGCTAATAAACAATATCGTCTCCTCTTCTAAAACCTCTTTCATTTTTTCATTTTTTAAAACATCTTTATAGGCCTTTATCGCCATAACTAAAAATCCTCTTCTTCAAAACCATTCCCAAACCTTTTTTGTTCTCTTTTATCTTAAGTTTAATACCTCTCAAACTTTCTTTAAGAGCTTTAAGAGTGCTTCTTGGATAATTTCTTGCAATTTCGTTGATATTGTATTAAAAAAAGATAAAAAAACAAAAATGCTTTTGAGTTTTCTTTTAACCTGCTTGGGATTTTTCCTTTCTCTCTATTCTCTTTTCCAAAAAAGAGAGCCCCTTTTCACTTTTGGATGGTTAGTCTTTTATTTTTCTTTGATGGCTTTTATCTATTTTTTAAGCTTAACGCCTTTTGGAGAAACTAAAGAAGCCAGACAAATGAGAATCTTTAGTTTTAGTTTAGCGGCAGGTATTTTGGGAGGAATTTTCTTTCTTATCTCTCTCTTGGTTCACTTTTTTGTGTTTAAATAGATTTTTTTAAGCCAGTGGTCAAATTTAAACTAACCATCTGATCTTTGCCTCTCCAATTTTTGAGCCGCCTCTCGGGATCGAACCGAGGACCTACTATTTACGAAATAGTTGCTCTACCACTGAGCTAAGGCGGCATCTCGGGGAATAGACAAAACCTTTATTTTCTTCTCCTGATTCTGTCCTATCAGGAAAGAGCGAGTGAGGGGAATCGAACCCCCGTCTCAACCTTGGGAAGGTTGCATAATACCACTATACTACACTCGCTTATTAAATATTATAACTTTTTTTTAATCCAGTTCAACCACTGCTCTAAAATAGAAAGTTTTTTTTCTTCTTTTTCAGGTTCTAAGGCAAGGAAATTTTCTCTTTTTATCACTATCACCTTTTCTCCTGGTTTTTTAAAATTAAAAATTTCTCTTGCCACTTTTTCTAAGTACTCTTTCTTTTTAAAAAGAGAGCTTCTTTCTCTCAATTTCTGGGTTTCTTCTTCTAATTTCTCTATTTTTTGATTCAGAATTTGGAATTGATTCTCAAGAGTTATTCTTTTTTTTCTTACCTTCCAGTTAGAAACACCCAAAAATATAATTAATCCCAAAAGAATTAAGACAAAAACAAGGAAACCTGGCCAAAAAACTTTTGATTTCTTCCTCCTCTTTTTATTTTTTACAAAATATGTTATCATTTATAAAAAATATGGATAAGAAAACGAGGAAGTTATTGCGTCTTTTGTGGATAATATTAATCTCCCTCGTAATTCTCTCACTCTTACTTTTTATGGTCCCCTTTTAGTCTTAAGCCAAATTAATTCTATAAAAACACGCTTTTATTTGTCAAGGACAATATGGAGGTTTTAGGCGAAAATAAAAAGGCTTTTTTTAATTATGAAATTTTAGAAAAATTTGAAGCAGGAATTAGCTTGACTGGAATGGAAACCAAAACTCTCAAGATAAGAGGGGTGAATTTGGCTGGAAGTTATGTAACAATAAGAAATGAAGAAGCTTTTTGGGTTGGGGTCAAAATATTGCCTTTTCAACCTAAAAATGCTCCCCAAAACTATAATCCGGAGAGAAAAAGAAAATTACTTTTAAAGAAATCGGAAATTAAATATTTGTTAGGAAAAACAAAGCAAAAAGGCTTGACTTTAGTCCCTTTAAGATTATATACTAAAAGGGGTAAGATAAAGTTAGAATTTGGAGTAGCGAAAGGGAAGAGAAAAATTGATAAAAGAGAATTAATTAGAAAAAGAGAGATAAAAAAGAAGATTGAAAGAACCTTGAAAAAATGGGGATGAAGTAAAGCCTCGACGGAAGTTAGTTCCAAAGAGAAGCAGGCAGAGTTTGCTAGAATCTCTTTAAACTTCTAGCAAAAAATAACTGCCAAAACTGAAGCTCTTTCACCAGCTTTAGCATAAAGCTGGCACTCTCTTTACTGATTCTCGCTAAGTAAAAGAGGGTGCAGAGAATCTGCGAGATAGATTAGTTTCTTTGTTCCTGGGAAACTATCGAAAATTACTAAGGAACTTTGGGTGAAAAAGTTTGTTTGTTTCTCTTTTTCTCCTGAAACCAAAAACAAACTAAGCCTGTAAACTTCTTTTTGTGACAACTTTCGGACCCGGGGGCAGAACCCGGCATCTCCACAAAAAATCTCTGTTTAAAAAACCATTGCTTAACAATCAAATAAGGGCTGAAAGGGTAAGGGTAATTGATAAGGAAGGAAAAAATTTAGGGATTTTTGAGTTGGAGAAGGCTCTTCATTTAGCTGAAGAAGAAGGCTTAGACTTAATTTTATTAACCGAAAAAGCTAATCCTCCGGTCTGCAAAATTGCAGATTATGGAAAGTATTTATATTGGTTACAAAAAAGAAAGAAAGACAAAAAAGATAAAAAAACTGAGCTAAAGGTGGTAAGATTAGGATTTAATATTTCTCTTCATGACCTGGAGATAAAGGCAAAACAAGCAGAAAAATTCTTGAGTCAAGGTAACAAAATAAAAATAGAGATAGTCCTGAGAGGAAGAGAAAAGAGTCTCCCAGAGATAGCAAAAGAAAAAATTGAAAGGTTTTTGGAAATTTTGGGAAAAACCATCCCTATCAAAAAAGATACTGACTTGCGAAAAGAAGCTAAGGGTTTTACAATAATAATTTCAAAGAAATAATTTTATTTTTATTTTTTTAATAATAAAATATGCGAAAATCTATTTTAAAGAGATTTAAATTTACCAAAACCGGCAAAATCCTGAGAAGAAAGGCGGGTACTTGTCACAATAGAGCCAAAAAGCCTGAAAAAAAAATCAGGCAATTACGCCGTTACCTTCCCTTAACCAAGACCGAAGAAAAATTAATCAAAAGATATTTACATTAAGCTATGGCGAGAGTAAAAAGAGGAAAAATAGCCCATAAAAGAAGGAAATATGTATTAGCCCAAGCTAAGGGTTTTCAAGGAGGAAGAAAATCTAAATATAGGTTGGCAAAGGTAGCTTTAATGAAAGCCTGGAGTTATGCCTATAGAGATAGAAAAAGAAAAAAGAGAGAATTCAGAAGATTGTGGCAAATCCAAATAAATGCTGCCTGTAGAAATTTGGGAATTACCTATTCAAAATTCATTCACCAACTAAAACAAAAAAATATTGAATTGGATAGAAAAATTCTGGCTCAATTAGCAAAAGAACATCCTCAAATCTTTGAAGAGATAGTAGAAAAAGTAAAAGCCTAATATTATCCACCTTACATTCCAAGCTCGGAGGAGGTTAACCATATTTAAAGCCACACCAAATACCTAATGCCTTAAGGAGTAAAATTCCTTTAGGCTAACACTCTGAACAAAAATCAAGTTAGGGTGCTACGATCTCATTTGGCTAATAGCCAATAGCCTTTAGAAATTAGGATTTTGAATTTATAATTGTAATTTAGATTATGATAGGGAAATTTGTAAAAGGAAGGGTATATGTGTTTATAGATATAGCCAATATTTTCTATTCTCAAAGGACCTTAAAATGGCAAATTTCTTATGAAAAACTGATGAGATACTTTAAAAAAGAATGTGATTTGGGAAAATGCTTTGTTTATACTGGAGTATTTCCAAGAGACCACTCCCAAGGACGCTTCCTAAAGATGCTTGAATATTGTGGTTATATTTTGAGAACAAAGCCTGTTAAAAAAATAAAAACCAGAAATGGTCATACAGAATGGAAAGCTGATTTCGATGTAGAAATTTCATTTGAGATGGATGATTTAACTTCAGAGTATGATACAGCAGTATTATTATCAGGAGATAGTGATTTAGCCTATACCTTGCGAAGGCTTAAAAAGAAAGGAAAACGAGTAATTGTGATGTCAACTAGGGGCCACATATCTTTAGAACTTTTAAAGGAGGCGAAATACATAGATTTGCGAAAGCTTAAAAAAGAAATTATACTTAAATAAAAAAGTCTGGAGCATCCCGAGGGATCTCCAGAGGTTCGTCTATAAAAATTATAGCAAATCATAAAACCGTGTCAAGAGCAATAAAATTCAAATGTTAGATGTCAAATATTAAATCCTATCTCAAATGTTAAATCTAAATACA
>CAZJYT010000059.1:0-4586 GCA_964550325.1 uncultured Candidatus Saccharibacteria bacterium | reverse complement strand
TCATCTTAAAAGGGTTGGCAACTCAAAGTATCTTCTTATTATTATTTTAATAAAAAAAATTATAGCTATTAAAATTAAAATATAAAATCCTATAAATTTTTCAGAAAAGATATCTAAAAAGAAACCTCCAAAAAGAGCACAAAAAAATCCTATTTCTCCTTCTGTTTTTTCAATTAGGCTTACTAAAATTACTAAACAGATAATAAGATTAGGAAAGAAAAAATTAAGATAAAAACTAGTTTGAAGTAAAGCTAAAAAGTAAAAGAGAATGAAAAGGAAAGAAATTTTTTTAATTTTTCTTACCATTCAGTAATAATTAATAAATTCTCCAATTTATCTTTTTTAAAAAAGGGAGTAACCTCAGCGGATTGAAAATGCTCAAGATCAGATTTCTCAATTTTTGCAATTTTTCCAACTAAGAGTCCTTCGGGAAATTCTCTTCCTAAATAAATAGTGACCAAAACATCCCCTTTTTCAAGTTTTGCCTGAGAAGGAACCTTTTCTAAATGAATCTTCAAATTGCCCTTTCCTTTTATTATCCCTATCACTCCTTCTTTATTTAATCCCTCCACTCCAAAAGAGAAATTTTTTTCTGAAATAAGTTTAACTTGAGAGAAATTTTTAAAGATTTTGTTTGTTTTCCCAATTAAAACTCCTTCGGGAGTAATTACCGGCCATCCCTCCTTAATTCCTTCTCTCTCCCCTCCCTTAATTAAAATCTCATCTGGAGAATCAATACTTTTACTAACAAACTGCGATAAAAAAAAATTAAAATCTTTTTTTTTCTTAAGTCCTAAGGCTTTTCTTAAGGTTTCATTTTCTTTTTCTAAATCTTTCAATTTTTGAATCTCTGTTAAAAGCCTCTCTACTTTCTTTTCTAATCTCTCATTTTCTTTAATTATTTCCTTTCTCTGAAAAATAATCTTGAAAGTATCCTCAGAAAAAAATTTTAAATCGGAGAGAGATTTCTGAAAAGGAAGAGAGAGATTATAAAAAAAATTTTTTATTTCATCTTGGAAAAAAAATGAAAAAAGAAAGAAAACTCCTATTACAATAAGATAGGTAAATCTGCTCTTCATTTTTAGAAATTTTTAAAAAAATTAAACCCCTTAATTGTACTATTCTTACCAATTCACTAAAAACTCCTTAATAATTTCTTTATCGAGGCATCTTGTCTCGGGGAGCACGGAGTCGCCTTAGGTGCTGAAAAAGAAAGTTTTTTCACGGCAGCTATTATACCTCGCCGAGCCTTACAGGGTCCCTACTGAAATACAGTCTTCCACTCGGGCTCGGCTGCGGTATGCTCCCCCGAGACAAGATGCCTCTACTAATTCGTTACCAAATTGCTTAGCAAATACCCCTTAATTAAACACTATGGTGGCAGCTACCTACTCTCACCGAGAAAACTCGGCTACCATTGGCCTTGAGGTCTTTCACTTCTGTGTTCGGGATGGGAACAGGTGGAACAACCCCAGTATAGCTGCCACCATAATGTTTAATCCAGAGGCACCCAAATTATAAATTATATATTTCTCCAACTAAAATAGCCATTAATTGCTAGCTAAGGTGCTGTCATATTAGTAGCAGTCGGCTCAATCCCTTGCGGGACTTACACCTCTGCCCTATCAAGGTGGTAGTCTTCCACCAGACTATGAGGATTAATCTTGAGGTGGGCTTCGGGCTTAGATGCTTTCAGCCCTTATCCCTCCCGACTTAGCTACCCAGCTGTGCTGGAGGCCCAACAACTGGTACACCAGAGGTCGGTCCAGCCCGGTCCTCTCGTACTAGGGCCGGCTCCTCTCAATCCTCGGCGCCCACGGTAGATAGAGACCAACCTGTCTTGCGACGGTTTGAACCCAACTCATGAGCCACTTTAACCGGCGAACAGCCGGACCCTTGGAAGCTTCTCCACCTCCAGGATGTGACAAGTCGACATCGCCTCCCCGAATTTTTGGTTAAGGACTATACCTTCATCCAGCTCAAAAATAATTTTGGGCTGGAGGCGGCCGTATTACCCTCCCTTCCTTGGGAGAGTCCAGAAAAAATTATTCTTCTGAGTCTCTACGGGGTTCAACCTGGTAACTTATAAGCCATTGAAGGTTGCAAATAAGGCTTGATAATTTCTGCAAATTTGGGAATTGATTCTTTGTAAATTCGGATTCTCCAATATTTTTTGTCTTTGTTCATTCTTGCTCTCACACCTATCATTCTCAGAGCATGAAGCAATCTTCTCTGGCTTTTCCAATCGAACTGTTGGCAATTGAGGTAAACATCATTCTTTTTCGTCTTTGACCCATCATCCATATACCAGACAGCTAAGATTAAAGGATTTAACCTGAAATTTTTAGGTATTACCTTCTTTCCTTCTTTATAGAATTTCTTGTAAAGCTCGTCTATTTCAGGATGCTCTCTTGTAAAAAACCTGTAGGCTTTTTTTCCTTTTCTAAGAGTTCTTTCTTTTGGGGGAGATTTACAAATATCTTTCAAGATCTCATATTTCCAATCAACATAATCTTTAGCTTTTATTGAATGATTCACTTCCAAAAAAGCCCATTTTCTTCCTTCTATTTTCCTTAAATATCCATCTCCTAAAATGCAGCCTATAATCAAAGACTTTTGTTGCCAGGTTAAACTTCCCACGGTGTTGTCCATTAGGAAATTTTATCAAAATCCTAATGGATTTTCACCGTTTTTGACCGCTTTTTTGTAGGAGGATTAATCCTCCTAGCACCCCGATATTTCTGGCTAAGGTGCCGAACAGGGCCGTTGATGTGAACTCGCGGGCCCTACCAGTCTGTTATCCCCGGGGTAGCTTTTAGCCGATGATCTCCCCGCTTTCTACAAAGACGGGTCGGTTCACTAAGTCCGGGTTTTCCCCCTGCGCGGCATGTCCGCCTCGCAGTCAAGCCGGCTTCTGGCTTTGTCCTATCACTCCGATTTCCATCCGGAGTTAGCCGACCTTATGAACGCCTCCGTTACCTTTTAGGAGGCTAGCGCCCCACCAAAACTGTCCATTAGGCACTGTCTTCCGAAGAATTAGAACCTAGGTTTTAAATGGGTGGTGTCTCATTGGCGGCTCCATCTGTTCCGGAGAACAGACTTCATAGCCTCCCACCTACGCTTCGCATCCAAAACCCAGATTCAATACCTAACTACAGTAAAGCTCCCGGGGTCTTTTCGTCTTACCGCGGGTAAGAGGCATCTTCACCCCTATTGCATTTTCACCGGGCACCTCGCCGAGACAGTCCCCCAGTAGTTAAGCCTTTCGTGCGGGTCACAACTTACGTGACAAGGGACTACGCTACCTTAGGATGGTCAGAGTTACCACCGACGTTCACCCGAGGCTTAACCCAGTAGGCTCTCTGGAATAAGGTAATCTACCCCAGAGAACTTCCAGGTATGACACACGGGCACTGGTCAGGCCTCAGCCCCTATACATCCTCTTACGAGTTAAGCAGGGACCTGTGTTTTTGGTAAACAGTCCCCAGGGGTACTTTCGCTGCGCCCAATCGCTCGCGCCTCGCTACGCTCGACGCTCGCTCAAATTCAAAATGCAAAATGCAAATCTCAAAATGATAATTCAAAATTCAAAATTTATTCTTTTTGAATTTTACATTTTCATTTTGCATTTTGAGATTTGATTTTTGAATTTGAGTTCGTGCCGAACGCAGTGAGGCACGAACGATTGGGAGGGCATATCGCGAACTTACGCCCGCTTCTTTGCCGAGTTCCTTAGCGAGGTTTCACCCGTTGACCTTGGTGCTCTTACACCAGCTCACCTGTGTCGGTTTGCGGTACGGTTCCAGCTGAATTTACCCTACGAACTTTTCCAGGCAGGCAATTCATCTGAGACGGGGAAAAATCCCCTCAGGAGCTCCAACTCTCCCCCCAGACTACTCACCTGCGTCATTCTTCAGAATCCAGCCAGAGGGTGGGAGTATTAACCCACTACCCATCCCCATTTGGCTTTCGCCAAATAGGTTAGGACCGCCTAACCCTTGGATGATTATCATTGCCAAGGAAACCTTGAGCTTTCGGTCTGCGCGGATCTCACGCGCATTGCGGTTACTCATGCCAGCATTCTCACTTCGTATCGCTCCATAGTAGGTCACCCTACTACTTCATCGCGATACGAACGCTCCCCTACCAATCTTATACCATCTAGGAGGTATAAGATTCCTTATCTTCGGTGGTAAGCTTGAAGTCCCATTAATCTTCGGTGCATCATCTCCCTCTTTCTGAAAAATCAGAAAGAATAGAGCAGTGAGTTATTACACACTCTTTAAAGGATAGCTACTTCTAAGCTAACCTCCTGCCTGTCTAAGAGATGATACCCCCTTAGAAAAAACACTTAGCTTACACTTAGGGACCTTAGATAAAGGTCTGGGTTGTTTCCCTCACGAGCCTGGACCTTAGCGCCCAAGTTCTGACTCCAGAGATTCCAGTAAGGGTATTCGGAGTTTGGTAGGAGTATCTACCCGAAGGTACGATATTCCTTCCAGTGCTCTACCCCCCTTACTTACTTCTCTGGGCTAGCCCTAAAGCTATTTCGGGGAGAACCAGCTATTCCCGAGCTCGTTTAGCTT
>CAZJYT010000058.1:0-4702 GCA_964550325.1 uncultured Candidatus Saccharibacteria bacterium | reverse complement strand
AAACTGCAAAATCTTTTTTGACTTCTTCTTTATTAAGTAATTTTTCAACTGGAATATCTTTTGCTGTTACTCTTGCCATGATTTGACCTCCTATTGTTTTTTTCTTTTAAAATTAAATTGTTAATTAATTTTTTCAAGTCCTTTCTTGATTTTTATTTTAATAATATTAAATTAAAACTAAAATGATAGTAACCAGACAAGCTTTTCAAAAATTTAAAGAAGTTCTTTCCTTTAAATCTCCTGCCACTTATAAAACCTACCTTTCTATTATTAATGATTTTCTTTTGCAATCAAGTTTAGTTGTAAATGAAGATACAATGCTTGAATATTTAAAAAAGCAAAATCCTAATTCTGTTATGGTTACTTATTATGCTTTAAAATTTTTCTGTAATGTAGTAGGCATTCCATTTACTATTCCTCATTCATTGGTTGCTCCTAAAGGACATATTAAAAAATGTCAGCCTGTTTTAACAAGAGAGGAAATCAAAGCTTTAATAGATGTTTCAAGAAAATATGGTGGAAACTTAGAAGAAGGTTATATGGCTCTTTTTACAATTTATGGATGTAGAAGATCAGAAGCCTATGATTTAAAACCAGAAGATATTTATGAAAAAGATGGTAATCTTTTTGTTAAAATTTATGCTAAAAAAGGAGGACAGGCAAGGGAACATCTTATTCCTGAATTTTTAAATGAGTTTTTTATTGATTTTAAAGAAACTTTAGGTAAAATAAAAAAGAAGTTTAGTGTAGAGCATTTAAATTTTATGTTTACTGAATTTTGTAAACTTGCAGGTATAACTCAAAGGAAAAGATTAAATATACATGCAATAAGAAGAGCTTTGGTTTCTGAATTAAGTATGATACCTGATTTACATCCTCTTCTTGTAAGGGATTTTTTAAGATGGAAGCCCTGGAGAGAGGATATTATGCAGGTTTATGTTAGGTATGATCCTTTAACAGTTGATAAAATCATATTTGAAAAACATCCATTTTTAGAGTTTTGGAAATAAAATAAAAAAAAGGGGGGGGATAATGAAAGAAATTAAAGAAATAATGAATTTTTTAAATTGTATTCATCATATATTTGAAAAAATTTTAAACAAAGCCAATTCTGTTTTAGAAAAAGCCTATGAAGATTTCTCAAAAATTGACCAAAAGCGTGGTTATACTTATTTGCCAGCTTTTTATTATATTGCAAGTTTAAATGAAGCTATCGAAGTTTTGACACAACTAATCATTTTTATTCAAGAAGATTGTTATAAACATTTTTTAAAAATGGATTTTGAGGCTTTAAAACAAATAAAAGTTACTGAATGGGCAAATCTATATGATTTTGTTAAAGATGCAATTGATAGCTGGACATCTTTATATTACTCTGCTAAAGAGCTTAAAAATAAAGCTGAAAAATTAGACAAAATTTGTGATGAAATTGAAAAAATAAATAGGGAAGTTAAATTGACAGTTCCTTATTAATTAATCATGACTAAAAAACCTTTATCAACCATTTTAGAAGCAATTGAGAAAGAAGATGAAGAAATAATAGAAATTGCTACTCCAACTGCTGAAGAGGAAATCCCTGAAGAAGAAATTTTAAAAAGAAAAAAAATCATAATGGTAGTTTGTCCTTTTTGTGGCTTACATAGAGTTGTTGAAAAAAAAGGAACCCGTTTAATAGAAAAAGCAAAAAAGAAACAAATGAGAGTTTATGAACCAGAAATAAAATCTGGAGAATACATACTTTCTGAAAGATCAAAATTTTACAACCCTCGCAAAATAACAGCTTTTAATCTTTATAATTTTAAAGATGAACCTTTTTTAAGTATAAGAATAGCTATACCAAGAGGTGGATTTGTTGAAGTCGGTGTAGTAAAATTAGAAGATATTCCTTTTCTTCCTGAAAAATACAAAAAAATGGCTATTGAATTTGTTAAACAAATTTTAAAACAAGCAGAAGAATTTAAAAATTATGTAAAAAGTTTAAAAATTTTGGGGGAAGAGCCCCCCAAAAAAGATTAAATCTTTAAAAATTCAAAAATTAAACTCTGGCTGCACAAGTTTTAGCTGCTTCAGCTAATTTTCTTCTTACTGCCAAAGCTCTTTCTCTTTCGTCTTTTCCTGTAGCTTTAAATCCTTCCATCTGCTCTCTAATGCATTTCCTAAATTCCTTAAGTCTATCAGATTTCGTATGACTATGTCTCCTTCTGTGATACATCTTTTCTTTACCAGTTACAGGGTCCTTTTTTACATACAATCTCCACTCAACAGGAATACCTTTTTTGGCCATTTTTACACCTCCTCCTTTTATTTTTTTTAAAATTTTAATACAATTTTTTAATCCTGTCAAGCTTTTTCTAAAATATTTTTAATAACTTTTCCCCTTGTCGTTCTCCCTAAAATATGTCTATCACTTTTTCCCCAAATACCTCTGCTTTTGCGTCTCAAATAACTTCTTTTTTCTCCTGTAACTGGATCTCTATATTCTATTAAACTAACATTATATTTTTCTAAAAATTCTTTAATTTCTTCTTTTCTTTTTAAATATTCTTCTTTAAATTTAGGAAACCCAAGAGTAATTCCTTTTTTCATTCACTATCTTCTTCACTATTTTTGTTTTTATTTTTCAAACTCAATTGACAAGCAATTTCTTTTTCGTCCCAGTTCTCTTCTTCTATTATTTGTTTTAAGGTTTTATCTAAAGGAACTCCTTCTTCTTCTAAAATTTTCAAAATTTCTGGATCAGCATTTAAATCTTCTGCTAATCTTCTTAAAGTAGTATATCCCATTGTAAAATCTTCCACAAGTGCCTCGCAATCCTGTTTTTCAGGGTCACAATATTCACCTATTATCATACCAGCAGCAACTGAAAGAATACAAGGAGAGCATTGTGTTTCTTTTGCTTTTCGTAAAGTGTTTATATCAAATTTTTCAAGTGTTTCTAATTCTTTTTCCTCTTCAAAATGTTTAGCTTCTTTTTCCTCATTTAATTGTTCCTCAAATTTTTCCTGATTTTTAAGCCCCTCCATTTTTTCTTTCCTCTATTTTTATTTTTAGGTTGTTTAAAAAATTAATGCAAAAAGACAAATTTTCAACTCCATTATAAGGAAGTTATTTTTATTTTTCAAAATGACTTATTTTTGCATAGTATTTTTTCTGAAAATTCAAAATTTTTTATTTTTTTTGTAAAAAATTGAATTTTTCCAGATTTTAAAAAATATTATGCGTATATGCGTATTTAATGATTAATTAAATAAAGATATTGAAAAAGTCAACTACTCCCACCTAAAGGAGAGAGCTTGTAGCTGATGCCTATCGGCACCGCTACAATAGGCTGGTTGACAGCAGCCCACTGGAGCGGATATACCAGCTCCAGTCCCAGCTTCCCTGTTAAGGGAAGCCAGATAGTTTTTGGCTATGTTCCTGCTGGCATTAAGATCGGCATTAAGTTGATAACCACATTTCTCACAAATAAAATGTGCTTGATCTTTTCTATTCTTTCTGGATATATATCCACATTTACTACATTTTTGAGAAGAATATCTTCCATCAATATAAACAACTTTTACTCCTTTAGCCTGAGCTTTATATTCAATAAATTTTTGAAGCTGAGCAAATCCCCAACTATGTATCCATCTTCTATTTTGCTTGTTTATTTTAATCCTTTTTCTAATACCTTTAAGTTTTTCAAGAACAATTATTCCGCCAGCAGGAACAAGATTAACTATTTCTTTAGCTATTTTATGATTAATAGCAGTCCGAAACCGTTTCTCCTTCTGCGAAAGTTTTTTAAGATGTCTTTTTGCAGAAGGAGTGCCTTTGGACTGCAATCTTTTTCTAAGTGCATAATATCTTTCAGAAATAGCTCTTATATGTCCTCCATTAAAAAATTTATTAATTTTCCCATCAGGAGTAGAAACCACAGCAATATTTCTAAGCCCCAAATCTACTCCAAGCACAAAATTAGTAGTAGGTTGAATATCTTCTATTTCTTTTTCTACACTGACATTAAGAAAGAATTTTTTAAGTTTTTTATCATATTTAAGATGAGCAGAAGTAACTCTCCAATTCAAGTATTGTTTAAAATAATCAGGGATTGCAATTTTAAATTTTTGTCTTCCTTTAATAGTAGCAAGAGAAACTTCTTCTTTATCAAACCATATAGTATAAGAGCGTTTATCATAACGAATAGCAGGGTTTTTACTTTCTGGACAACTACTTTCAAGTTCTTTCTTTTTTCTTTTAATAGCAGATTTAAGACTTTCAGAAGCCACTTCTCTTGCAGAGATTACAAGTTGAGCTGGGAGAGAAGTTTTGTTTCTAATGGTATGATAAGTAAGATTATGAAGATCGACTTTATTCCAATTTTGTTTTTCCCAACCAATTTTACAAACATAATTATACGCAAATTTATATTGGTCGATAGTATCAAAAAGAATTTGTTTTTGTTCTTCAGAAGGTTTAAGAACAAGTTTAATAACTCTTTGCAATTTCATATTCATATATTAAACTTAAACTTAAATTTTGTCAAGTGCGGTCTCCTCCCCTACCTAAAGGTAGGGGTCTCCGACCGCAAGAAGGTAAGATGAAGAAGAATTTTTTGGGGAAGAAGATGTTTGTTAAATTTAAACTATTTTAAATTTAAATTTGGATTAAAATAAAAAGAAAAAAGGAGGGTGGTTTTATGAGAAGGGGAGAAAAATGGTTA
>CAZJYT010000057.1:0-4723 GCA_964550325.1 uncultured Candidatus Saccharibacteria bacterium | reverse complement strand
AAGCCACTGAGTATTGGGAAAAATATGGTAAAGCAAATTATGTTATTTTTGTTACTGGACTTGTTTATTTTAAAGGAAAATGGCTTTTGTATTATGGGGGAGCAGACAAAAGCATTGGTGTAGCAGAACTTTTTTTTGATTGATTTTTTCCATCAATAACAATTAAAGCATGAAAATCTTGATATAATCTAAAATCCCTCTTTAGGTTTTCCTCAAATAATTTTTGTAAAAAGTGATAAGAAAGATTTTTGGTCAATTTGTGTCTTTTTACAAAACGTCTTGTGTATTCATCAACCACAAAAATGGGTTTATCTAAAGCATAAAGCAAAATAGAATCTGCAGTCTCAAAACCAATACCTCTTAGTTTGAGCAATTTTTCTCTTAAATTTTGGAGTTTTTCTTTTTTCATCTTGTTTATATCTCCATAATTTTTAAGAATAAATTGTGCCAAATGATACAAATAATTAGCCTTTGTTTTGTAAAATCCAGAAGGTTTAATTAAAGGAGCCAGTGTTTTTTCACCTTTCTGATAAATGGCTTTTAAAGAGTCCATCTTTTCTCTTTTTAAATTTTCAAAAGCCAATTTTACATTATTCCAGTTTGCTCTTTGAGTTAAAATGGCTTCAATGATTACCTCTTCTCTTTCTTTTTTTGTTTTTGGCCTTTTACACCAAAGCGACCACTGCCCCTTAGGAGAGCCATATTTTTTCTTCAATTGTTTGTAAAGTTTATCAAAATTAACCATTTTAGGTATCAATTGTCACTTTATCCATCAATAATTGATTTATACCACAATTAAAAAAATTCCTTACATTAAAATTATTCAGTAAATAAAATCTCACTTGTTTTGTTTTACTTTAAAAACCTAAAAGTAGAAAGCATCTTTGGAAAAATTTCTGGTTCATTACAAAGAAAGATACCACTAGTATATCCAATAGCATAAATATTTCCATTATTTTTAACGAAAGTTACTTCTCCATATCTGTTTGCTCCACCAAATCTATAAATTAATTTAATTCCTTCTCTGTTGGCAACGGTAGTAGTTTCTCTTATTTCAATAGTCCAATCGTTATCAGCTATAAACTTATCAACGTAATCATTTAAATTCAATCCTTTTGAATCTAATACACTCAATTCAATTCTACCAAATGAAAATGATCCTTCCTCTATTTCCGAAAATTCACATTGATTTCCTTTTGGATACTTTATTTCAAAACCATACTCTTTGTTTGTGTATGTTTTCCACTTTGAAGTTTCTTCTTTGTTTCTTTTTCTTATTGTGAATTCATTAGAGTAGATTGTTATAGCCTCATTTATATGGTGCTCCTGAGCGCTAGTTTCATTTAGGAAATAATTGAATTTAAATTTGAAAGTTCCTAATAGTTCAACATTATATTCTTCCCAATGCTTTCTTGCTGGTGTAGAAAGTGATAAATTTAGCTTATAAACTCTTTCAGATTTTGGTTCTAATTTAACTATAGGGCTTAAACATTTTTCTGTAGCTAAAGGATAAAACTCTTTATATCCTTTCTCTTTTTTACCTATGGAAAAGCCTCCAACACAAGTAAATTCACTCCATCCATAGAACCAAATTGGTTTATCTAAATTATTTTTCACAATTATCCTTATTGTCTCTCCCAGCCCATATTCTGTTTTGTCTGTGGTGATGGTTACTTGTTTTTCTAACTGAATCTCTGGAATGCATCTACAATCTTCAAAATTACATATAAATCCTTTTGGACAATCCTTGTGAGTTTCACATTCTGCGCCACATTTCTTAGAGCAAACAAGCATGGATACGGTTGCACAACTAAAACCAAAATCGGTAGGTACTTGTGGCTGAACTTTGTTTCCATAACATATATCTCTACAAGTAAAAAGATTCCATATGAGTTTTCCACCAACTAAAACTAATACTACAATCAAAGCCCCAATTAAAATTTTAACTTTTAAATTCAAAATAACTTTTTTCATAAAAAAATTCTATCAAATTTACTTAAAATCCAACAACCACTTCCATAAGGGTAAAAATTTTATTTTCTTTCCGTCAATTTTCTCAAGATTTTCATAATCCCAAGTAATACAAAGCAAATTTTTGCATTTTAATAACTCAGAAGCTCTCAATAATGCTTTAATCTCTCTTTCATTTATTTCATTTCTGTCTGAAGCATAACTTACCTGAATTAACTGCTTTATTTTTAGACCTTCTTTAATTACAAAATCCACTTCTCTTTGCTGGTAATCCTTCCAGTAAAAGATTTCCATCAAAGGTTCTTTGTTTGTTCTCCTTAATAATTCTAAAAAAACAGTGTTTTCCATTCTTTTTCCAATATCACTAAAAAACCCAAGTGGTATGGAAGAGCCTGTATCAGCAATATACACTTTTTTAGGCCAGGATTTTCTTGCATACACACTTAAAGAGAATCTATCCAGAAAGAATACAGAAATCGTGTCTTTTATATTTTCAAGATAGGAATAAATTGTCTTCTTTGAGAATGGAATTCTTTTTTCTAAATATCTTTGAATATTTTTGATGCTTATTTCCTTTGAAAAATTCTGAAACATAAACTCAAATAATAACCTTCCCAGCTCTATACTTTTAATCTTGTGCCTTTCCACAAAGTCTTTTAGGAAGATTTCATCAAAATAGGTTTTTAGAAGTTTTTCTTTTTGAAATCTATTTTTGTTCAAAACAACCTCTGGAAAACCGCCGAAATCCAAATACTCTCTTAACAATCTCAGAGTTTTGCCTCTCTCTTCAAAAGTAAGGAATTTCTCTGGTTCAAAATTTTTTGCCTTCAAAAATTCCCTAAAACTAAAAGGCAACAAAAGATAAGAAATTGAGCGACCTCTTAGCTGAGTTGCAATTTCTCTGCTTAATAATTTTGAAGAAGAACCACTCACAATAATTTCATAACCATAATCCAAAAGTGTTCTTAGCAAGCTTTGCCAATCCTGCACTTCTTGAATTTCATCCAAAAGCAAAGCTTTGGGAGTATAGCCCTTTATTTCATTATGCAGTTTTATTATTTCAAAAAACTCATTTGGTGAGATTTTTTTAAGGAAGAATAATTCAAAATTTAAATATAGAGCTTTTTGATATTTAGAGTTAAGAAGATAAAGTAAATAAAAAGTCTTTCCAGATCTTCTCGGTCCTATGATGCTTGTGATTTTTCCTTTAATAGGTGAAATTTCCAATTCTCTTTCAATTCCTGAAAATCTCTTTTCCTTTTTTATGTAATCAATTATCGTCTTCATTTCTATCATAACTAAAGTCAATATTAAGGTATAAAAAGTTTCCTAAGGAAACCATTTTTTATAAAAATAGTTTCCATAAGATTGTAAATAAATTTTAGCAAATTATTCAAAATCCAACAACCATTTCCATTTGGAGAGGTAGAAGAGAGGTTCTCCTTATTCATCTAATTTACCACTCCCAGATTTGATATCACAATTACATTAAGGATTTGCCCTTTCCATATTTTTTCCTTAAGTTCTCCCTCCACTTTAACTTCTTTTTTGAATAGCACAGGGTCGTCTGTGATAATAACTTTAGTATTTATTAAAGTCTCGTTAGAGAGGAGGAATATGAAAGGACAAATATTTTCAAGCCAATAAATTTTTCCATCTTTAGTCTGGATGTAGGGAGAGGAAGAAAAACACTCGTCTAACTGTGGTGATACTTTAGTGAAAGGTAAGGAGACTATTCCTTCGTAAGTTTTTACCCCTTCTTTTATGCCTATTTTTATTTTTGAGGCTAGTATAAAATAGACCTCTCTGCAGGCAAGAACGACTTCTTTTTCATCCCCTCCTTCCACCAACAACATCGCTTTCTCCTCATCCCAGGGATTCCTCAAAATCTCCAAAACTCCTTTGCCTTCTCCTGGGAATTCCTCCGTTACCCTTGTCGCATTCGTCAATGCATACACCTCCTCAAGTAAAGGATTTGTCTTTGGTGTGCCAACAACAATTAAGTTGTGATTTCTTTTATCTTTCTCTGTAATTTCAGAATATTTTTTTATCAAAGGTTTGTTTTCTGTCTTCTTTTGTAAATAATCAGCAATTTCATTTACAGCCTGCATTTCAATATCAGAAGCATTATCTCCAACAACAATTAAAGTGCTATCTTTGAAAGCTTCTGGAAAATCAGAAAGTTTTAGTTCTTTTTTTGACTTTGCTGGTAGTGTTGGTGGTAATGGAGATTGTGTAGGTATTTGCTTTCGTAAAAGAAGACAGCCTACAATGAGACAAACCAAAATTACAACTCCTCCGATGATTAAGATTTTTTTGTTTATCATCTTGCCCATTAAGTTTTGTTATCTTCTTTCCAAAATTAAGCATAACAAATTATTCAAAACCCAACAACCACTTCCACAAAGATATAAATTAAGCCTTACCAAAAATTATAAAGGCAATAGCTGCCGTGTTATATTGAACGATACACACTTAAGATGATTTCACCATTATCTTTAAAGCGTATTTCGTAACCTGCATCAAAGACAGGTTCTCCGAAACATCTTACCCCAAATCCCACACCAAAAAGACCTTCATCGGGCTCGTGTAGTATTACCTGAGAAATTACTCTACATCCTTTTTTGGCAGTCCATGCACTAATAAAATTCCTCACGCCAGGGTCAGTTTTTGCATATCTAATTGCCTCTTCTTCGCTATCAATCGGAAACTCTACTCCTGTATACTCGACCCAATCAACAAATTTACGTTC
>CAZJYT010000056.1:2052-4726 GCA_964550325.1 uncultured Candidatus Saccharibacteria bacterium | reverse complement strand
AACTGAACCATCTGTTTGAGTTAATCTCAACTGAGGATTAGAAGAATCTAAAATATCTAATTTCCTATCAGGTCCTGTCGTCCCAATACCGAGAGAACCTGAAAAGTAATTTTTATCTTCTCCTGAAACATATATTCCCCAAGCTGTAGCTCCGCTATCTTGTTGAGTAATATTGATAGATTGAGCATAAACTGTATTATCATAAGAAGTATTCTCTGCTATTGTCACATCTAATTTAGAAACATATTGAGTTAAATTAGCAGATCCTGCTAAAGATTCGTAATTCAAAGAAAACCCAACATTATTTGTTTGGTCACTTTTTACATCTAAATCCAAAACTCCACCTGTTGTTGTATTAGTGGTAGTACTTCCATCTATTGTTATTTTTTCATCAGCTTCCAGCGTCCAGCCGGTTGCATCTAAAATCTTTATTTGATAAGGAGTAGTATCTAAATCATAATATAAATCAGCTCCTTTGGCTATTCCAATAGCTCCCAATATAGCAATCACTACCACCAGAAAATCTCTTAGAATCTTTAATCTTTTTAATCTTTTTCTTTTATATTTATATTTTTTAGGTGGCATTTAACCTAACCAAAGATAATTTTTCTTTGAGAAAAACTAACTCAAACTAAAATTTCTTTTTTACTAAAGAAAGCAATCAAAAAAAGAGAGAGAAACTTATTGAATCTGATCGTAAGCTGCTAGAAATACTTGATATATTCTTATTGTCAAACCAGAAGCTCCTTGAACTCTTAAGTACCAATCATCTGAATCTTCTGGAATATCTGCTTCTTGAATACAAACTTCTCCTTTTCCTAAATCAGTAGAGCCTGTGGCTGAACAAGTAAAAGTATCTACTTCCACGTCATCTGTGGCATTATAAACACTAAAAGTGATGGAAGTAGAAGTATCTGAAGTAGCATATCTTATTACGAATTTATGAACTCGAGTTGTTCCTTGTTCAGCAGAAGAAAAAGGATAAGCTTCAATTGTTCTTGAAATCTGAGCATACTCAGTATCGCAAGCAGTAGAACATTGAACTGGTAAATCAAATCCCATAATAGGAATCATTTCTTTCAAGATCTGCTTTCCTGTTTCAGCGATAGCGTAACCTGATTCTCCTTTAAAATAAACTTTTCCGTCGTCTGTTACAACGAAAGTGTCAGATCCATTGTCTTGAATTCTAAAATCTCCTGTTCCTGCTAAATTAATAACTAAATCGTAAGCTTGACCTGAAGGAGAAGTAATAGTAGTGCTTTCTGTAAGATCTCCTCCAAGTTCAATTGTTAATGTAGTAGTTCCAGTTTCTGTAAGACCATTCTGAACAGTAATAATATCGGCAATATTTGACCAACTTGGAGCTCCTGCTCCTCCAGAAGTTAAAAGCTGTCCAGATGTTCCAGCAGCTAAACTATCGTAAGCAGTAGTTCCTGTAGAGTAAAGTATTTCTCCTGCTCCTGCCGGGGTCACATCTCCTCCTAAACCTCCTCTAGAAACACTTAAATATTGCTCAGCAGATATTGTATTAGCATCTGACCAGTAAGCTACGTAATTTTGTGTTCCTGTTCCTAAAGCAACTGTTCCTGTAGCATCAGGAAGAGTATATGTCCTTGGAGCTGTTAAATCAGCAATAGTAAGTCGGCCTCTCCCATCAGCATCATAAAACCAAAGGGAAGTTCCTTGAGTCCCGTCGGAAGTAAAAGCATCTCCACTTGTCACATCACCGACAGCGGTAATAGTACCTCCACCTGCTCCACTTATCGACTTCCAACTAAGATTTCCTGAACCATCTGTAGTCAAAACGTAATTATTACTTCCTGTATCTGCTGGCCAAGTATACACCGTATCGCTGGACATACCAGTATTTGGCTGAAAAACTAAAGCTGCTGAAGCTGTTGGAGAATAAATCCTTAATTGCCCTTCTGTAGAATCTCCACCTGTCTGAATAGTTCCTATCACATGTAAGGGGTAAGAAGGAGAATTAGTTCCAATACCTAACCTATTGTTAGTATCATCCCAAAATAAATTATCATCTCCTGTAATTGTATCTGAATCGTAAAAAAATGATACTTGTCCTGCTGTAGGAGTTCCGTATGTATCTATTCCTCCCGCTCCAGAAACAGACTTCCAACTAAGATTTCCTGAACCATCTGTAGTCAAAACGTAATTATTACTTCCTGTATCTGCTGGCCAAGTATACACCGTATCGCTGGACATACCAGTATTTGGCTGAAAAACTAAAGCTGCTGAAGCTGTTGGAGAATAAATCCTTAATTGCCCTTCTGTAGAATCTCCACCTGTCTGAATAGTTCCTATCACATGTAAGGGGTAAGAAGGAGAATTAGTTCCAATACCTACTCTATCATTAGCATTGTCAACAACAAGAGTAGTTGAATCAACTGTCAAACTTCCTACTATAGTTACATTTCCTCCTGTTGTTACTTGAAAGTTAGCAGTCCCACTAGAACCTACAGTAAATTCTTCTTCTGTAAAAATTCTATTATTGTCTAAGTCATAATACATATTAGCTGCCATCAGAATTCCAGCTGCAATCAAAATTGAGAAAGCTAAAAACAAGAAAGAAGTAAAGCGTGTCCCTTTAACTAGATTTATCTTTGGTTTAAGTATTTCTTTAATTTTCTCTTTCATTTTTTTGTCTTTTACTTATTTA
>CAZJYT010000056.1:0-1952 GCA_964550325.1 uncultured Candidatus Saccharibacteria bacterium | reverse complement strand
ATTTTATTTGCGACCTTTAAAACTTATTGAACTTTATCAAAAACTAAAAGTAAAATGTTAAATATTCTTATTTTCTTTCCTGATGGAATTTTTACTTCTAATTGCCAATCTGTAGAAGGTAAATCTAAAATATTTGTCAAATGAGGTTTTCCTTCTGTTAAAGAAGACATATTTTGCCCTGAAAAAGTAAAGGTTACGACTTCACTTCCAGTATTCGGTCTATATACCCTCCAATCTGAGGTTTGATTCAAATTGATATCGTCTGCAAAATTTATCAAAAAAGCATACTTTCTATCTGTTCCTGAAATTTGTGAAACTGAAACAGAAGACAAATCTTCTATATATTTTGAAACTCTTACATAAGAAGTAGAGGTAGTTTGAACTGGTATTGAAAATCTGAAAATTGGAATAACTTCTCTTAAAATTAGCTCATCTGATTTTCTAACAGTTGCATCGTTTGCTCCTGAAATAAAAGTGGCTCCTCTAACAGTAGCGGAAGAAGCATCAAAGGTAGTAACATCTGTTCCCATTCTCACTTCCCCTGTTAAAGAATTAATGATAATGTTTTTGGAAGCTTCAATTGTAGAGGAACTATCTGAGATTAAAAACTTTAAATAATTTTGATCATCATATTTTAAATAAAATTGAGGAATTGTTCCATCTCCATAAACTGTTAAGATAGCAGGTAAATTTGAAGTAACACCTATTCCAATTTGAGAACCTGTATTATATAAAAAGCTATCTGCTACCCAGTTTGTTCCATCATGTCTTAAAGTTTGTCCCGAGGTAGCAGGAGGTAAATTTCCAGAAGGCAATGCCTGCCAGCTTCCTACTCCATTTGCATCAGATACCAACACATACCCTGCTTGAGCTCCTGTTGTTAATTGAAATCCTGTCATCTTTACTGTTCCTGCTACCTCCAATTCAGTTGTTGGAGAAGTGGTCCCTAATCCTATATAATTTCCACTCTGGTATAAAATAGAATTCGAAAGAGTCTCAGAACCTGACCATAAAGGAATATAATTAGTTGTTCCTGTTCCTGAGATTCCACCACCTCCTCCACCACCTAAAAAAACTACTTGCTGTTTCGTTAGTTCACTTAGACATTTTCCTCCTTTCAAATCTGTACAAATATCTCCAGTTGCTTGAATTCTCCCTATTACATGAAGTTTATGTTCTGGACTCTCTGTTCCTATTCCTACTTTTCCATCTTCTTTACCTTCTACAAATAAATTAGGAGTTAAAAAGCTCCCTAAGACTTCCAATTTTGCTTTAGGGGTTTCTGTCCCTATTCCTACTTTCCCTTCTTCATCTATTTTCAAAGCAATTCCTTTTTTAAACAAATCTAAAATAGAAGAAATTCCTATCTTATTTGGACTGACAAATTTAGCTAATCTATCAAAAATTCCTCCCTCTGTAATCACCTCTCCTCCAATTCCAACACAATTTCCTGTATCCAAACAAACTGTCCCAGATAAATCAGGTAAAATATATTCTCTATCTCCAGTAAGATTTTCAATTTTAAAAGATCCTTTAAAACTTCCTTTCTCTATATTTAATTTTTCTTTTATATTTAAACTTCCATTTATTTTCACTGGCGCATTAATCTCTAATTCTCCTTCTAAAAATCCTTTTTCTTTTGAGAGAGATGGAACATTTATTTCTTCCTCTTCTTTTTCTTTCACCGTTAACAACGAGAACTCTTCTTTTTTAGAGGAAAGTTTAAAAGCAGAATCAAGAAAAGATTTTAAAGAAGCAGAAAGTTTTTTACCAGGAAAAGTTTTTGAAAAAGCAAAATAAAAAGAAACTAAGAAAATAATTACCAAAAATCCTCCAATTAAGATCTTTTTATAATTTAAAATTTTGGAAGGAGAAATTGAATAATTATTTAAGAGTTTTTCAATATCTTCTCTTTTATAATATCTTGTTCCTCCTGGTGTTCTTACAGATAA
>CAZJYT010000055.1:0-4803 GCA_964550325.1 uncultured Candidatus Saccharibacteria bacterium | reverse complement strand
TTTTTGTCTTTGAAAGATAACCAATTCTGGGTAAATTAACCGTAATTACAGAAATACTTCCGGTTAAGGCTCCAGAACCAAATAATCCTCCCCCTCCCCGATTATAAAGCTGGGTTAAATCTAAGCGAAGCCGGCAACACATTGATCTTACATCTTCTGGTTTCAAATCTGAACGGATATAATTGGCAAAATAATTTATTCCATATTTTGCCGAAGCCTCAAAAAGATTATCAAAGGCAGGATCATCCCAAGGGAAATCTTTAGTAATATTAATGGTAGGAATAGGAAAAGAAAAGGGTCTTCCGTCTTTGTCTCCTTCTAACCATACCTCATAAAGGGCCTTATTAAAAATTCTCATTTCTTCTTCAAATTCTTTATAAGTTTCTTTTTGTGGTTTTCCACCAATAATTACCGGAAGATTTTTAAAGACAGGGGAAGGCTTTAAATCTAAAGTAATATTTGAAAAAGGCGACTGAAAGCCAACTCTCGTGGGCGTTGCCATATTAAATAAAAATCCTTGCAAGGCTTGCTTTACTTCAATATAGCTTAATCTATCATAGCGAATAAATGGAGCCAGAAGGGTATCAAAATTGGAAAAAGAAATAGCTCCTGCTACCTCTCCTGCTAAAGTAAAGGTAAAATTAACAACTTGCCCTAAGGCTGAGTGAAAATGCTTAGGAGGTTTTGATGAAAGCTTTCCCGGTACTCCTCCAAATCCTCTTCTTAAGAGATCGTAAAGGTCCCAACCAGCACAATATACTCCCAAGGTATCTAACTTATCTAAATGTAAATCTCCAGATTCATGGGCTTCTCTGATTTCTTTTGGGTAAATTTTATTAAGCCAATATTTCCTTATCACATGGGAGGTTACATAATGATTCATCCCCTGTAAGGAAAAAGCCATATTGGCATTCTCCTTCACCTCCCAGTCTAATTGATCTAAATATTGATCTACTCTTTCTACTGCCTCTTCAGTAGCCCTTACCGCTTCTCTTATTCTTTTCCTTTGCTCCCGATATAAAATATAGGCTTTGGCAGTTTTTACCAGACCCTCTAAAATTAAAACCTCTTCCACTATATCTTGAATCTGCTCTACTGAGGGGATATCTTTTGGTTTAAATCGGCGATTGATAATTTCTACTACCATCTCTGTCAATCTTTGGCACTCTTTCCCATCTTTCTCTCCAACCGCGGTAAGAGCCTTAAAAATTGCCCTTTTGATCTTTTCTGGGTCAAAATTTACTATCCTTCCATCCCGTTTTCTAATTTTTTTAATTTTGCTTTGAAACATTAAAGTATTCTACTCTATTATGTTAGGAAATGTCAAATTGGGGAAAATTTATTAAAAAAGATAGGTATTTGTGATTAAATGGAAAAGAAAGGGCGCAATTTTAGGAAATCCAATTCCCCACATAAATAATATTCCTAAAATGAGCAAAATAGGAGAATTTTGAAAAAGAAAAAGCCTGAGATTTTGATAAGAAGAGGGCAAAAAAGCCAAAAGAATATGAGAACCATCAAGAGGAGGAACAGGAATGAGATTAAAAATCCCTAAAATAAGATTTAACCAGCAAAAGATTCCCAAAAATAAATATAAAGCTTTTGGAAGCAAGAAAAAGCGAATCATAAGTCCACTCAGGAGAGCTAAGAGAAAATTAGAAAGGGGCCCGGCAAAGCCTATAATTGCTGAGTCTCTCCTTGGGTTCTTTAAATTATAGAGATTGAAGGGAACCGGTTTTCCCCAGCCAAATCCAAAAATAAAAATTAATAAGGTGCCTATAGGGTCAAAATGAGCTAATGGATTAATAGACAATCTTCCGTAATGTTTAGCAGTAGGATCTCCTAAAGAATAGGCAGCTTGAGCATGAGCATATTCGTGGACAGAAAAACTAAATAAAATGGCGATTGCCCACATTAAATAAAGAAGTGGATTTTCAAATAGGAGTTGAATTATCAACATTCTAATACTATAGCAAAAAATAGTCTTTCCTTCAAAAATACAAATTAAACGGGCTAAAATTTTGGATAAACTCACACCAAAAATAATTGGTGTGTGAACAAGGGTTGTCTGGAGTTTTTCCTGTTAAAAGATTGATTTACGAGGTTCATAAAAGTGCCAAAAGGGTGATTTTTTGATAGAATGAATGAAAACGCTTTCCTCTATATGATTATTATCAAAGACACCAAAGAACCTTTGGTTGATAAAAGTAGCAATTTATGGAATAATTGATTTAGATAATGACAATTCAAAAATCAAAAAGATTTATTAAATCCTAAATTCGAAATTCTAAATTCAATGTTCTAAATTCTAAACCATCCTAATTCTTTTGGGATTTCGAATTTGGGATTTTGCCTGCCCCTTTAGAGATCGGATTCTCTAACGGGATTTAGGATTTTTTTCTTAACTTTTGATTCATAATTCCTGATTCTTGTTCAAAAACTTGAATTTTTGAAATTTTTATTTAAAATCTTAAAAAAGGTCAAAAAAATTTTAATTTTTACATTATATTTTTACATTATTAAAAAATATTTATGAAATTTAGCTCAAAAGGAGGAATTTCTATTTTAATTTTTGTTTTGGGTATAGTTTTTGTTTTGGGAGCTATAGGAATAGGGCTTTTGGCTACACGAGTTTATGATCCTCTTTGGAATCCATTTAGACCAGAGCCAGAGGAAGTTTTAAGGAAAATGGCTCTGGAAATGTCAAAACTAAAAAGTGTTGAAAGCAAAACAAACCTTTCAATTAGCTTAATTAATGAGGAAAGAGATAAAATTAATTTTTATTTAGTTAGCAAAGAAAAAGCAGATTACAGTCAGGAAAAGCCAAATTCAGAGGGAGACTTTAGTTTGAGTATTGAAATACTCTCTTTTAAAGGAGAAGGCTCAAAGTTTTTCTTAGCTGGAGAAGCAAAAGAAATTGGAGAAAAAGTGTTTTTTAAACTAACTACTCTTCCAGAAATCCCAGAATTAGAAAGTATTGGGATTGACCTTTCTCAATTTAAAGACCAGTGGATAATGATTGATCAAACCTCCACCCTTAATATATTTGGGAAAGGAGGTTTAGAATTAAGACCCGAGATGGAAGAAATGTATAAAGGAGAAAGTGAAAGGCAAAAGAGAATTCAAAAAGAGATGGAAGAATTTTTTAAGAAAGAATTGATTGGAGAAAAATTAATTGTAGTCAAAAAGGAATTTCCTGATGAAAAAATTAATGGAATAGATGTTTATCATTATTTGGTTAGCTTAAATAATGAAGAGGTAATAAAAGCTGTTGTTAAGATTTTAAAGAAAATGGAAGAAATTATGGCAAGAGAGTATGGGGCAGGTGTTGCTTTTGAGGAAAAAGAAATTAAAAAGACCTTAAGAGATTTCTTTAATAAAATAGGAGAGATAAAAGGAGAGGTTTGGATTGGAAAGAAAGATTATTTGTTATATAAGATTAAAAGCCAAAAAACTATTAATACTGGAGTTTTTGGTGAGGAAAATGTAAAAATTTCAATTGGACTTTTGGTTGAGTGTTCCAATTTCAACAAACCAGTAAAGATTTTAGCTCCCCAGAATTACAAAACCATTGAGGAGATTTTGAGCCCTTTCCTGAAAGGATTTTATATGAGAGGATTTTATGAAGGAAAAAGAAGAGCCCAACAGACCTCAATAAAAGCAAGTATGCACCAAATAATGACGATTGCCCAGCTTTTGGCTGCTGATGAGGAATCCTATGAGAATCTTTGCAAAAATTTTAGACTTAATAAAAATCATCCAATCTATGGTCGCGACCTTGAAGCTTTAGAAAAAGACATTAGAAAAGCTCAGGGAGGAAGTCTCAAACTTTCTTGTTATAGCTCAAAGAAGTCTTTTTGTGTAGTGGTAAATTTGCCATTTCCTCAAAAAGGAAAATATTGTATAGATGCTGATGGAAGATTTTATGAAATTGGTTCAAATTTAAATTGTATAGGAAAGGGAACTGATAAAAGTCCTTATCGTTGCCCAGAAAGAAAAAAATCTATCGAAGAAAGGAGGTTTCCCCTGAAAAAAACTCCTTCTCTATTTTCAGCTTCAATGTTAGAAAGCTTTTTAAGATTATTTAGGTAACCCCAAAAAATTAACTGAGAAATTGCAAGGTTTGACCTTGTAAAAATTACCTCTCTTTTTAGTTTATCCTGAGAAATAATTGCTTTCTCTTTTATCTTTTAATATAATCAATTAAATCAATGAAAACTTATAAAAAAGCAGGGGTTAATAGAGAGGAAAGAAAAAAAGCAAAAAAAATTTTAAAAAATTTTGAGTTAACCTTTAAGTTTAGCAAATATGGAAAGATAATCAAAACCCCCTTTAATTTTCTCTTTCCTTTAAAAGACAATCTCTATCAAGTAAAAACCTCAGATGGTGTAGGAACAAAGATTTTGTTAGCTGAATTAGCCAAAAAACACGATACTATCGGAATTGATGCAGTTGCTATGGTGGTAAACGATTGTATTAGATGCGGAGCCCAACCAATTGCCTTGACAAACATTATTGATATTAAAAAATCTGAAAAAAAATTATTAAGTGAAATTCAAAAGGGTTTAATTTTGGGAGCAAAAGAAGCAGAATGTCCAATTGTCGGAGGAGAAATTGCTGATTTACCAGAGATTTTAAATTCTCCCTATTATTTAAATTGCGATTGTTTAGGGCAGATAAAAAAAGAAAAAATAATTGCTGGAGAAAAAATAAAAATTGGAGATATTGTCATTGGGTTTAAAAGTTCTGGATTACATTCTAATGGTTTTACTTTGGCAAGAAAGGTTTTATTTAAAAAATGGG
>CAZJYT010000054.1:0-4839 GCA_964550325.1 uncultured Candidatus Saccharibacteria bacterium | reverse complement strand
ATAAATTAAAATTCCTCTTGTTTTGTTATCAAAGACCTCATTAAATTTTACTTCAATTTGTTGACTACTCACTACCTTTATCCCATCCCAAGTATTTTGATAAATTGTATTACTAATAACTGAAGATTTATTGGAATTAAAAAGGAAAATTCCGTCGCGATTTGAATAAATTTTATTGTGAGAGATTAAAATTTCAGAAGCCTTTTCTACCTTAATTCCATCTCCCTGATTGTTGGCTATTTCATTGTTAACAATTTCAATATTTTTTGCTGAGCTCCCTTTAATATAAATTGCCCCATCAGTGCCTGTGGTATTTTCAATTTTGAAACCATAAATTTGAAGGTAGCTTTTGTCTTCAATGTAAAATCCAAATTCTTTGCCTGAAATTATTATTTGTCCTGTATCTCCAGTATAAGTACCATTTGTATCAGCGACAAAAGAAATGGGTTTTCCCGAGGTGCCAGAATTTTGGATTTCAACCTTCTCTTGATAATTTCCTGCCCCCACAAAAACAATATCTCCTGCTTGAGCTACTTTTGCTGCTTTCTGAATAGTCAAAAAAGCAGTATCTGGAGACAGACCATCATTGCTATCTGAACCCACCTTTCTCACATAATAAATATTTTCTGCTTTAGCCTGCAAGGTATAGATTAAAAAATTGCTCAATTTATCAATACAAAAACTCCTTTCCTCTCTTTGGGCATCCAAGACAGTAGCTATTGGTTGGGCGTGGCAGGCATTTTCTGGATTGGCAATTACCTTTCCATTATAGGTCTCTCCAATTTGATAGGTTCTTGAGAGGGAATAATTTTCTTTTGTTACCAAAATCTCATAAGTATCAGTTGCTGGAGGCAATACAAATTCATATTCCCCAGGAGCTGTCAAATTTCCAAAATACTCTTGACCTGTATGAATATCTTTAACTGTAATTGAGGGAGAATCAACACTTTCGCCTTTAGCATCAAATACAGAAACTGCTAAAATTCCAGCTGGAACCTCACATTCTTCAACCTTATTTTTAGGACTGATAATATCGTGGAGGGCAACTTTTTCTTTTCCAAATAATCCTTCCCAAGAGACCTTAACCTTTACTCTTTTGTAATCACAAACACAATTGTTTGCATCTGAAGGTGCTTTTCCATCAAATTCACCGTCGATACATTGAACAAGGATTTTGGTTTGGTAATTAATATTGTTAATTGTCTCAGCGGTGGAGGTGGAGACAACATCTTTGTAATCCAAATTTCTTAATTCTTCAATTTTTTGGTTAGCTAAAGACAGGGCAGAGAGTTGTTTTTTTGAAAGTGAAAGAATTTTTAAACCTAATTGATAGGCTCCAAAAATTCCCAAAAAAACAATTAAAACCAAAAATACTCCTATTACTACCTCCACCAGAGTGAACCCTTTTTTCATAGGTACAGAAAATTTTACAAATTCTAAAAAAAATTATAACATAAAAAAACGAGCTTTTGAAAATTCAGGGATTAAAGAAATAGATAAAAATATGTGGGAGTTTCTAAGTTTAAATCCAGAGTGTTTTGGTTTAGACATTTCTGAGTCTTCTTTAAAAATTGCCAAGCTAAAAAAGAAGGAGAGAAAATCAATAAAAAATTTGGTTTCTTTTGGGGAAATGAAGCTACCCTTAGGAATTATTGAGAAAGGAGAGATAAAAAATGAGGATAAATTAGCTCAGATAATTAAAGAGGCAATTTCTAAGGTAAAGGGGGAGAGATTAAAAACCAAATATGTGGTAGCTTCTTTACCAGAGGAAAGAGCCTTTTTACAAGTGATTCAGCTTCCACTTTTAGAAGAAGAAGAGTTAAAAGTAGCAGTCAAATATGAAGCGGAGCATTATATTCCTCTCTCCTTAGAAGAGGTGTATTTAGATTATGAGATTATTCCTCCACTTTATGGAAAACTGAATCATCTTGATGTCTTAATTTCTGCTCTCCCAAAAGAAATTGTTGACTCTTATGTTTCTACCTTAGAAAAAGCTGATTTAATTCCCAAAGCCTTAGAGATAGAATCTCAAGCCATCGCGAGGGCGCTAATAAAAAATGGGGTTTCTCCCTTCCCTGTGCTTTTAATTGATTTGGGAGCCAGTAGGACCCGCTTTATAATTTTTTCTGGCTATTCTTTAAGGTTTACTACCTCTATTTCTCTTTCTTCTCAGACTTTTACTAAAGCAATTTCTGAGAGTTTGAAAATTGATGAAGGAGAAGCAGAGAAGCTAAAGATAAAATACGGAGTTTCGGGAATAAAGAGAGTGAGATTAAAAAAGGGGGAGGATGTATTCTTTCAAAGAGAAATCATTGAAGAAAAGAAAATTTTTGAGATATTAACTCCTCTTTTGAATGAGTTAGCAGAGGAGATAAAAAAATATATAAACTATTATGTTACCCACTCCAGCCATGAACACTTGCCCTCTAATGAAAAAAATATTAAAAAGATTATTTTATCCGGAGGTGGAGCTCTTCTGAAAGGAATTGAAAAATTCCTTTTCTCAAAGTTAAAAATCCCGGTGGAGTTAGGAAACCCTTGGACAAATATCCTTTCTTTTCCTTTAAAAGAAATTCCAAAGATTTCTTTTGAAGAGTCTTTGAGATATACCTGTGCCTTTGGTTTGGCTTTAAGGGAAAGTGAAAAATTATGAGGCTAAATTTATTACCCCCCCAACAAAAAAGGAGATTAGAAATGGAGAAAAACTTTAGACTATTTTTCATTTTAGAAACCGTTTTTTTGGGAAGCTTTTTGGTCTTTTTTTTAATTTTACTTTTAATAAAAATTCATTTAGCTTTAATAATCGAGGACCAAAGGATTCTGTATGATTTTCAACAAAGAGAGTTCTCAAGATTTAAAACCTCAGAGAAAAAGCTCAGTTCAATTAATTCCACTCTTTCTAAGGTAGATTCTTTTTATAAAGATGAGTTTCTTTTAACTAATTTTTTAAAGAGAATTTCAGAGATTTTACCAAGTGATATCTATCTTACCTCATTTTCTTTTGAGAGAGAACAAAAAAAGGTAGTGATTTCTGGGTTTTCTCCTACTATTGAAAAGCTCTTAGAACTAAAGAGTGTTTTAGAAAAGGAAGAAGATTTTAAAGAAATTGCCTTTCCAGAAAATTTGTGGCTTAAGACAAATAACATAAATTTTACTGTCAGCTTTAAGTTAAAATTATGAGAGAGAAAAAATATATTTTTTTTATTGGATTTTCTTTCTGTTTGTTTTTATTCCTTCTTTTCTTGATAGTCCAAACTATTTTTGACATTCAAAAGAACTCGAAGGAATACCTTTCTTACAAGGAAAAACTTTTTTTGTTAAAAGAAAAAATTAATTATCTTCAGAAATTTGAAAAAGAATATCAAGTGAATAAAAATAAAATAGCGGAAATAGAAGCCCTCTTTCTTAAAGATAAAGAGCCCAGAGAATTAGTAGATTTTAGAATGTTTCTTCAGGAGATAGCAAGTAGTTCAGAGGTTGACTTTTCTCTTTCCTCTTTTCAAAACAAAAAGGATGCTTTTTTGTTTCAAATTTCAGGAAGAGGAGGATATCATCAGGTAATAAAATTTTTAAAGAAAATAGAGAATGCTCCTTATTTAATTAAGATTTTACGCTTCTTTCTTAAGGCTGAAGGGGGAAGAGATTTAACACCAGAGTTTAGCTTCAAGATGGAGATAAAAGTGCTTAAAAAATGAGATTGGAAATAGAGTACAAAAAAATAAAGCCAAGAAGATTGAAGAAAAAATTTAAAACGTTTTTGAAAACCTTAGCAAGAGAGGATTTTTTAATCTTTTTGGTTTTGGTGATTATTTTCTTGATTTTTAGTGCCGGAGTGTGGTATAAGTATGTAATAACGGTTCAGAGAGAGACTTTTCAAGCCGAGAGCTTTTCTAAACAATTTAAAAAAAAGACCTTAGAAAGACTGATAGAAATCAAAAAGGAAAAGGAAAAAGAATTTCAGGAAGGGGAGTTAGAGGAGTATAAAAATCCTTTTTTGTTGTCCCCATAGCTTAATTGGATAAAGCAACGGCCTTCTAAGCCGTGGATCCGGGTTCGATTCCTGGTGGGGACACAAAAAGAGGAGATAATATAAAAAATAAAAACAGATAGATGAGTGAAGAAATATTTACCTCAAAAGCTCCAAAACCTATTGGTCCTTATTCTCAGGCAATAATTTCTGGAAATTTAATTTTTTGTTCTGGTCAAATTGGGATTAATCCTGATACAGGTGAATTGGGGGAGGATATTGAAGCCCAAACAAAACAGGTTTTAAAAAATCTAAAAGAAATTTTAACAGAAGCTCACTCTTCTTTGGAAAAGGTAATAAAGACCACAATTTTTTTAAAAAATATTGAAGATTTTAAGAAGGTGAATGAAATCTATGGAGAATTTTTTTCTTCTCATAAACCAGCAAGGAGCACAGTAGAGGTTTCAAATCTTCCTAAAGGAGCCTTAGTTGAAATTGAGATAATAGCAGAAAGATGAAATAAACTATGGCTAAAATAAATTTTGGTGGAGTTTTAGAAAATGTAATTAATAAAGAAGAATTTCCTTTAGAGAAAGCTAGAGAGGTTTTAAAGGATGAAATTATAGCTGTTATCGGATACGGAGTTCAAGGACCTGCTCAATCTCAGAATTTAAGAGATCAAGGCTTTAGTGTTATTGTTGGTCAAAGAAAGCCCTCACTTCAATATCCTGAAGATAAATGTTGGGAAAAGGCAATAGCTGACGGTTGGAAAGAAGGAGAAAATTTATTTGAGATTGAAGAAGCAGTAAAAAGGGGTACAATAATTTGTCTTTTGGTTTCTGATGCAGGTCAAATTGCCATTTGGCCAAAAA
>CAZJYT010000053.1:0-5109 GCA_964550325.1 uncultured Candidatus Saccharibacteria bacterium | reverse complement strand
TAAATTTTTGAGGGCCAGTAGTTTAGTGGTAGAACACCGCTTTTGCACAGCGGAGGTCGTGGGTTCGATTCCCACCTGGTCCAAAATTTTAATGGGAAAGCCGTGAAGGTTTAAATAAATCCTTAGTGGTTTATAATGGCTTTAACAAAGATTGTAGCAACCGTTGGTCCATCTATTGAAAGAGGAGATATCCTAACTTCTCTTTTTGAAAAAGGAGTAAGTGTTTTTAGATTTAACCTAAAATATAACACCCCCGAATGGCATGCCATTTTAATCAAAAAAATAAGAAAAATTTCTCAGAAGAACAAAAAACCTGTAGCCATTTTATTAGACTTACCTCCTTTTAAAAAGGAAAATTCCTTGAGAAAAAAGACAGAGTTTCTAAAAAAATATCTTAGGGTTTTACCAAGAGAGGAAATTGATTTTTTTGCGGTTTCTTTTGCCAGAGGAAGGAAAGATGTAGAGTTTTTCAAAGAGAAAATAAAAGGCTTTTCCTTAAAGACTAAGGTTTTTGCCAAAATAGAAGCCAAAGAGTCAATTCAAAATTTTGAGGAAATTTTAGATTCTGCTATAGGAATTATGGTAGCCAGGGGTGATTTAGGAAAAGAAATTCCATTAGAAAAAGTGCCTTATTATCAAAAAAGAATCATTAGAAGATGTGTGGAAGTGGGAAAACCGGTAATTGTTGCTACCCAAATGTTAAAATCTATGGTTGAAAATCCTCTTCCTACAAGAGCAGAGGTTTCAGATGTAGCCAATTCTGTTTTAGACTATACCGATGCGGTAATGCTTTCAGAAGAGACAGCAGTTGGAAATTATCCTCTTCAAGCGGTTTCAATGATGGAAAAAATTTGTAGTTTTTGGGAAAAGATCCGTCCTCCCATTTCTTGGGAGGTGGAGATAAAAAGGCAAACTTCAGCTGTAGTTTTTTCTGCTTATCAAATGTGGAGAGCTCCTTTTTGTCAAAAGGAAAAAATAGAGGCTTTCTTAGTATTGACCCAAAAGGGATTATCTGCCCATATGCTTTCTCGTTTGAGACCTACCATTCCTATTTTAGCCCTAACCCCAGATGAAGAGCTGAGAAACAGACTTTCTTTGCTTTTTGGAGTAATACCTTTGGTTTTTGAAAAAGGCTCAAATAATTATTATAAAAAAAGAAATCTTAAGGATATAAAAAAGATTTTAACCTTTGTAAAAAGGAAATTCCATTTTAAAAGGGGAGATAAGGTAATTCTAGTTTATGCCGAGGATTGGCAAAAAGAGGGAAGAGCCAATGTAATAAGGATTCAAGAAATACCCTAAATTAGCTTATGAGACTAGAAGGAATAAAAAAAATAAAACTAAAAATAATAGGAATTGGTAACGGAGGAGGAAACATCATTTCTGAGTTAAGCCAGAGACTAAAAGGGATAGGTTTTTTTGTAGTTAACACAGATTCTAATTCTTTTAAAAAACTTCCCAAGCATATAGGGAGATTTCAAATTGGTCAAAATGTGACTTTTGGATTGGGAACAGGGGGAGACCCTGAATTGGGAGAAAAGATTGCCAAAGAATCAGAAGAAAAGATAAAAAAAATATTGAAGGGAACTGACCTATGTATTTTTTTAGGCTGTTTGGGCGGAGGGACCGCTTCTGGAGCCATTCCTATATTTTGTGAGGTTTCTCAAAAATTGGGAAATCTTAACTATGGTATTTTTACCCTTCCTTTTGATTTTGAGGGCAAAAAGAAAAAAGAGATCGCAAAGGAGGCGATAAAAAGAATAAAAGAAAACATTCATGCTTTCACCATTATTGAAAATCAAAGGATCTTTCAAATTATAGATAAAAATTCTTCTTTAAAATCTGCTCTTTCTGAGCTTAATAAAATTCTGGCGAGAAATTTAGATAGTTTAATTGAATTGATTTATAAACCAGGAATAATTAATATTGATTTTGCTGATATTAAGACAATTCTTAAGGGTAGGGGGAAATTAACTTTTTTAAATATAGCAAAGAGTAAGAGTGAGGATTACAAAGAAATGATTAATAAATTGCTTCACCCCCCTTTTTATTCTTATACTCCAGAAGGGGCTAAAGAGGTTTTATTTAATCTTGCCGGAGGAAAGGACTTAACACTATCAACTGTGGAAATAATTTCAAGGGGTATTAGTCAGTTTACTAAAAGCCAAAAAATTATTTTTGGAATCTCAGAGAAAAAAGAATTTCAAAACTATGTAAGGATTACTCTTTTAGCTACTGGTTGTCAAGCAAGCTTTTTAGAGAAGTCTTATCCAAAAAAGGAAGATTTTAAAAAGGTAGAGAAGTCAGAAAATCAGCCGGGAACTAAAAAAAGAGAAGCAGTTGAAGCAGAGAACAATACTCAAATTAGAAAGAATGCCCTCCAGGTTAGAGAAGAGATGAAAAAGATAGAACGAGAGATGTTGGAAAGGGAGAAATTTTTTGAAATACCTTCCATTTTCCGGAAACAAAAGAAACAAAATGCCTAAAGAAAGCCAAATTTTCAAAAAAATTTATCAAAAAAGAAAAAAGACTGCTAAAAAATATGATTTTGGTCTTTTGTTAGTAATTGGAGGGTCAAAATTCTATTCTGGCTCTCCAGCCTTTTCTGCAATGTCTGCCTTTAAGGCAGGAGTAGATATGGTCCATATTTTGGCTCCAGAGAGATCGGCAAATATTATCGCCTCTTTTTCTCCTAATCTTGCTACCTATCCCCTCAAAGGAGATTTCATTTCTCCTGAGCATTTACCTTTGCTCTTTTCAATAACAGAAAAAGCTCAAGAGGTTGCCCCTAAAAAAGTAACAGTAGTAATTGGTGGCGGGATTGGAAGGGAAAAAGAAACACAAAAGGCAATTGTGGAATATCTTTCCGAAATTTCTCTTCCCGCAGTTATAGATGCAGATGCCATTTATGCCATTTCTCAAAAAAGGGAAGCAATTAAAAACAAAAATTTTTTGATTACTCCCCATAGCTTTGAATTTTTTGCCTTAAGCCAAGAAAATGTGTATAATTTATCATTAAAAGAAAAGATTAAAAAGGTAAAAGAGGTCGCAGGAAAACTAAGGACCACAATCTTACTGAAGGGAGCAGTGGATATAGTTTCTGATGGTAAGGAAGTTCTTATAAACAAAACCGGTAATCCCTTTTTAACAGTGGGTGGTACGGGTGATACCTTAGCAGGAATTGCGGGAGCTTTTTTGTGTAGAGGGGTGACACCTCTGGAGGCAGGGTTTGGAGCTTCTTATCTTAATGGTTTAGCTGGGGAATTGGCAAGTAAAAAATTAGGAGAATCTCTTTTGGCGACCGATTTAATTGAGGCTATCCCAAAGGTATTAAAAACAAAAATTTTAAAATTATGATCCAAAAAGGAACAAAGTTAAAGGTAATAGATAATACCGGAGCTAAAATCTTACAGTGTATTCAGGTTTTAGGAGGAAGTAAGAGAAGATATGCCCAATTGGGAGATATAATTGTAGGGGTGGTGAAAAAAGCTGAGCCGGGGAGATTGGTGAAAAAACATCAGGTAGTAAGAGCAGTAATTGTTAGGCAAAAAAAAGCCTACAAGAGAGCTAACGGTTCTTATATTCGTTTTGATGACAATGCTTGTGTTATATTAGAAGGTCAGACAAAAGCACCAAGGGGAGGAAGAATTATAGGTCCAATTGCGAGAGAGGTGAAAGAAAAAGGTTTTGAAAAAATTGCCGCCCTCTCTAAAGAGATTATTTAATTATGAAGATAAAAAAAGGAGATAAGGTATTAGTAATTTCTGGAAAGTATCGGGGAAAGGTAGGAAAGGTAATAAAGGCTCTTCCTAAAAGGAAAAAACTTTTGGTTGAGGGAGTGAATATTGTGAAAAAGCATATTAGACCAAGAAGAGAGGGAGAAAAAGGACAGATTATTCAGACTCCTTCTCCAATTGATGTTTCCAATGTGAAATTGATTTGTCAAAAATGTGGGAAGGCGGTGAGAGTGGGATATAAAATTCTAAATACCAAAGAGGGGAAGATAAAAAGAAGAATTTGTAAAAAATGTGGAGCAGAAATATGATCCACTTAAAAGAAAAATATCAAAATGAGGTGGTTCCAAAAATGATGGAGAAATTTGGATACAAGAATAGGATGGCGGTGCCAAAGATTGAAAAGGTAACAATAAATACCAGTTTTGGAAGGCTAATTGCTGGGAAGACCTCAGAAGAGGCAAAAAAAATTTATGAGCAAATTCTACAAGACCTAGCCTTAATTTCCGGGCAAAAGCCAATTATAACCAAAGCCAAGAAATCAATCTCTGGATTTAAAATTAAAGAAAATCAACCTATAGGGGCAAAAGTTACCCTAAGGAGAAAAAGGATGTATGATTTTTTAGAAAGATTGATTTATATTGCTTTTCCACGCTCTCGTGATTTCCAGGGTATAAGCCCGGACTCTTTTGATGGTAGGGGAAATTTAACCGTTGGGATAAAAGAACATATTGTTTTTCCAGAGATTTCTCCAGAAAAGGTAAGACACTCTTTTGGATTAGAGATAACAATTACTACTACCTGCGAGAGAAAAGAAGAAGGAATAGAGCTTTTGAGATTAATGGGTTTCCCAATTAGAAAAGAATAGAAAATCTTTCTTGAAATTTTTTTCTTTCTTTATTAATCTAAATTATAGAAAAATGGCGGTCGTAGCTTAATTGGCTAAAGCGCCTCGTTGTGGCCGAGGAGATCTACGGGTTCGAGTCCCGTCGACCGCCCAAAATTTACCATCTTGCATTGTGAATTTTGAGCCAATAGCCTAAACGATTCACTATTATATGTAAAAAGAAGGTGGATACTAAAATAAAAAACCAAATTTTCACTTCTAATTTTAGCCAAGGCTCTAAAAAAATAAAAGCCCCAATTACATAATTTATCTGATCAAAAGGCAAAAATTTTGCTCCAGGTTTCAAATTTAATCTTCTTTTAATAAAAGCAGACAAAAGATCACCAAAGATTGCTCCCCCTGAAATTAAAAAGCCAAAAAAGAAAAGATTGATTTCTTGATAGTTTAAAATTGAGATTTTTTTAAAAAAAGAGAATTGATAAAGAAAAAACTGAATTAAAACCACGATTTCACCAACCAAAATTCCCA
>CAZJYT010000052.1:0-5145 GCA_964550325.1 uncultured Candidatus Saccharibacteria bacterium | reverse complement strand
AAGAATACATTAAATCAAAAGCAAATATTACTCTTTATCAAAAAGAAAAAGATTATTTAATTTATAATTACCAAAACAAAATTGTTAGAGAGATTGCCAAAAAGTCAAAGGCAAAAAAAATTCCTATAAAAAATCCTCTTTTTCTTTTAGAAAAAATTGGGCTAAATAAAAATTCTTTATTTGAAAAACACTTTAGCCTCTCAGTAGCTGTAGCCATTTTGGTTGGTGAAATTTTTGGAGTTTCCAAGGAAAATATAAAGAAAGCAATTGAAGATTTTAAGAGGTTTCCTCATAGAATTGAAGAGGTAGGGACTTTTCAGGGAATAAGATTTTTTAATGACAGCTTATCTACCATTCCTGAAAGTACCATTCTGGCTTTAAATACCTTGGGGAAAAAAGTTAAAACCCTTATTTTGGGAGGCTATGATAGGGGAGTGGATTTTAAGAATTTAGCAAAAGAGATTCTAAAAAGTAAAATTGAAACCTTAATTTTTTTTCCAAAAACTGGAGAGAGAATTTGGAAAGAGATTTCTTTTTTTCAAAGAAAAAATCCCAAATTTTTTTTGAAAAAAAATATATTTTTTGTAAAAAATATGAGGGAAGCTGTGAAATTGGGTTTTCATTACACTCCAAAAGGAAAAATCTGTCTTTTATCTCCTGCCTCTCCAAGTTTCGGGATTTTCAAAGACTATAGGGAGAGAGGCAATTTGTTTAAAAAATATGTTAAAGAATTTGGTAAAAAGGAGAGAGCTTCCTGATTTTCTACTATTAGGAATAGTGACAGTATTGGTATTCTGGGGAATATTAATGGTTTTTAGTGTTTCTTATTTTAACAGCGGAATTAAATTTGGCACTCCTTTTTACTTTTTAAAACGCCATCTTCTTTTTGGAGTAATTCCTGGAATAATCTGTGGACTTCTTTGTTATTTTTTACCCCTACACTCTCTAAGGAAGCTGGCTTTTCCATTATTTTTAATAAATATTGGATTATTAATAATGGTTTTTATTCCCGGTATTGGAATTAAAATTGCTGGGGCTACCAGATGGATTAACCTAAAATTTAGTACCTGTCAGCCCTCTGAATTCTTAAAACTTACATTTTTACTTTATCTTTCTTCCTGGTTAGTAGGGAAAACTGAAAATTCAAAATTAAGAAGACAAACATTTTTTGCCTTTTTAGGATTAATGGGTTTAATTAGTTTGCTTTTAATCCTTCAGCCAGATATAAGTACCTTAGGAATAATTTTGTTGTCTGCGATGGTGGTTTATTTTATCTCTAATGCTCCTTTGAAATATTTCTTTTTAATACTTATTGGAGGATTTTCTCTTCTTTTATTTTTAATAAACATTGCTCCATATAGAATGGCAAGAGTGATGGTATTTTTAAATCCCAATTTAGATATTTTAAACATAGGATATCAATTTCATCAGGCTTTAATTACCATAGGTTCCGGGGGGCTCTTAGGAGTAGGATTAGGAATGTCTCAACAAAAATTTGGCTTTTTACCTCAACCTATGACAGATGCGGTCTTTGCTATTTTTGCGGAAGAGACGGGATTTTTGGGCACTCTTATTTTGGTAATTCTTTTTTTAATGCTATTTTGGCGGGGAAAGGTAATAGCTGAAAGCAGTACTGATAAATTTTCTAAACTCTTAGCTTTGGGGATTACTTTTTGGATTACTCTTCAGGCATTTTTAAATATTAGCTCTCTCATAGGAATTTTACCCTTAGCAGGCACTTCTTTGCCTTTTGTTAGTTATGGAGGCTCAGCTTTGATTACTCAATTAGCTGGTATTGGTATTCTCTTAAATATTTCTAAGTTCTCCAAATTATGAACTCAAAAAAGGAAATAAAAATTGTGTTTACTGGCGGAGGAACAGGGGGACATATTTTTCCTCTAATTGCGGTAATTGAGGAGATTAAAAATCTTCTCAGAAATAATGAAAAATTGAAGTTTTGGTATATCGGTCCCAAAAATAAATATTTTATCCCACTTCTTTCCGAACAAGGAATAAAAATTAAAATAATTTTCTCAGGAAAATGGAGGAGATATTGGGAGATAAAAGCTTTTTTTCAAAATATCTTAGACATTTTTAAATTCTTAATTGGTTTTTTTCAATCTCTTTTCCTTCTTCATTCCATAAAGCCAGATTTGATTTTTTCAAAAGGGGGGTATGGCTCTTTACCTGTGGTAATAGCTGGCTTCTTTAAGAAAATACCCATTTTTTTACATGAATCTGATATAACCTGTGGATTTTCAAATAAGATTTTAGCTAAATTTTCTAAAAAAATTTTTATTTCCTTTCACGAAACAAAGGGTCTACCAAAAGAAAAGCTAATTTTTACAGGAAATCCTATCAGAAAAGTTTTATTAAAAGGAGCTGAAGAGAAAAAAGAATTTTCTCTCAATCTAACTGAGGAGAAGCCTATTCTTTTGGTTTTAGGAGGTTCCCAGGGTGCTCAAAGGATTAATGAGTTGATTTTCCAAATATTACCAGAAATTTTAAATGAGTTTGAGATAATCCATCAGGTGGGTATTGAAAATTTTAAAAAATTTAAAGAGAGGATTTCTCTAAAACTAAAAAATTCTTTTTTAAAAAGATATTATCATCCAATTGGCTTTTTAAATGTAAAAGAATTGGGATTTTGCTATTCCAAAGCTGATTTAATAATAAACAGAGCAGGCTCTGGAAGTATTTTTGAAATCTCAGCTTTTGGAAAACCTTCTATTTTAATTCCCTTACCAGAATCTGCCCAAAACCATCAATTAGAAAATGCCAGATATTATGAAAAAAGAGGAGCTTGTGTGGTTTTGGAAGAAAAAGAAATTACCACTCCTTTTATTTTGCTTAAAAAAATAAGAGAATTAAAAAATGACCCTGAGAGATTAAAAGAGATGTCAAAAAAAGCAAAAGAATTCTCTCAAATAGAAGCAGGGAAAAAAATTGCCGAAATCATTTTAAAAGAATTAAAAATATGGTAAAGTAAAGAAAGAGATTAATCTTATGGAGAGTGATTTTAAATTCATTCAACCAGGAGAAATAAGAGTGAGAATTGCTCCTTCTCCTACAGGTCCTTTTCATATTGGAACTGCCAGAACCGCTCTTTTTAATTATCTCTTTGCAAGAAAATCTCAAGGAACTTTTATTCTAAGAATTGAGGATACAGATAAAGAAAGATCAGAAAGGAAGGCAGAAGAAGAGATTATGGACTCTTTAAAATGGTTGGGAATTGAGTGGGAAGAGGGTCCAGATATTGGAGGGAAATATGGACCCTATCGCCAAAGTGAAAGGAAAGAAATTTATAAAAAATATTTAGAAAAACTCCTGAAAGAGAACAAGGCTTATTTTTGTTTTTGCACTGAAGAGGAATTAGAAGCCCAGAGACAATATCAAATGAGTATTGGTAAACCACCTGTTTATAGTGGAAGATGCAGAAATTTGTCTTCAGAAACGGTAAAAAGATATTTAGCTGAAAAGAGAAAATTCATTATTAGATTTAAAACTCCTGCTAAAAAAATAGAGTTTAAAGATTTAATAAGAGGAAAAATCAATTTTGATTGCTCTTTGCTTGGAGATTTTGCTATTGCAAAAGGATTTGATTATCCTCTTTATAATTTTGCCTGTGTAGTGGATGATTTTGAAATGAAAATTTCCCATGTAATTAGAGGGGAAGATCACATTTCTAATACCCCGAAACAAATTTTACTTCAGGAGGCTTTGGGATTTCCTAAGGTCCAATATGCCCATTTACCTTTAATCTTGGGAACTGACAGAGCAAAGCTTTCCAAAAGGCATGGTCCTGTTTCAATTTTAGAATTAAGAAAGCAAGGATTTCTACCAGAAGCAATAATAAATTTTATTGCCTTTTTGGGCTGGAATCCAAAGACTGAAAAAGAAATTTATTCTTTAAATTCTTTAATCAAGGAATTCTCTTTAGAGGGTGTTCAAAAAAGTGGAGCGGTTTGTAATTTTAAAAAATTAGAATTTTTAAATGGATTTTATATTCGGCAAAAGTCAATAGATAAATTAACTGAACTTTGTCTACCATATCTTATCTCCGCCAATTTAATCTTGCCAATTTTTAGAGAAAGACAATACCCACCAGCTTATGGAGGAAAAGAAATAATTCAAAAATACAAGGTTTTAGAAACTGGAGAGGAAATAGATTTAGAAACCATTCAAAAGATAATCTCTATCTATCAGGGAAGATTAAAAAAGCTCTCTGAAATTCCAGAATTGGTAGATTTTTTCTTTAAAGAGAAATTAGATTATCCAAAAGAGCTTCTTAGGTGGAAAGAGGCTGGGGATGAGATAGTGAAAAAAGCGATAAAGAGATTGGAAGATATTTTATCAAAAGTAGAGATAAAAGACTGGCAGAGCGAAAAACTTCAAGAAATTTTGGTCAAAGAAGCAGAAAGCTTTGCTTCAGAAATTCAGAAAGCAGGGGATAGGGGATACCTTCTGTGGACCTTAAGAGTAGCTCTTTCTGGAAAGAGAGCTTCTGCTCCTCCTTTTGAAATTGCAGAAATTTTGGGAAAAGAGAAAACATTGAGAAGAATAAAAATAGGAGAAAAATTGTTTTTGAAAGGTTAAAAATAAATTATGATTAGAGAAATTAGAGAGAAAAGAGAATCTCCCAAGGTAAGAGAAATAGAATTTAAAGGAATAGAAGGAAGATTTAAAATAGAACAAATAAAATTTTTAGGAGCAGGTAGTGAAGCAAGAGTTTTCCAATGTCGCCTTTTTGGCCCAAAAAAAGAAATAGAAATAATAGTAAGTGAAAGGCATTCCGGAGATGCACTTCAGGTTTTTATTTCTAATTTAATTTGTTATCTCATTGACGAATATGCAAGAAAAAAGGGAGAATACCAGCATCAACATGTTCCTACTCCTATTGGAGTGTCTAAAGAAATTCCTGGTTATTTGTACAAACCCGGTTATTTGTACAAATATGTAAAGGGGAAAGAATATTTTCCTTGGGATTACTATACAAAAGAAGATGAGGAAGGAAAGGCAACAAAATTAAATGAATGGAGAGAATTTGTCGGTTTCTTTTCAAGTGTAGGTATTGAAATGGGTTATGATACTGCAGATGCTGAAGATGGAAGAATTTCTAAAAATATTATTTCAAAGGATTATGAT
>CAZJYT010000051.1:3277-5522 GCA_964550325.1 uncultured Candidatus Saccharibacteria bacterium | reverse complement strand
TGTTGTTTTTGGTATAAATTTCGATTATTTTTGGAAATGGTTTTCTATCACATTTTTAGTTATCTCTTAATAATTCAGGATTTTCGAATAAATTGCCAATAATTTTACTATTTTTGTAATCTATTCCACAATCCCAAAAACCTCTTTTGTCCCATTTAACAACAAATCTTCCCCATGCTCCTGTGTTTTTATATTCAAGAATGTCTCCTTCATAGATTTTTTTTCCATTTTTATCTTTTAAGCCTGTATATTGCATGAGAACAAAATCTTCCTTTGTAAAGTCGGAATAAGTATCTTCATTTTGACCATCTTCACTTAAATAAACCCTTCCTGATAAAAAATCAATTCTAATAACTTGCCACATTTTACCAGCAAACCAACACCTAAACTTTATCTCTCTTTTTGGTAAATTGATTTCCTTCATATTCTCTTTACTTTATAAATAACTCTTTAAAAATAAAAGTCAAGACCTATTAGCCCAACATCTTTTTGACCTTTTCCAAGGTTTAGTCCCTTGGCTTTTGTAAATCTCAATTGCTTTTTTAATATTTGCTTTTGGAGAGTAATACTTCCATCCTTGCCACCAGTAGGAGTTTAACTGGAACAATCCATAATCAGCAGTTCCGTCTATGTTTCTTCTAATTGCTTTCTCATCTAATCTACTCTCACACCAAGCGATTTTCACAAGCAATCTACACTCTGGAGTTGAGAGATTATTCTTTTTGCACTCTCTAAAAATCTCTTTTGCCCAGTGATTTTGAAAATCCTTACAAAACTTTTCTGGTTCTTCTTTCGTTTTTTTAGTTGGTTCTTCTTTCGGTTTTTTCTCTTTTATTTCATCTTTAATCTTTATAGTTGGATGAATTACATCAGATTGATAGTAAAAATCATTCTGGTGATAGATGAAAAAAGAAATAAAAGCGAGGGTAAAAGCAAAGGTAAGAATGATTGGAATGGAATAAAGGTCAATACGCATATTACTTACTTAAAAACTCAAAAATTAAATAAGACCAGAGGACAAAATTAACTGCAACTGTAATTCCAACCCAAACAATATCCAAATCACGTTCTAACTTCCACATTTTCCTCTGGTCTTCTATAATGTTTTCTACCTCTTTCTTGATAAGTTTTAGTATTTTCTTCATTTCTCTTTAGGTATAAATAACAGATTATTTTTAGAAGTCAATCCGCCGAGGTTTTAGGCTTCTAAAAGGCCAATCTAACGTGCAGAAATGAGGTATATGCTCTTGGGATGATATTTTATACCTTCCAGGATGTTATACCTCAAAAAATAACGTTAGATTGGCTATTTTTAACCCTAAAATGCCATTAGATTGAGTTTTGAAAAGGCTACTTAACTATCTTAATCTCTCCTATTGAACTTTCTTTAGGAACAACTTCTTCTTCTGAATCTTTGTTTAGGATTCTTCTAACAGACTCTCTGATTTTATTAAATCTTTCTTGTTTCCTTTTTTCTGCTTCTTCAGAACCATATTTTTCTATCTCTTCTTGCTCTCTGGCAAACTGAACTTGAGAACGATAATAGTTTAGAAAGTGGGTTAAGATAACATAATTGAAAACTGCTGGTTCTTGGTGTGTTTTTCTTGGTATTACTCTATCTGCTAAAACAATCAGATAGTTGTTTTTTACTTTTATAGCATTCCACCTTTTAAAAAGTTCTAGTTCGTATCTAAAGAAAGTTCCATTGTTCAGTTTAACCATCTCTAAATTGAACTTCTTTTTAAGTTCTTCTACATCACTTAAGAACTGATTATACAAATCTTCTACAAACTCTTTTGTAAGAGAAAACTTATTAACAAAGTAAGGAGATGTATTTTGTAGATAGTCAAAAATCATATTTTAGCCTAAATTGGGATAATCAACTTCTTCATCTTCTAGATTAAATTTCCCAGCCAGGTATTCACTCAGTTTTCTTCTAATAGTGTGAATTGTCCAGTTTTTAAGCCAGCCAAGTTCTCGGATTACTTGCTCATCTCCTTGTCTGATTCTTTCTTCTACTTCGGAGCAGAACTTCATAAAGTCTATGATTTCCTTTTCGGTTCTTCCTGAATAGAGCATTGTCTTGATGGCGCGTTTGACCTCGCCGAACTCGGCACCTTTCAAACTTATTCCTTTGTATTTCTGATAGGCAGAGAGAAGTTTCTTATAAGTTTCCGCTGGCACTCTAAAGTCTTTTCTTTTTGTTTTTCTCCTAGAAGCAGGCGAATCTTTAGATTCGCCATTA
>CAZJYT010000051.1:1958-3177 GCA_964550325.1 uncultured Candidatus Saccharibacteria bacterium | reverse complement strand
TTTGAGGCCAAGCGGGGCTTTCTTCTGTGGACTACCTTTTGTTTATTTGTTGGCCATTTTACCAAAAGAAGAATGAGAAAGATAAAAAAGTTCTGGGCTTTGCTTTCCTCTCCACTTATATAGATAGCAAAACAAGATTCTAATGTCAAGGCTTCATAGCCCTTCTTATTTTTGTCCTTAAAATCTGAACTTTAGGAGTAAGAACCTTAAAAAGACAAGATTCTAAATCAATAAAATAACATTCATTCTTACGAATAGAAGAGTGAAAAGAAACTCCTAAAGTAGCAGAAGCAGGGAAACAAATTAAGTCTCCTTTTTTGAGTTCTTTAGAGTAATTCGGGTCTAAAGATTCTATTTTGCCTATAAAGAGAAAAGAGGGTCTAAAGGGATAAATCTCTGTTCCTCCTGAAATTTCATAGGTTTCGTCTGGAAGGAGGATTTTTCCTTCGTGTGCTGGTCTTAATATCCTTACAAAGGCAACCTTGCTACCTTTTCTGATTTTTAGTTTTTTGCACTTCATTTTAGAAAGATTATTTGTCCATCGTGTGTGGGATTTAGATTAAATTCAGGAAACTCTCTTTGAAGAACTTTTAGTTTTTTATCTAAAGGAAACATAGGGAGACCGAAATGGATAAGATATGTCTTCTTTTTAGGAAAAAGATTTCTGTTTTTCAAGACTTTAAGAAAGTTGCTGATAGAACGTTGTCCTGTTCGAAATCCCTTATGAGTTATGTCCTTTCTCATAGAAGAGGCTCCTAAAAAGTAATAGTCTGTGTTTTTAAAAGGAGAATAGTAATAAGGAGCATAGTAGTCAGGAAGGTAAAGAAAAGAAGTTCCTTTGTAAGAAATCTTAAATCCAAAGGTTTCTGTGGTAGATGAATGAAAAACAGGAAAAGCAAGTATTTTTGTTTTTCCCAAGGTAATTTTGTCTTTAAAGACCTTACAGACCCTTGAAGGGCTAACTGCTGATAAAAAAGAAGGAGAAGGGAGATAGAAAATGATGTTTAGAGGATAAGTTTTGTGTGCTTTAAAATGGTCTTCGTGTAAGTGGGTTATAAGAACTCCATCCAGTTTTCTTCCATCATATCTGTTTCCTGTATCAATCTGAATTTTTTTGTCAGTTTTAAAGTAAATTGAAGTAAACTTCTTAATTCCCTTTGTTTTAAAAGGAGCAGACCAATTAGCAGCAGTTCCTATGATTTGTATGTAAATCATAAAG
>CAZJYT010000051.1:0-1858 GCA_964550325.1 uncultured Candidatus Saccharibacteria bacterium | reverse complement strand
TTAACTCGTATTCTGCTTTGCGTTTTAAATCTTTAAATTTTCTAACTACTGCTTCCATTCTTATTAGCAATCTGTTAATCTCAAGCCAGTTTTCTTGTCCTTGAATTAAACCATTTTGATTTTTTGTTCTAATGCTTTCTAAATCATCGTGAATTGTTTTTAAAAGTTTTAAATCTTTTTGTAATGTTTTGATTATTTTAGCCATATGTTTGAGATGTTTTATTTTTGACCTTTGTCAAGTATTTCCTTCATTTTCTCTTTTTAATATAAATAACTCTTAAAATTTTATTGTCAAGTGTTATAATCCAAAACAATGTGCAATATGTTGCACATTTTAGAGAAATTTTACTTTGTTTGGAGTCACATAAGCAATGTATTTATTCTTTTCTGTGTCTATTAACCAAGCAATTTTTTTTCCTTTTTGAGCCATTTTTGCATAAATGCTTTTGGATTTTGGATTTTGCTCTATAAAGATATACTTTCCTATTCTAAAGTATCTCAAGCCTTTAATCTTTCTTGGTCTTAAAATCCTTCCTGCTAAATGAGCAGGTTTGTTAGAAAAAAGACATTTAAAGAGGTATTTTAATATTTTTTCTGAAATCATATTTGTTTTGAAGAAAAGAAACTGATTAGGCTCTTTGTATTTTAGAATGACATAAAGACCTTTTATCTTTTTGCCTTTTAGATAGATAATGAGTTCTTTAGGAGTTTGTTTTATTAAATCATAGGTTCCTTTGTCAAAAATCTTAACTATTCCTGCTCCATAGCCTTGTTTTATTTCTCCTTCGAAGTTCAAGTAGTCTACTGGATGGGGTTCAACTTCAAAGAGAATTATGCGTTTTCCTGGCTTTTTAGGGATTTCTTTGTGTGTTGCCCAAGACCTTAAGACTCCTTGCATTTCCAATCTAAAATCAAAATGGTGTCCTGCTTTCTTTGCCCAATGCTCCTGAATGACAAATCTCCTTTTGCCTGTTTTTTTGATTATGCCTTTAGGCTCTGGCGTTTTTGTAAAATCCCTTTTTTGGTTATAGAGTTTGAGAGATAGTGGCATAGGTTTAGAAAATAGGATTTGAAGATTTAGGATGTCAACCGTGGGGTGGGAAGGGAGGCCTTTTTTTGCTTCTTTTTTGCTTCGAAAAAATTTTTCAAAACCCGAATAGGTGAAAAGCAAAAAAGGCGGAGGAAGAAGCCTCCGCCTATAAATCAATTCCTTTTTCTCGCAAGTAGAATTCACAACCCTTACAGCAATAATCCCAATAACTTACTTCCCCATCATCACTGAACAAGCACTTATTCTTTGTTAACTTTCCACAAAGACAACAGGGTCCAATCTTAAACTTTTCATCTATAAAATTCCAAAATCGCCTTTTCAGTAAGTATAAGAGATTGTCATCAGTCAAATTCTTGTAGCCGTATTTTTTCCAAGTAATGCAATTAGTGATTTTTTTTTCAAAGTTTCTTTCCTTCTTTACAATATTTAAGATTTCTTTTAAATTCTTCATAATTTTTTGAAACAACAAGATTAAAAATACAATCGCTACAGCAAATCTCTTTTCCTAAGTGCCAAACTAACTCAGGTTTTTTTATCTTTCGCCCGCAAATCTCACAAATAGGCTCCAACCTTTCAAAATCCAAATAACCTCTTATTGACTTCTTTATCTTATACTCGGGAAAAATCATTTTTATCTGGTCCAATTCCTTTTTACTAATCTTCCCAAAATGTATACTAAAGTTTTTGGCTTTTTGCCTTTTCACTACCCAGGCAATTTCTTCTAATTGTGCTTTATTAAACATAAATCTTTTTATTTATTTTGACCTTTAAGAAAAAGGAGAGAGGCGGTATTATAAGCCCCGCCCA
>CAZJYT010000050.1:0-5721 GCA_964550325.1 uncultured Candidatus Saccharibacteria bacterium | reverse complement strand
AATAATTTGGCAAACTACAAAAAGGAAGAAACTTGCCTATAAAGTGAGCTAAAGAATGGGAGTAACCATATTGAAAAGCGAACTGTTAGTTTCAAGCAACTTAAAAAATAAGTGAGCTATCCGCTAAGAGAAACAATGAAGGTAAGCGAACTTTATAAAGCAAGCAACAAAAATCCTAAGTGGGAGGTATGCTATGGAACAAAAAGCTCCAAAAGTAAAAAAAATTAAAGTGAACAAACGAGCTGAATCTAAAATTAAAAAAGTTCTTGAAAAAATTGAAGAAAAAAGAAGGTATTGCAGGGCTTTAGCAGATACCTATATTTCCTTACAAAAATTAAGGGTGGCTTCAGGTAATAGAATTATCGCAATGACACAACAAATGGATGAGATAGAAGATATTAGAGAAAGTGTTTTAAATAGAATAGTGATTGAACTAAAAAGAATGGAAAATGAAATTGGAAAAGAGGCAGAGGATATTTTGAAAAATATACCAGTATATACAGAATTTTTAAGCAAAATTAAAGGTTTGGGACCCATTTTAAGCTTAAAACTTTTATCAATTAATTGGGATTTAACTAAAGACTTAAGCTCCTGGAACGCTTACTGTGGTTTGGTTCCTCATGTTTATAAATGCCAGTGTGAAGAAGGGCATAAAATACTTTTACCTTACGATCCCAATGATCCTAAAAATCTTAAAGATGTAAAATGTCATTATGTTGTAGATAGGGAAAAGGATAAAACAACCAAACAAATTAAGCTTATAAGATGTGGAGCGCCTATAGTAAAGGCTGAAAGGGCACCCTGCAGAAAATATAAAGGTTATGCCTTTTTCTGGAATCCAAAAGCCAGAACTATTATGTGGCTTATAGGAACAAGCTTTGCGAAAACTGGTGGATTTTATAAAGAAATTTATAAAAAATGGAAACAAATTTATGTAGAAACAAAGGGATTAAAAGCAGGACATGCAATAGAAGCTGCAAAAAGAAAAGCTAAAAAATTATTTTTAGCTCATTTTTATCAAGCTTACCACGAGATTGAAGGTTTGCCTTGGAGGATACCTTATCAGTTTGAATATTTACAGCATGAAGATTTTATTCCTTGGACAGAGGTAGTTAAAATAGATGAAGGAGAATAAAAATGTGTTATATTTATAAAAAAACTACCGATAGAAAGTGACATTTTTTAATAGTGAACTGTCAAAGCGGAGTAACAGGGCAAGACAGTGAGCTTGGATAGTGCAAGAAACATTATGTGTTAGCGAATTAAAACAAACAAGCCATAGTTGAAAAGAAACTTAAGGTTAAAGTGAACTTTGTTAGGTAAATTGCAGTAAGGGTAAGTGAACTTTTGTGGATAAGCCACATTCAACAATAGTGAGCTATCGGAGGGAAAGAAACTTTTAGATAAAGTGAACCTCAAAGAAAGAGAGGCAAAGTTTTTAAGTGAACTTTATGAAATAAGAAACAAAGGCACGAAGTGAACTTCTGAGCGTGAGAAACATCAGATCCAAGTGAACTATATAAATGGAGAAACTAAAAGGATGAGTGAGCTATGATTACTTAGAAGCGTATAAGAAAAGCGAGATATATTTAAAAAGCTAAACTGAGATAGCATCTTGTAAGAAAAGCGTAAAATATATGAGCTTTTGTCAATAAGTAGTTTGTCAAGGGAGCGAATTTATAAAACTTAAGAGGGCGAGAAACTTTTGAAAAAAGTGAGCTGAAACGATATAGTTCCGCCAGTTGTAAGCGAACTACAAATTTAAAGTAACCTTGATATTTAGTGAGCTGATAGGCATTAGCAACTATGAAATAAAGCGAACTTGTGGTAGATAGTTACATAAAAGTAAAGTGTTTTTTCTTGACAAATTTAAAAAATGTGTTATAATTGAATATATAAAACTGTTTTTAAGAAGAACCAAGATGGCAGAGTGAGTTTAATTGCCCCGAGGGGGAGGAGAGAAATTAAAAAAAAGGAGTAAAAATGGATGAAGAAAAAATTTTAGAAAAAGCATTTGAAATTCTTAAAAAGAGAAAGTTAATTTGGGAATGTAAAAAATGTGGATATAAATGGATAGGTCGCAGTATAGGTAAACCTTATAGATGTCCCAAATGCAAAGCAACAGATTGGGATAATCCAAAAGAAAAACCTATATGGAAATGTTATAGATGTGGTTATGAATGGAAGGCTAAATATCCTGATAAAGAACCAAGATATTGCCCTAACTGCCATAAAAGAGAAATAACAAGACTGGAAGATTATCAAAAACAAATGGCAAATAAAATTGATTCTTAAAAGGAGGCTTTTATGCAAGAGGAAGAAAAAAAGTTAATTGAAGAGCTTTCCCAAGGAGAAAAAATTTGCCCCTTAAGAAGTTTAGGTGCAATAGAACCAGGATATTGCTTTGGTGAAGTTTGTGCTTTTTGGGATAAAGAAAATAAAAGGTGTGCAATTGTATCTATGGCTCAAACTCAAGAAGTAATTAAAAAACTTGTTGTTATAATAGATGAAATTTTAGCAAATATGCACGAAGTTTTGGCTAATTTAAATGAACTGTTAAGAGAATTAACAGAAGAGGATTACTATGTCTAATGAAGACTTGCTTTTACTAAAAGAATTAGAAAAAAGGTTCCACACACTTCCTTTAGATCTTGATTGGTTAAAAAAGAGATTTGGTGAAAAAAGAGGTGAGGAAATTTTTAAAGTTTTAAATAAAGCTGTAGAGGAAAAACTGTTAAATAAAGCCTTTTCAGTTGATAAAGAAATTGTCTTTCTTGAAATTAAAAAATGATGTCAATTTTTTCAGCTATAGAAAAATTGGATCAAGGTAAGCTTATAAAAGGTGTTTATTGTAGAAAGAAAAAGAAAGTAGGTCGCAAGTTTAAAAAAGCTACTGAAGAAATTCCTTGTTTAATTTATAAAGATAAAAACTGTTATATAGTTTTTATTGGTGAATGTAGAATGAAATTTAGAGAATCTCAATTAGTTAATATTGCAAATATTGATCATAAATTAAAATATTTGGAAGAAGTTAAAATTGAAAATTGGAAAAATAAGAAAATTTCTGAACTTTATGATGAAATTTTTTTGAAATAAAAATAGTCTTGACAAATTTAAAATTTGTGTTATAATAAGATTAAAAAATAAAAAGGTTTCAAAATGGGTTGTATAATTTGTAATATTTTAGAACTTTTTGCTAAGATGGAAGATAGAGAATTTGAAAAAATTGTTAATAGAAAAAGGTATAAGTATTTAAATTCTGAAAAAGAGATTGAAGAATATAAAGAGGCTCTTAAAAATGAAATTTGTAATGATATAGCAATAAATCATCCAGAAATGGTTGAAAGAATAAATCAGATTTATGCAAAATTAAAAAAGGAGAAACAAAATGCTTAAATTCATAACCTCCTCTATGCTTAACATGTTTTTTCGTTGTCCTGAACAATTCAGGCGCCGTTATCTTGAAGGAGAAATTATCCCTCCAGGAATTGCTGCTGCTATTGGAAGATCAGTTCATAAAGCTGCTGAAGAAAATCATAAACATAAACTTCTAAAAGAAGAAGATTTGCCAAAAGACTACTTGCAAGATTTCGCAAGAGATACTTATGTTAAAATTGTAGAAAATGAAGGGGTTTATCTTGCTCCTGAAGAATTAGATCAGGCAAAAAAAATAATTGCCGAAGGATTAGATTCCTCTATTAAACTTACTGGTCTTTATAGAGATAAAATTGCTCCTGAAATTTTTCCTTTTCTTATTGAAAAAGAAATTCACATAAAAGTAAACAATTTTCCAGTTCTTTTTAGAGGAACAATTGATTTATTAACAAAAAATTTTTTGATTTATGATTTCAAAACAGGACATAAAAAATGGACAGAAGAGCAAGCCGAAAACTCTTTACAACCCACTTTTTACTGGCAAATGGTAAAGGCAATAGTAGGAAGATCTCCAGAAGGATTTGTTTTTAAAGTTTTAATCGATAAAAAAGAGCCTGAAGTTCAAACACTTATAACAAAAAGAACTGATGAGGATTTTTTGGTAATAATAAGAATGGCAGAAGTAGTTTTAAAAGCAGTTGAAACAGGGTTATTTCCCCCAACTAATCCAAATAACTGGTGGTGCAGTCCAAAATTTTGTGGGTATTATGCTACATGTCCTTACATACCGTCTTATAAAAAAACAAAAATTTTAGCACGAGGATTTTGATGGACATCGAACTTAAATTCAATCTAAACCGTGATGAAATTATTCAATTAACTTTGTTAATTGAGGCTATGACAAAATTAAAATATTTTCACCCTCAAACTGCTTGGAAAATGCTAATTCCTGTTATAGAAAAAGGAAGACAAAGTTTGAAAGAAAAAAAGACAGAAATTAAAGAGGAAGATAAAGTATTTATTCTTAAAAATGTTTTTGATAAAGAAATTAGAATGGCTCCTAAGAATTGGTTTGCGGAATACATGTTTTCTGACAAACCTATATCTTTAGATGTAGTTCCCGAAGCTTTATTTGAAGATTATTACTCAAAAAATCCAAGTATAATTTTAGCTATCATTGTAGATTTTTTTACAAGATTAGAAGAGTTTTATGGTTTTGAAGAAGCTTTAAGAGTTTTTCTTGAGTTTATTAGAAATGTAAAAAATTTGACAGAAGCTGTGATTAGTAAAAGAAATTTTCAGAGTATTTATTTAAGATTTGAAAAGTTTTTTGAAAATAGTTTTAAGGAAGAAAAGATAGATGGGTAATTAAATAAGAATTTAAAAAAATCTTGACAAATTTTGAAAATATGTTATAATAAAAAAATTAAATAAAGGAGGTGATATAAAAATGGAAGAGAAAAATTTAAATATTCAACCTAAAATTGTTACAGCTTTTTCTCCTATAACAAAAGCTGAAGATACCTACCTCGTAGGACAGCAAACCACCACTAAAAGAGACCTAAAACAAATCTTAGCAGAAGCCCTTTTTGAAGCTGAAATTGCAGGTCCTGATTTTTACTATGCTTATCCACTTAAAGGAACTGTTGTAGAAGGTCCTTCAATTGGTATGATGAGTTCTTTAGCAAGAATTTGGGGAAAATTAAAAATAGATACCGAAACCGAGGAAACACAGGACGCTTGGATTTACAAAGTTAAAGTTAAAGATTTAGAGACCGATCTTGAGTTTAATACCATTTACAGGCAAAGAAAGCCAAGAAAATTTCCAGAGAAAATGGACCCTGCAAGATGGGAAGATATGCAGTTTCAAGCAGGATTATCTAAAGCTTTAAGAAACGCATTAACAAGAGTTATCCCTAAATGGCTACAAACAGCTTGTCTTAAAAAAGCCAAGGAAGCTATAGTTGGAGCAATTGAAAAACCTGAGCAGGCAATAAAAAACTTGCTTATGGAATTCAGCAAATTTAAAATTACAAAAGAAGATTTGGAAGAAATTTTGGGCTTGCCTGTTACTGATTGGAGTATAGAAGAAATTGTTGCTTTAAGAGGAATGTTAAATCAAATCAAAGAAGGAATTTTGAGACCTTCGGAAATCAAAAAAGAAGAAGTTGAGATTAGACTTGAACCTTCTCAAGAAGCTGAAGTAAAAGGCTTAGAAGTTGAGGAAATAAAAACTAAAGTTGATGAGAGAATAATAAAAGCAGAAAATATTTTTGAAACAGGAGGTTAATAACAGTTAATTTTTAATGTATATTTTTATAAAATTTTGTAAACTGGATTTTTAAA
>CAZJYT010000049.1:0-5859 GCA_964550325.1 uncultured Candidatus Saccharibacteria bacterium | reverse complement strand
TCTTTACAAAGGGGGTTATTAAATGTCTAAAACAAATTTTAATAACTTTAATAATTCCCAACACCTATGGATTAACTATGCCTCTGAGCTTTTAGAAAATAAACAATTAAAAATTTTTGATCTAAAAGCTAAAAAAATTAATTTAACAAATTAAATGATAGCAGTAGCAATTAGTGGTGGCAAAGATAGCACAGCTACTTTATTACTTGCAATTGAAAAATTTGGAAAAAATAATGTTATTGGAATTTTTACTGATACAGGTTTTGAATCCAGTTTTACTTATAAATATCTGAATTATCTTCAAAAATTACTTAATATTAAAATTTTAAAAATAAAAAGTAAAAAATGGAAAAATTTACCTGATCTTATAAGAGCAAAAAAAAGATTCCCTTCTATAATACATAGATTTTGCACTGTTCATTTAAAACAAATTCCAATGGCTGAATTTTTAGTTAATAGAAAAGAAATAAAAGAATTATGGCTTGGAATAAGAACTGAAGAAAGTAAAAATAGAAAAGAAAAATATCAAAATTTTTCTTCTAAAGATATTTGTTATAGTGATTGGCTTAAAATTAGTTGTAGATATGTTAAAAAAGAAATAAGAAAAAATTTAACCCATTTATATTGTAAGTTTCCTATTTTAAATTGGACAGAAAAAGAAGTATTTAATTATTTAAAAAAGAAGAAAATAGAACCAAATCCTCTTTATCAAAAAGGTTTTAAAAGAGTAGGATGTTTTCCATGTATTTTAGCAAGTTTGAAAGAATTTGAACTTTGCTGGCAAGATGAGGAAGGAAGAAAAAATATTTTATTATTAGCAGAAATTGAAAAAGAACTTAATAATAAAGGTTATTATACAAGATTGAAAATTAATTATACAGCAAAAAAGCTTATAGAAAAACTTAAATTAAAAGAGAAACAACTAAATTTCTTTAATTTGTAATTTATGAATAAAAAAGAATTCCCAGAAGTAGCAGTAAAACTTGAATGTTCAGCTGGTTCCTTTTGGCTTATTCCTGATAAATATACACATATTTTTAAAGCAAATGAACCTGTTTTTGTTGTAAGTGAGGCTTATGAATTAGTAAAAATCAAAAAAGAGCACTTACCTCAAGTTTTGTTAATAAGAAAAGCCTTTCCTGATTCTAAAATGAAAGTGATAGTTAAAAGAAAAGGAGGTAAGGATGGAAGTTTGCGAGTTAATCCATCTAACAGCAGTTCTTAAAACAATTCTTGAATTTCTTAACTGCTTTGAAACTTTTGAAAATTTGAATCAAAATTACTATGAATTTTACAAAAAAGTTTTTAAAAAACTTGAAAGTAAATATTTTTTAAGAAATGGAGAATTATTAGAAATTAATGAAGAAGCAGAAAAAGAATTAAAAGAAATTTTTCAAAAAACTAAAGAAGAGGTTTTTAAGAAATTGGAAAATTTGACAAGTGAAGTTTGATTTCGTGTTTTTTCGTAGATATATAGCGTATTTTTTTTCTTTCTCTATATCTATATATATAGTGTATAAAAAAATTATTATCATTGTTCTAATAAAATATAAATAAGAAGGTGAAAAAAAATTACGAAAAGCTATGTTTCTTCTAAATAAGATTTTTCGTAATTTTTCACCTCCATTTCACCCAGATTTCACCCAGATTTCACCCACTTTTCGTAGTGGTTTTCGTAATTTTTTAAAAAGTTTTCATATTATTAAATCATTCACCTCTATTTCGCTTTCTTTTCACCTTTATTTCACCCTCTTTTCACCCACTTTTCGTAGTGGTTTTCGTAGAAGTTTTCGTGATTGCTATTATGCTTCTTCATATTATTGCATTTTTTCATATTATTGCATTTTTTTATATTATTTAAAGGTTTTCACCTTCATTTCACCCTTATTTCACCTTGTTTTCGTAATGGTTTTCGCACTGATTTTCGTAATTGCTAACATGCTTCTTCATATTATTACATTTTTTCATATTATGAAATTTTCGTATTATTTTCAATTTTTTAATTATTTTTCAATAGTTTTAATTATTTCAAATTTAAATCTTGACATTGAGAAAAAATATGTTATAATTTTAAAACAATGATAAGAGAAATAAGACAAATTTTAGAAGAGCTTGAAAATAAAGGAATAAAAAAACATTTTTTTACTTTAAATGAGTTTTCACAAATTTTAGGAATTTCACCAGAAACTTCAAAAAAATTAATAGAATCCCGTGTAATTTTAGGAGCTAAACGCTTTAGTCCTAATCTTGATAAATTTATATATGCAGTTCCTATTTGGGCTTTTAAAAAATTATTATCAGAAAAAGATTATAAAATTTTTCTTGAAGAACTTAAAAAAATTTATGATCAAAAGGATAAAAATAAGACTTTATTTTTAAAAACAATAGAAATTGCAAGATTTTTAAATGTTTCTGTTAATACAATCATAAGATTAATAAAAGAAAATAAATTGAAAGCAATTGAAATACATGTTCCTAATAGCAAAAAAAAGAAATATCTTATTCCTGCTTGGGAAGTTAGAAGAAAATTTTTTAAAACAGATGAAGATTATCAAAATTTTCTTTCGATTTGGGAAGAAACTTTAAAAAATGATTGAGAAAAAATTAAAAGTTAAATATAGAAATTTTGAATTAGAAATTGTTCCTCAAAATTATTATAAAAGAGAAATTAAAAAACCATATTTTGAATTTGATTATTTTTTCTTTGATGCAATTTTAAGAGAAAAAGATGAAAATGGAGTTCCTTTAGGGGAAAAATATTTAGAAATTGAATATACAGGAAAAAATTTAGAAAGACTTTGTGGTTTTATTACTATAAATGAAATTATAGCTAATCCAAGTTCAACATATCTTACATTAGAAAATGTTGTTACTGATTTTTTATTAGATTATGAAAGTTTACAATCAAGATATAAATTTGATAAAGAAGTAGCTAATAAATTAGGTATTTCTAATGAAAATTTTTCAATTTCAATCTTATTAAATGAACTTTATGAAGAAATAGAAAATAAACATATAGAAGAATTAAATAGACCCACTCAATCTAAATTTTTATATGAACCATTTTTCTTTAAAGCTGGCGAAAGCATTTTAGTTTCTCCAATGGGTGAAGGTAAAACACTTTGGGTATTATCTATGCTTTATAGACTTCAAAATAATATACCTCTTATTCTCCACCAAAAAGATCGTTTATTCTCAGTAATAAATAAATTTTATATAGAGCCTTGTAATGTAGTATATTTTGGATTTGAAGGAAATATAACAGAAGTTTTAGAAAAAAAAGAAGAAATTAAAAACTGGATTAAAATGGAAGCTGAATTAGTTGGAGTTGAAAATGTAAAGGATTTTTATATTCAATTTTTAACAGGAGATATAACTAAAAAAATTAATAGAAAAACAATAAGAAGGGTTCTTTCAGTTTTTAATCCTAAATTTGTTGTAATAGATTCAGTAACCTCTGCATTTCTTTCTTTTTCTTCAGTAGATAAAACACATTTGATTTACTCTTTTATAAGAGAAACTTTTATTTCAAAAGGAATAGGAGTTATGTTAATTATGCATCCAAGCAAACAGGATTTAAGAGATGAGGCTAATTTACCAAGAGGAACAATTCACCATTTAGCTATTCCCCGTGTTGTATGGGGATTAAAACAAATAAGACAGGTTAAAAATGGTTTTGTTGTTGAAATTAAATCAGTTAAAGACAACTTAGGATTAAAAAGATTTAGTTATGAATTTGAAATAGTTTTTGAAGAGGAAGAAGAAAATAATGAAAAAAGATGTGAAATAAAATTGTTACAAATTAATGATGAAAAAGCTAAAATTAAAAAAGTAGAAGAATTGATTCTTGAATATATAGAAGAAAAAGGTAGAGATGTAATTACGCCTAAAGAAATTGCGGGATATTATGACTTAGATGGCAAATATGTTTCTAAAGTTTTAAATGAAATGGTTGGTAAAGAAATTTTAGTTAAAATTGAAAAAGGTAAGTTTAAAAAGAAAAAAGATATAGAAAATATTGATAGTTTTGAAAATGGTGAAATTACAGATGATGATGACAAAATTCCATTTTAAGGAGAATAAAAATGGAAAAGTGTGTAAAAATTTTAAAAAAATTAGAAAATGAATTAGCAAAAGAAATTGAACCAGAAATAAAACAAATTGCTGTTAAATTTGAAAAGGTGATCCAAAAACTTCAAATTAATAATGAAAATGAAAGACTTTATGCTGTAGAATTTTTGCTTAATAGATTGATAGATATTACAAAATTAAGCGCATTTCTTGAGATTTGGACAAAAAAGAAGAATGAAGATCTATCAATTTAAAACCAAACCAGTAAAAGGAATATTAAAAAAACTTGTAAAAGGAATATATGTGGAACCATTTTGTATTTCCTCAGTTGGCATTAGAGAAAGACAGATAGATGGTAAAAATATTTATGTTGCAATTCTTAAATTTGAAGATATTTTTATAACCAAGTCTTTTGAAAAAGAAGAAGAAGCTCAAAAATGGTTAGAAAATGAGTTTGAAATTGAAATTATAGAAACAAAGGAAGGAAAAATAGAAGAGTTTGTAAAATAAACTTTTTCGGCAAAGAACCGCGGAGTAAAAGTGAGCTTGATAAAGAGAGCAACAAAAAGAGGGCAAAGCGAACTGTTCGCCTCAAGCAACACAAGAAGGGAGTAAGCTAAATTTAAAATAAAGTAAGCTATAGCGGGAAAGCAACCTCCAGGGGAAGCGAGCTATGTCCCATGAGCAACAGGAAGTGATTAGCGAACGCAACTGGAAGTGGGAAGAACCAAAGGTTAAAAGTGAACTACTTATAGATAGTAACATCAAAAAGAAGTGAAGTTAAGGTATGTAATAACACAAGCCATAAGTAAGCTGGAGGGGTTAAAGCAACATTTTTATTTAGCGAACTTGATAGTGTGAGTGACTTTAAGAAGAAGTGCAAGCTACTCGGGGAAGCTCAAAGATTTTCTTCAACTCTGTTTTTGAGGAGGTAAAAATCTTCCTCGGGGAAGCTCAAAGATCTTTCTCAACAAGGTAGTTGTGGAGAGTGAAGAAGCTAAAGTTGCTGCTCGGGGAAATTCAAAGATCTTCTCAAACACGAAAAAGAGTATAATGAGGCTATCGAAGTTTTGCTCAGGGAAATTCAAAAATCTTCTCAAACAATTAAAATGGAAATATGAAAAGGCAAAGAAGCGATCTCAGGGAAATTCAAAAATCTTCTCAAACAGATTTTAAAGGAAAAGAAAGAGGCAGAATTACCCTCTCAGGGAAATTCAAAAATCTTCTCAAACAAAGTTGTAAAAGTTGTATATGAAAAAGAATACGACAACGCAATCTCAGGGAAATTCAAAAATCTTCTCAAACCGTTTTCAAATTTCAAAAATTTTCTAATTTTCAAAGATCAAATTTTAAATTTTTGCGTCAGCTTACCAGCTTTTCAAAAATATTCAATTGTTTACCAAATTTATAAAAATTTCGTCCCTGCCCCGAGTCAGGGACTAACCTACTTACTGCCCTTATCCAATCCCCTTTAATTAAAAGTTTTTTTAGGGGAGAGAAGTCCCTACAAGTTCCATTAACTTGTAAGAACTTCTCAAGATAAGGGACAGTAAGGGCTGCGGAAAGCACTCGCCAGCTTTTTAGCAAGCCCGAAAGCTTGCCCCTCACCTGTTTCTTCCCCAGATTAACAGGTTGTTGGGTAGCTGGCTCACGCTTCCCGCTTTTTAAATCTTTTAAATGTTTCTTCAGTAAATTTAATTCATTTTTTAATTTTTTAAGTTCAGTTTTTATTACATTTCTTTTATATTTATTCTTTTCTTTATTTTTCTTTTCCTTAATTTCTTCTAC
>CAZJYT010000048.1:0-6679 GCA_964550325.1 uncultured Candidatus Saccharibacteria bacterium | reverse complement strand
AAAACTGGACCTGTGGCTCCCAATCTAACTGCGTCTTCTAACTTTAGAACTCCTATCCCTTTTGTTCTTGATTCAAAAACAGGGTCTTCTTTCTCAAAATAAGAAACTGCCTCTTTTATTTTGTCTAAAACCTTTAAAATTCTGTTCTCAATACCTGAAGGCAGGTCTTTCCTCAAACCGCCAGGGCAAATGAAACCAGCCGGATATAATCTTGCCCCAGTAATTTCAGAGAAAATGTCTAAAATATAGTCCCTATAACCAAGGGCTATTTTAAAGCCGGTATCAAATCCAGTAGCTAAAGAAAGCCCTCCAAACCAAATGAGATGGGACTGAATCCGGGATAATTCAGCCAAAATTACTCTAATGTATTTTGCCCTTTCTGGAACCTCAATCTCAGCCAATTTTTCTACTGCTTCAGCGAAAAGCAAATTCCAAGCCAATGGTTCAAAAACGCAAATCCTATCAGATAAAACTGCGTTCTGCCAGATGTTTCTGTATTCCATTAATTTTTCAAACCCTCTATGCAGGTATCCCGGATCTGATTTGGCTTCAACAATTCTTTCGCCATCTAACTTTATCCTCCCTGAAAAATTGCCTGAACCTGGATGAGCAGGACCAAACAAAAACTCTTGATAATTATTCAAAGTATTCTTTTTCATTTTCGTTTCCTTTATCATAAAATTTTTCTCTTACATATTCTCTCCAGTCAAAATCCTTTAAGAAAGGAGGTGGTCCCTGCCAGTTTTCTAAAAATAACTCTGACAAATCTGGATTTCCTAAAAATCTTACTCCAAAAAGTTCATGGATTTCTCTCTCATGAATTTGGGAAGAGTTATAAACTTCTGAAACCGAGTTAATCTCGGGTTTTTTTCTGCCGATTGTGGTTTTGATATTTAAACCCATTTTCTTTTCTTCGCTCCAAATATGGTAAATAAGTTCAATGGTATTTTTCTCCAAAATATCAACTGCAGACAAAGAAGAAAAAAACTCAAAACCATTGTCTTTTAAAAAACCGCAAAGATTTAGCAAATTCTTTTTGCTAATCTTAAGCCAAATCTGATTTTTTTCTTTTTTCAAGACATCTACCCCAAATCTTGATTGAATTTTAGAAATCAATGTTTCTGTCATTTTACTCTTTGCATTAACTTTTGAATGCCATCAAAAATTGCTTCTGGTCTTGGAGGGCAACCAGGAATGTATAAATCCACAGGGATATAATCATCTAATCTTTTAATGGTATTATATGAATCCCAATACATTCCACCAGTTACTGGACAGGAACCTAAGGCAATGACCAATTTTGGAGAAGGCATCTGCTCATAAATCAGTTTTGCTCTTTTGATTGATTTCATTGTCTGATAACCAGCAATAATTAGGCAATCTGCCTGTCTGGGGCTTGAGACAGGAATTAAGCCAAACCTTTCCATATCCCATCTACTTCCCACTATTGGCAAAATTTCTGTAAATCCGCAGGAGTTAAACCAATTAAAAACCCAGATGGCTTTTGCTACCTTTCTCAATTTTTTATTTGATTTATGGCTTGTCTTTTCTAAATTCATAAAGCATTATTACAGGGTAAATATAAATCCGAGAATAGCAAGTAAGGTAAGATATCCCCAATAGGTTCGGGTAAGATGACTGATTTTGAATCTTGAGGTTGCTGTTCTAATCAAACTTGAACTAAAAAATGTTATTAAAAACAACTTTAAAAGATAAATTAAAAGGTTTATCCCAAAAATGGTTCCAATGTTCCAAGGAAAGAAAAGAGCAATAAACAAAGAGGCAATAGCAACCAGTTTTACAGCTTCTGCTATATAAAACATTGCTAAATTCCTTCCTGAATATTCTGCTAAAACACCTCCTGCAATTTCTGAATCAGCGGTATCAAGACTAAAAGGAGTTTTGGACAATTCGCCAGCGATTATAATAAAAATCACTACTGTTTCTATCAAAAGCCCAATAGTCCCAACTGGTCCTACCAGGTTCCAGATATTGTGGGTATAAATTGTTTCCAAAGAAAAAGGGTTAGAAAATCCATTCTTATAAATTATCCAAGCAGGGGTTAAAGAAACAATGGCCAAAGGAAATTCATAGCCCAACATATTAATAATCAATCTTTGGCCGCCGAGATTAGAATAGGGAGAGTTAGAAGAAAATGCTCCCAAAGCCAAAGTTAAGCCCGGAAATATAAACAGATAAATTACTAAAATTAAGTCTCCGGAGTTTCCCAAAATAGATTTTCCAGCAATGGGAATATAAAATAAAATCAGAATAGAAACTGCCAAAGAAATTAAAGGAGACAACTCAAAAATCCATTTTATAGCATCTTTTGGAATAATACTTTCTTTTATCATTAGTTTTTTTACATCATAAAATGGTTGCAAAAGAGGAGGCCCAATCCTTCTTTGCATCCGGGCTACCAAAATCCTGTCAATTCCCTTTAAAAGCAAACCCAAAATTATGCTTCCAAAAATTATTCCCATTGCCATTACAAATTTTAAAATTAAATTAGTCATCTTAAAAAACTAAAAAGTAAAAGAAAGATAATTAAGCCAAAAACTAAGAAAAAGATATAGTCATTGGCATTTTCTTTTTGGATTTTAAGCAAAAATCCATACAATTTTTCCAGGTCTTTAAAAAATCCCCAGAAGATTCCTTTTAGTTGAATGTTTTTGGGAGGAATCTCGCCAGAAAAATAAGAAACTGTCTGAAGCGTTCTTTTCTGGTAATTCTTTTCGCCAGTTAAATAAAAAAGGTAAATGACAAAAAATATCAAAAAGAAAGAAATTAAAGCAATTTTTGGCTGCCAGATTATCTCCATAAATTTAATGAATCACGCTATTTATATAATTCTGTTGGGAAATCAGGGCTTTTGCTGCTGGGCTGACAAAAGAAGTTACAAATTGTTTCGGGAAAAGACCAATTGAGAACATCAAAATTATAAAAATAGAAACAATTGCTATCACTACCTTCGGAATGACCTGATAATCCCGGTTTTCCTCGCTTGGCGCTCCAAGAAAGATTGAGGCAAAGATTTTAACCAGAACTGCCAAAACCAAAATGCTTCCCAAAATTGCGATAATTGTTAAAACAGGGCTTAAATGAAAAACTGATTCGTAAATCATCATTTTTGAAGCAAAACCATTTAGAGGAGGCAGTCCAGATATAGCCAAAACCCCAAAAAGAAAAAATCCTGCTAATATTGGATGTTTACGAGCAAAGCCCCGAATTTCAAAAGCATTTCTAACTCTGCTGATATACAGAATAATGCCTGCAATTAGAAACAACAAGCCCACATCCAAAATATCATTTACCATATGAAACAATCCTCCTTCAATCGCCTTAAAACCAGATTCAGTATTTGACATTAGAAATCCTGAAGAAACACCCAAAACTACATAACCCAATTCGGAAATAGCCAAATAAGATAAAATCCTTTTAAGATTATTCTCTCTCAACGCCAAAAAAACTCCGGCAAAAATTGAAAGGAGTGAAAATAGAATCAAAATCTGCCCAAAAATAATATTTAAACCAAAGACATCAAAGGATATTCTGAACAAAACATAAAGAGCAGAAAGGGAAGAAACTATAGACAAAATAACTGCTGGAACAGGAGAGGCATTGTACGCCTCTGGTTTCCAGAAATAAAAAGGGAAAATACCTGCCTTTAATATCAAGGCAGAAGCAATAAAAGATAAGGCAACCTTGTCTAAAAAAGAGAATTGAATATTTTTTGCAATAATAGCCATATTCAAAAATCCGTATTCGCTATAAAGAAGCCCTACCCCAAACAGCAAAAATAGAGAGCCAACTGCAAAAACCGCTAAATAATGAAATGCCGATTTAAAGCACTCTTTATTTCTAAAAAAGGCAATTAAACCAGTAGTAGCAATAGAATTTATCTCATAAAACACAAAAAGGGTAAAAAAATCAGCTGTAAATAGAAAACCTAAGATTCCTACCAAAAGCAAGAGATAAAGGGTATAAAATTTATCCACCCCGTTAGAGGTTTTCCTTGTTAAAGATTTACTAATCTCTAACAGGGCTTGCTTCCTTTGTGCTTCTGCCAAAGCATTCTGACTTCTAACGGGGTCAAGAAAATGATAGCCATCTAAAATTTTTAAAGAAAAAAGAAAAGACAAAAAAACAATAAAAAGAAAAAACAAAGCCAGAAATCCGGATAGGGCATCTCCTATCAAAATAATCCTTATAGGAAATCCTTGGGGCGCAGTTAAAGAGGGAAATCTTGCTCCCAAGGTATAGGCAAGGGTTCCTTTTTCTAAAATTAGTTTATAAAGAAAAATAGAAAGAAAACTGGTCAAGAGGAGGGTCAGTCCCACCCAAAATTTCATTAATTTTTCGTTCAGTTTGCCTATTAAAGGTAGCAAAAAGGCAGAAAATAGAGGAATGGCAATAATTAGAATAATAAAGTGAATCATAATTTATTTTTCTTTTTCCTTATAGATTAAAACCGCCAAAGAAAGCAAAAGGGCAGTGACTGCCAGATTAATAACAATACTGGTAAGAATCAGCGCCTGGGGAGTAGGAGAAACCATATTTAGACTTGGAGCGTTGGTAAAAATTGGCGCCACTCCGCCGCTTCTATATCCCAAAGCTATCAAAAACAGGTTTACTCCAGCGCCAACAATATTAACAGACATTACTATCTTAATTAGGTTCCTTTTAAACATAGCCCCAGAGGTTCCGATAACAATTAGAAGAATTGTAACAAGAAAGATAAAACTAATCATACTTTTTCTTGCTCATTATTAATACGGCAATAAGTGATAAAGCTGAAGCTACCTCTATTCCTACAGCAAGATTCATTAAGGGAATAACTCCACCGCTATTGAGAAAACCCTGATTTATTCCAAAATGGATTGTCTTTCCCAAAAACCAGAATTTATTGGCTAAAAAATTATAGAAAAATGTATTTTTAAAAGTGCCCAAAAAAGCCAGGGTGATAAAAAATATAAGGCCCAAAGATTCAAATAATGAAAACAGGTTTTTGGACAGATTAATATCATTTTCAAAAACAACCAATATTAATATGGCAATTGAGGCCACTATCACTCCTCCCTGAAATCCGCCTCCTGGAGTTAAATGACCATGAGAAATAATATATAAGCCAAATATAATTATCGGATTTAAGGTTATTAAACTGACAATTTTAACTATTTTGCTCATATTTCTTTTTCATCAAAATTAAAGAAATCCCCATTACAGCCGTAAAAAGAACAGTTGACTCTCCCAATGTATCTAAACCCCGGTAATCAAAGACTATGCTAGAAACAACATTGTTGCTCCCTGTCTGAACTTGGGCATTTTTAATAAAATAATTGTCCATCTCAACTGCCTGAGGTTTTCCAAATGGATGTAAAAATGAAATCGTTAAGACAAGAAAGGTAGAGAAAAATACCAAACTTATTATTTTTATTTTCTTGAAATTAACCATATTCTATTTCTCAAACCAACTTGTTTTATGAATAGCCACGATATAAATAGCGGTAGACATTCCTGCCCCTACCACTGCCTCAGCAATAGCCACATCAGGCGCCTGAAGAATGTAAAATTCTACAGCCATCATTAAACTCATTACAGCAAAATAAACAGCCGAGGCGAACAAATTCCTGCTCTTTACCACCAAAATTGCCGAAATAATAACACCACTTAGAACTAAATATTGAATAATCTCAATAAAAAAATTCATATTTTAGGGATTGTTTAACCTATCTACCACTGCTTCTTTTGGCTTGATCCCATTTTTGTAAGCGGTTCTTGAGATAATATGACCTATGGCAGGTTCTATTATTAAAATAACTACAGCGATAATAATTATATGGGATATCAAGGGTAAGGTATTCTTAAAAGAAAGAAGATAGAGCACACCTGCTGTAGCAAAAGAAAGAAAACCTAAAGTGTTGGATAGGTCTGAGCAGTGAAGCCTGGTATAAACATCAGGGAACCTGAAAAGACCAAAAATGCTCAAACCAAAAAAGATTAAACTAATTGAGATAAATAAATAAACCAAAAACATATCTTTTTAACGAATTGATTTAGCGAATTTAACAAAATAAAGCATTCCTATAAAAGAAAGTGAGGCATAAACAAGAGCCACATCTGCTAAAACGACCTCTCTCCAGACAATAGAAAGGGTGATTAAAAGAGCGACAACCAAGGTATTCATTACATCCAAAATAACCAATTTATCAAAAATGGTTTCCACAAGAAAAATTCTTATTAAACTAATGAAAATAAGTATTGAAAGAATTAGACCAACTATCTGCCACATATTGGATTATTTATGCTACTCTGTAATCATCTTGATCCACTTTGTAAAGTTTTCTGCCACCTCTTCAATGCTCGGTTCTTTGTTCTTTACATAAAGCCAATGAATATAAAGATTGTTTTCTTTATCTATATCTACTGACAAGGTTCCCGGAGTTAAAGTAATAGAATTTGCCAAGAGAGTAAGCCCGACGTCGGTTTTCAGTCCCGGAGATATTTTTACAATTCCCGGCTTAATCTTTCCAGTGATAATCCTATAGGCAACCTCTAAATTCGCTTTGATCAAGGCAAAAAGAAAGGGACCGATGATATAAATCAAAAATAAAAGCCACCTTATAGGATTCAAAAACTTCGGGCTTACCTTTATTTTAAGCGAATCAAATATCTTTCC
>CAZJYT010000047.1:0-6855 GCA_964550325.1 uncultured Candidatus Saccharibacteria bacterium | reverse complement strand
TAAAATAAAAAGAAAAAAGGAGGGTGGTTTTATGAGAAGGGGAGAAAAATGGTTAGATGATTTAGAATATTTTCATATCACTGAAGCTGGAACAGCTTTAGCTCACTTATATTTACATATTCAAAATTTAGCAAGAATTTTTCCTGATTATAAAGAATTAAAAAACATGCTTGAAAATTTTAATCAAAAATTTAAAGAAAAATACAATGAAGTGGTAGGCGTAGAAAAGGAGTAAAAAATGGTTAAAAAAATAATAAGCCACTTACCTCCACGCCATTTAGATGATTGGCTTGCAATTTGTGTATTGCTTTTAAAATATCCAAAAGCTCAAGTAGAATATATTCACCCTCAACAAGTTCCTGAAAAATATTTAAAAGATCCAGAAATTATTTTAGTTGATGTAGGAAGTGTTTTTGAACCAAGATTAAGAAATTATGATCATCACCAAGATTTAACATTGCCTTGCTCATTAGTTCTTATCTTATGTTATGAACTAAATTTTGATATAGAAAAAATAGGCTTACCTTTTCTTTTAGCAATTGATTTAATTGATAGAAAAGGATTCAAATATGCTTCAGAAAATTTAAAAATTCCACCTTTAAAAGAGATTGACGAAATAAGAAGGCTAATTTTAATATCTGAACCAAACGAACTTGCAGGAATGTTCTTATTAGAACTTATTGATAAACAAGAGCCTTTAGATTTTAATGAATTTATCAAAGCTTTATATACTTATCTTGATAAAAGAGGATTATTGGAGGAAGCTAAAAGAAAAGTTAAAGAAGAAAAAAAAGAGTTTGAAAGAAAATTAAAAAATATAACGGTTTTAGAATTTAAAACAAATTTAGGAAATTTAAAAGTAGGAATGTCTTATAAAACTTTAGCACCACGACATTTTGAGGTTTTTAATACTTTAGATTTGGATATTTTAATTGAAAAAAATTCAATGAACCCTCAACATACAAGTGTTATAAAAAATACCACAAAAGAAATAAGTAAAAAAATTGATTTATTCAAATTAAAAGAAAAGTTTCCTGTAATTTTCGTTCACCCTGCAGGATTTATAGCTGTAATTGATAAACCAATTGACGAAGTTGATATAAAAGGAGTAGTAGCATGTTTGACCTAATTTCCTGGTTTGCTCCATTTTTAAATCTTTTGGGGCTCTATCTTGCAGTTTTAAAAAAAAAGAAGCTTTTCTTGTATTCACAATAGCAAATGTTTACTGGTTTATCTATCACATTATTTATAAAAGCTACCATTTTTGTCCTGTTTTGGTTCTTTATCAAATAATGAATACTTGGGGATATTTAAAATGGAAAAAAGAAGAAAATATATCAAAATTCAATTAAAAAAATTTTTGCCAAGTCTTGACAATTTTTAAAAATGTGTTATAATAAAAATAAAAATAACAAAAAAAGGAGGGCTAAAATGGAAGAAAAAGTAATGCAAATATTCTTTTTTGATAATGGAATAAGAATACATGATCTTAGTAGTAAATATAATTATGAAATTTATATTCCTAAAGAATTTTTCGAAAGATTAAAAAAAATTTTTGATAAATTTGAAGAATTTAAAAAGGATAATATAGAATCTATAACAATTAAAATTTAATAGTAAAAAAAACTAAAAAAGGAGGAAGCAAAATGGGATTAATTAGTGAATCTTTTTGGGATAAAAGACCTTTTATCCTCTATGACAATTTTATTTTAAATCCAGAAAATTTAGAAGATTGTAAAAAAAATAAAAAAGCATTAGGAATAGAATTTTTTAATGAAGTAGATTATTTTGAAAGCGGTTTTTATAAAACAAATTTATTTTTTTTAAGTTTACCTAAGCCTAATTATAAATTTATAGTTTCTTTATTAAATATAAATTTTATAGGAAAGCCTGATGATATTCAAAAATTTTTAAAAAATTTACCAATAGTTGAGTTACATCAAAAAGGTATAAGGTTTATAACAGTTAATTCCTGTAATATTATAAATTTCATAGATTTAAGCGGATTAGCTTTTTATTTAGATATTCCTATAACAGAACAATTAATAGGGTATTTCAAAGTTAAAGAAATATCTTATGTTCCTCAAGAATCCATTAGAGTTCTTGTTCAACTTATAGGAGTTTTAGAAAAAACGGAGCTTGGTTATTAAAAATAAAAACATTTTTAGATTGTTTAATTAATTTTATAAAATAATGAAAAAAAAGGAGGAGTAAAAATGGGGGAAAGGGCAGCTTATAGAGTGAAAAGTAAATATGAAATTTCTCCAAGTTTAAGAAAACAATGGGGACCTTGTAGAACAGAAAGTTTAATAGAAATTATAATTAATTGTGTAAAAATTTTACTTAATTGTGATGAAGATGTGCTTGATGAAGTAAAAATAGGTGATGGTTTTACAGCTTTAAGAGATGATTTAGAAGATTCTCCTGGTAGGCTTTTTCTTGCTTTATGTTATACATTAGCAGAACCACCTTTTGATGAAATTACTAACGAACCTGCTGACATTTCAGATCACGGTTTATTTGAAATTGAAATAAAAAAAATGGAATCACTGGATTGTATGGCATTATAATGTTAAATGGGAAGATGATTCAATAATTAAAGGATCTAAAAGAAAAGTTCTTGAAGTAAAATTTGAAAAAGGAAAAACAATTAAAGATGGTATGAAATTTTTATATATTTCTAATAGAGATGTATGGTAAAAAGGAGGCAAATAAATGACAGAAAAAGAGAAAACAATAAAAATTCAAGAAGAAAAAATAATAATAAAAGACCCAGTTTATAAAATAATTTTATTCAATTTATTTAGTTTAGCAATAAACCTTAAGTTAATTGAACCCGAATTTCTTTGGGAAGATATACTTTATCAACTTTTAGTTGATCATAAAGAAGTAGTTAAAGATGTAAAAGCTAAAAAAGTAAATGGTAAAATAATATTAGATTATCCATTTAAAATAGAATTTAAAGAACAATGGTGGACTGATTATGTTTATTTTAACAAGCCTTTTAGTAAAGAAAAAGTTCCTGAAGAACTTGAAAAATTATATTTTTCTGAAAGCTTTGAAATATTTTATATCCTAATATCAGATTTTTTAGAATTCTTATTAGAAGATTACAAAATCTATCCTAAAGAAAAAGTAATTCATGAGTTTTTAACTTTTTTAAAAAAATTAGAGGAAATAAAAAGAAAAATTATTACAATTACCTAAAAAAGGAGGAAGTATGATAAAAGTTTTTGAAGTAATAGTTGGAATAGCTGCACTTATTCTTTTGATAAGTTTTCCAATAGCAGTAGTTTCAATATTTATATCTTTTATTTTAGAAGATTTTATTATTAAAGATCCTTTTGATCCTCGTATGAAATATGTAAAAATTTTTGGTTCTATTTTTGAATTTTTTTGGGGATTAGTTATTTTATCATTACTAATTTTGTTTTATGGAATGTTAGTTTTTAAAAAATGATCAAAAAAGGGGAGGGTAAAAAATGTCTGAAAAAATGAGCAATTTTGAATTAATAGCTGTAATATTAGGAAGACTTATTTCGTTGGGAGCTTTATCTTTTTTCAATATTTGGAGTTTAAATCAATTATTTAATTTAAACCTTTCTTACACTTTTAAAACTATTTTAGCTGGAGCGATTATATTAAAAACTTTAGACTGGATTTTTACAAAGAAGGAAGGTTAAAATGTATTTCTTAACAAATTCAGAAACAGCAGTATGTGCTTATAATAGTTTTTCTAAACTTTGTTTTTTAGAATTAGAAAAAGTTTATGATGAAAACGGAAAATTAATACCAAAAGAACAATGGTCAGAAAAAATATCAGGACGATGGACTTTAGCTCCAAAAGAAATAACAGAACTTTTTCCTTTAAAAGTTTTAGAAAGTTTTTTTATGAATAAAACATTAGTTTTTCATTTTGAGTGTTATGAATTAGAAATTAATAAAACTTTAAAATGTAAATTTAAGAAAGATAAAAACGGAAATATTTATTATGAAGAAGAAGAATTTATGAATATTTCAGAAAAAACTACAGATATAAAAAGTATGATTTTAAATATAAAAGAAACTGTAAACAGAATAGAAAGTATTCTTTCAGGTTTAATTTTTCTTGGAATAATTTTTACAGTTATATTTTTATTAATAAAAATTTTTAAATGATTGAAAAAGAAATCAAAAAAACAGTTGAAGAAATAGAAGAACAATTAAAATTATTGGAAAAAAGCATAAAAGATATTATTTTTATTATCTCTGGTATTTATAATAAAATTAAAATTTTAGAACAAACTTTAGAAAAATTAAGAAATAAAAATTACAATTAAAAAGCGAGGTTAAAAATGAAAAAAGAATTAATACTTTTAACAATACTTTATATAGCAATATTATCTATTTTTTATGGAATAATAACCTTTATTGGCATTTTAGTATTAAATTTATTATTAAAATTAAATATTCCTTATAATTGGAAAACTATTTTAGCTGGAATAATTATTTTATTTCTTTTAAAATATGCTATTTCATTTCCAGATAATTAAAAAATTATAAAAAAATGCTTAAAATTCCTATTACACAAAATTATCTTAACAAAATTATCAAAATTAAAGAAGATGACCTTTTTATATATGTCTCTTTTCCCTATCATCCTGATCTTGTAGAAAAAGCCAAATCCATTTTCCCACATAAATATATCATAGCTGAAAAATGTTGGTTATACCCTGCTCTTATAAGAGAAGAAGTTTATGAAAAATTTGGATTATACTGTCCTCCTAAACCAAGTGAAGCCAATTTTGTTATTGATAAACCTTTTCCTCCATATTTATATAACTATCAAATTGAGTGTTTAAAATTAATGAGACAATATCCTAAATTTGGACTGTATTTATCTATGGGGCTTGGGAAAACCCTTATTTGCACAATATTTTTAAAATATAAAAAATGCAAAACTCTTATAGTTGCTCCTTTATCAACCTTAGAACCTGTATGGAAATATCATTTTAAAAAATTTGCTCCTGAACTTAAAGTTTATAACCTTCACCCAATTCCTAAAAGATTAAGAAAAACTTTAATCAAACACGATGATGGAATACATATAATTAATTATGAAGGTTTTAGAATTCATTTTGATGATATTATAAATGCAGGTTATAAATGTCTTATAATAGATGAAAGCAGTAAACTAAAATCTTTTAAACATTTTTCAAAGAAAAGTGAGAAAGAAAAAAAGTCAAGTTCAGGTGGCGCCCAAGTTGCTCAAAAGTTAATAAGAATGGCTCAACAAACGGAATCAGTTTATCTTTTATCAGGAAATCCTTGTCCTAATTCAAAATTGGAGTTCTTTGCTCAGGCTCATGCAATAGCTCCAGGGCTTTTAGGCTGGAATTATTATCAATTTAGAAATAGATATTTTTATAAAAAAGGAAAATGGGAATGGGTTGAAAAGAAAGAAACACAGGAAGAATTAATTAATAGACTTAAAAAAATAGCTATTTTCATTAAAAAAGAAGATGTTTTAGATGATCTTCCTGAAAAAATCTTTGTTGAAAGAGAAGTAGAAATGAGTAAAGAGCAGTGGAAATACTATGATGGGCTTAGAAATTATTTAAGAGTTCAAATTGGAGATGTAGAAATTTTAACACCTACAATTTTACAGCAAATAATGAAATTAAGACAGATAACAAGCGGATTTGTTTATTCAAAAGATAAAAAATCTATAGTTTTCTCTAATACTAAATTTAAAGCATTAGAAGAGGTTTTAGAAGAAATTCCTCAGCAATATCAGGTTGTTATCTGGTGTTTTTTTAGGGAAGAAATAAAAGTTTTAAACAAGCTTTTAGAAAGTTCAGTAGCTATTTATGGGGAAACATCAGTTGAGGAAAGAAATAAAATTTTAAATGAATTTTTAAATAACAAATATAGATTTTTAATAGCCCATCCAGCATCATTGGGACATGGAATTAACTTAACAAATTGTTCTTACGCAATTTATTATAGTTTAGACTGGAGCGCAGAGTTATGGTCCCAGTCTCAGGATAGAATACATAGAATAGGGCAGAAAAGAAACTGCACTTATATTTTACTTCTTTGTAAAGATACAATAGATGAAATTATTTATGCAAGGTTGCAAAAGAAAATTGAAGGATCAAGGGAAATTCTTGAGCATTTGAAAATACCAATTAAAAAGAAAAAAAGAAAAAAGGAGGTTTAAAAATGATAATAGCAATTGCAACCTTAGTTTCTTTGTTATTCTTTTCTATAAATGTTGGTTTAGCAGTTGAAAACCATCATCCTTTTTCTATTGGCTGTGCTGTTTTTACAGGTGGCTGTTTTATAATGAATTTAGTTTTAATGCTAAAAGAAAAATAACATATTAAAAGGAGAAAAAAATGAATGAAAACAAAATAGTTAAAGCAAAAAGAAAAGTAAAAGAAGAAAAAAGGTGTAAAAAATGTGGTTTAAGTGCAAATGATGTTTCTCGTCCAGAAAATTTTCGTTTAAGTGAAGAAGGATTATGCAATATATGTATGATGGAAAAATATCAAGTAATTCTTGATGGTAGAAGCCCTTTACAACAATTTATAGATGAATGGGCAGTAGGAGAGCCTGATGATTTTTCTAATAAAAAATTAGAAAAAATAAATAAAGGAGATTAAAATGGATTTCAGCAAACAATATATAATAATGTGCAAAGAGGCAAAAGAAATACAAGAAATATATCAAAATATTTTAAAAAAAGAAAATAATGAAATTGATAACATTTTAGAGGGTTGGTATGTTTATGATGGTAAGAATGTAATTTTATTACATAATAATGAATTTTTTATTTCAGATCTTAAAGATGAGTTAAAAAAATATATTTGG
>CAZJYT010000046.1:0-7106 GCA_964550325.1 uncultured Candidatus Saccharibacteria bacterium | reverse complement strand
AAAGCTTTCAAAATTAGCTTCAGAAGAACATGAATACCAACCCATTTCTCCCTATCCAGCGATAATAAGAGATATTGCTATTTTGGTGCCAAAAAAAGTGAAGGTTATTGAGGTTTTAAATGTGATTAATTCTGTAGGTAAAGAATTAATTAGAGATGTTGATTTATTTGATATTTATGAAGACAAAGAGCTTTCAGAAGGAAAAAAGAGTTTAGCCTTTAGAATTGTTTATCAGGCAAAAGATAGAGCTTTGAGTTCAAAAGAGGTTGAAAAAGTCCAAGAAAGAATTATTGAGGCTTTAGAAAAAAATCCTGAATGGGAAGTGAGAAGGTAAAATTTTATAAGAGAAAGGCTCAAAATTAGAGAAAATGAAGGAAGGCCAAAAGAAAATAGAATATAGTGCCAAGGATATTCAGGTGCTTGAAGGTTTAGAGCCTGTAAGAAAAAGGCCAGGAATGTATATTGGCTCTACCGGACCTGAAGGTCTGCATCATCTTTTTATTGAAGCAGTAGCTAATGCTGTTGATGAAGCCATAATGGGCTATTCCTCAGAGATTAAGGTATATCTTTTACCCAAAAATAGAATTAAGGTAGAAGACAACGGAAGAGGAATTCCAGTAGATATTCATCCCAAAACAAAAAAACCTGCCCTAGAGACAGTAATGACCTACCTGCATGCGGGAGCAAAGTTTGGAGGAAAAACATATGTTTCAACAGGTGGTCTTCACGGAGTGGGAATTTCAGCAGTTTGTGCTCTTTCTTCTTTTATGCGAGTAGAGGTGTGTCGAGAAGGAAAAAAATATTTTCAAGAATATTCCAGAGGTAAGCCCTTGTGCAAGGTTACTGAAATTGGCTCTTGTAATCAGAGAGGAACCTCTGTTTTATTTGAGCCAGATTCTCAAATATTTAAAGAAATAAAATGGAATGTAAAAAAAATTCTCAATCATTTGAGACAGCAGGCTTATTTGACAAAAAAACTAAAAATTATCTTTTTTAATAAAAAAGAGAAGCCTGAGAGTTCTTACACATTTTATTTTGAAGGAGGAATACCATCTTATATAAGGTATTTAACGAGAGGTGCAAATCCCATTCAGCAAAATATTTATTATGGATACGGAGAAAAAGAAGATACCATTGTAGAAGCAAGCCTTTTATACACTGAGGAAATAGAATGCTATGAGGAAAGTTTCGCCAATAATGTATTCACACCAGGAGGAGGCACTCATCTCACAGGTTTTAGGAGTGCTCTAACCCGCACTCTCAATGAATATGCCAGAAAAAATGGATTTTTAAAAGAGAAGGATGATAATTTAAATGGTGAAGATATAAGAGAGGGTTTGACTGCTGTGGTTTCAATCAAAATTAGAGATCCTCAGTTTGAAGGACAAACAAAGGCAAAATTAGGCAATTCAAAAGCTAAGGCAATTGTGGAAGAAGTAACAAGAGAGACTCTTTCTGAGTTTTTAGAAAGATATCCTCAGGATGCCAAAGCTGTAATTGAAAAATGTATTTTAGCCCAAAGAGCCAGGAAAGCGGCAAAAGCTGCTAAAGAGACAATTTTAAAAAGGGGAACATTAAAAGGACTTTCTCTTCCTGGGAAATTGGCTGATTGTGTTTCCAGAAAACCTCAAGAGAGTGAATTATTTATTGTAGAGGGAGAATCTGCTGGAGGAAGTTCCAGGCAGGCAAGAGATCGTCATTTCCAAGCAATTTTACCAATTAAGGGAAAAATTTTAAATGTAGAGAGAGCAAGATTAAACAAAATTTTAGCTTCAAAAGAGATAAAAAATTTAATTATTGCCTTGGGAACAGCAATAGGGGAGGATTTTAATATTGATAAACTGAGATATCACCGGATAATAATTATGGCAGATGCAGATGTTGATGGCAATCACATCAAAAGCTTACTTTTAACCTTGTTTTATCGTTACTTCCGTCCCATAATTGAAAAGGGTTATCTTTACATTGCCCATCCTCCTCTTTATAAAATTCAATGGGGAAAGAATGTAGAATATGTCTATTCAGAAGAGGAAAAAGAAAAAGTGATGAGAAGAATTAAAAAGCCAGCTTCCATTCAGAGATATAAAGGATTGGGTGAGATGAATAGTCAAGAGCTATGGGAGACAACAATGAATCCAAAGAATCGCATTTTGTCAAAGGTAACCATAGAAGATGCCAAAGAAGCAGACAGAGTTTTTGATATTTTAATGGGAAACGATGTTTTACCCAGAAAGAAATTTATTCAGAATTATGCTAAAAAAGTAAAAAATTTAGATATCTAATCAGTGGCTACTTATTCTTACTTTGCTAAATCTTTAGAGGGAAAGGAAGAGGTAGGAGAAGTGGAAGCTAGGAGTGAAAAAGAGGTAGCTCAGATTTTAAAAGCTAAGGGATATATTTTAATCAAAGCAGAAGTAGCCGGAGAAAAAAAGAAAAGAAAATTTCCTTCTTTATTTTTTTGGAGAAGGGTTTCAATTACTGAGAAGATAATGTTTACCAGAAATTTGAGAGTAATGATTTCTGCTGGAGTTTCTCTTCCTAAAGCCCTTTCCACCTTATCTCAGTTAGTAAGAAGCAGAATATTTAAAGAGGCTCTTTTGAAGATAGCTCAAAAGATTGAGAAAGGAGAGTCCCTTTCAAAAAGTTTAGCTGAGTTTCCTAACATTTTCTCAGAATTGTTTGTAAGCTGTGTAGAGATAGGAGAGGAAAGTGGAACCCTGGAAGAATCTTTGAAAATTCTTACAGAACATATGGAAAAAGAATATGAATTAAGATCTAAAATTGTTGGAGCCCTCATTTATCCCGCTGTAATAATTACTGTTTTGATTTTAATTGGGGCTTTAATGTTAATAATAGTAGTGCCAAAGCTAAAAGAGGTTTTCTTAGAATTGGGAGTAGAATTACCCCCTACTACCAAATTTGTTATCTTTTTAGGTTCCTTTCTAGCTAATTATAAATTTTTTTTACCTTTTGTTTTATTATTTGCAATAATTGGCTTTAAAATGATTTTAGCTACAAAAACTGGAAAAATGGTTTTTGATTTTCTTCTTTTAAAAATTCCCATAATTTCCTCTTTGGCAATTAAATCTAATTGTGCCTTTATAATAAGAACCCTAAGCGCTTTAATTACTGCCGGTATTCCTTTAGTGAGAAGCTTAGAAATTATCTCTAACGCTACCACTAATGTTTATTATAAAGCCTCTTTAAAAGAAGCAGTAAGAGGAGTAAGAAGGGGGATAAAGTTATCCGAGGTTTTAAAAAAATACCCCCACCTTTATCCTTTGTTAGTCCACCAAATGCTCACAGTTGGAGAAGAAACCGGACAAACCGCAGAAATTTTGGGAAAGTTAGCTGAATTTTATGAAGAAGAGGTAGATAATGCTACCAAAGCCTTAACCTCTATTATTGAACCAGTAATTATGGTTCTTATTGGAGGAGCGATTGGTTTTTTTGCAGTTTCTATGATCCAGCCAATGTATTCAATGTTGGGAGGACTAAAATAGATTTTAGCGAATTTCTTGAAAAGAAATGATTTCCATTGCCTCTGAAACATAAGGCAATAAAGGAGGAGGGTCTTTGGCTAATTTTGAATCAAAATAGTTATCTCTTTTTTGATAGCCAGAAACACTTCCCCAGCGAGTTCCTACTCTTCCGTTACTGACAATTGAACCATAAATTGTAAGATGAGTTCTTAAGCCATCGTCGCAACACTTTGAAGGATGCCACCAACAATGCCACCAATAGGCATCGGGGTCAATATAAAATCTTCTTCCAAAATTTCCCAATTGAGCCACAAAGACTCCTCTTGCTACCATTGTATCTGGAGTATGGCAGGGAAGTAAAACATTTTTTTCAGCAATGACAGCTAAACTATCTGAACCATCTAAAGTGGTGTAATCTAAATTATTGTTTATAAAAACTGTAGGATCCACTCCTGCTGTTTCCAAGTTAGCCACTGCTACTGTCTTTTTTCCTTTCACAATTCCTTCAATCCAAAGATTATCTTCAATGAAAATTAAACCACAATCTTCACTAGTAGTAACATTATCAAATTTTAAATGATATCCTCCATAAATTCCTTCTAAAGGTAAATATTCATTGTTAATTTTCTCATAAGACCAGTACCAATCAGAATCTCCTTCGCAATGTCCATCACCATCTTTATCGCAGGCATAAACTGCTTCCAAATCAGTAATCACAAAAAGGTCAAAAGAACCATCTCCGTTAAAAACCAAATGATAACCTTTAGCGATAGGATTGACAGTGGTTGAAGAGGGATAATAAACTCCTAAACTTTGGGCTAAATTTTTCATTTGGCTTAAATCATGAGTGATTCCTGAAAAATCAAAAGAGGGAACTGGAAATTTCCAGAGATCTTTAGGCTCACCCCCTCCACAAATTCCATTACAAATCGCCTCATCGTTAGCATCATCCCAAACACATTCTTGAGGGACATCACGGGCTACACAACGGTCAGCACAAGGATCAACAGGACCCCCCACCCGATGACATCCTAAAGAAGGACTCCAATCACAATCGCAGGTTGAATCATCACCACAACAACCAAAGGCTGAAGTACAAACCCAGGTGGACTGGGCAGAAGTGACTAAAGAATTGTGAGTTCCATCCATTCTAATTCCTCCGTTTGAATGATATTTTCCAAAAATTTCTCTGTCTGAACCCGCCCAGACAGCTGAATTTAGCAAATAAGAATATTCGGCAATAGAGGTGGCGGCAAACTTTGCCTCCAATTTCCTCTTTAAATTGGGATATCTATTTGTAAAGCCAAGAGAGGTAACATAAACTCCCAAAATTCTACCACAAATTTTTTTTGCTTTGATTTTCAAACGAAATTTTCCAATTTCTTGATTAGTTTCTGGGTCAATATAAGAATGTTCATAGCAAGGTTCTCCATCACAGGTTCCACAAACAATAAAGCCATTTTGTTGGCATTGAGGAGAACTGGAAGCATATTCTATTCCTCCAACCTTACAACACCAATTCTCTCCATCTTGAATTTCTGGATTTTGGCCAGACGGAGTGTGATTGAGAAGATACCAATAGTAATTAATTCCAGCTTCTGCAATATGCAAGCTATCTTCCCAGGCTGTTCTTTCTTGAGTTAATTTAAGCTGAAATAAAATAAGGCTCAAAAGCCCAAACAACAAAACCAAAAAAATAGCTCCAAAAATTAAGGTGAAAAGGATAATAATTCCTTTTTTTCTTTTCATTGGTTAATATTCTTTTTTTAAATTCCTCAGTTGGACCCTTGATTGGATTTCAAAATTTTGTGGGGGACGGTTAGGGTTGACATTAATTACTAAAAAAAGCTCCATCATTTTAGTGTCTTTTCTCCTTGCTGGAGGAGGTAATTCATTTCCTTCTTTGTCAAAATAACGAAAAATTGGTGGTAAATTCCTAACGTAAGTTGAAATTGTATGAATTGTTTCAGTATCAGGAGGATAAGTAGCTGGAATTCCTGCTGGTTCTATTACTCCTTTTTTTAGACTTTCACCATCTAAAAAATATCTCACTTTTTCAATTTCACCGTCTCTATCAATATCAGAAAAAAATCCAAACTGATAATCTTGGGTGTCCCAAATTACATAAGCTCCATCTTCTCCATATCTGGCTGACCTTATTTCCCTTACCATTACCTCAATTCCCTTTCTTGCTTCTTCAATGGCTTGAGATTGGTCCCAGCTATAACTCTGAATGTGGTATCCCCAGACGATAAAGCCTGAAATTGCCCCCATCAAAAGAGAGAAAATTACAATCACCACCATAGTTTCTATTAAGGTAAAGGCTTTCATAATCTTGAGAGAGAAATTGTAGTCTCTACATCACCAGATACAGAAACAGAATCTGTTGAAGAAGCATATCCTGTCATTTGGACCTCAATAGAATAAAGTCCGGTTTTTAAGGGAATAAAAAATGCTTTCCCTTCCTCATTGGTTAATTTTATTTGATCATAACCTGTTTTATAAACTCTAACTGAAGCAAAAGATATAGGCTCTGAGGTTGAGGCATCAAGGACATTTACTGTTAATGAATTTTCTGCCTTTAAACCCAATTTTACCGTAGTTGTGCTATCAGGAGGAAGATAAATTGGCATTAGAGAGGGATAGCTTAAAATTAAATCTAAATCTTGGCCTTGGGCAGAAAAATCAGAAAAGTAATAAAAATCCCATTCCATTTGAGATAAAATTAATTTTCCATTAGAGTCTGTTTGAGTAGTAGTAGAATATTTATAAATGTCATTATCACTTCCATCTTTCCCCACGGTTTTCTCTCCACGCAAATCAAAAGTGGTATCGGAAACGGGAATTCCGAAAGGATCTGGAGGAGAAGGTAGAGGAGGTTTTGTTTCTAAAGAATAATGAAATCCCAAATCTACAATTTGAGAATCTCCTACCTTATCTGTCCTTGTTGTTTTTTGATCCAATCCTAAATTTGAAGCCAAATCAGAGCCTGCATTGACACAAAGAGAGGTAGTGGCTTGGCCTGCTAACTCTTGCATTAAATAAAAAGAGTCATCTTTTCCATATAATCCTCCTAAAATATTATCTGAGCCATCAGAGTCAACAAAAAGAGGATCTACTGAAATTGAACCTGTACCTGATGAAATTCCATCATAATTTGGCGAGTTTTGCCACAAATTATTATAGCTTTCTTCAATGTTGGTGGAATTTACTACTTTGATGCCAGCTAAAGTGGAACTAGCGACAATATTATTTTTTATTTCATTATTAGTACAATCTTCAACTAAAATGCCTTCTTCTTTATTTTTAAATAAGGTGTTATTTAAAATTTCGTTGTTGTTGCAATTTTGGGAAAAATAAATTCCTGATTTTTCATTATCATAAATTAAATTAGAAATGATTTTGTTGGCATTGGAGATATTATTTTGAAATGAAATTCCAGCTCCAGAATTTGAAAAAGAGATATTATTTAAAATTTCAATAGAGGAATTATGGTCAGAAACTAAAACTCCATCAGCGTCATTCAAATAAACAATATTTTCTGAAACCTCAGAATTGTTGCTATTATCATAAATTAAAATTCCTCTTGTTTTGTTATCAAAGACCTCATTAAATTTTACTTCA
>CAZJYT010000045.1:0-7205 GCA_964550325.1 uncultured Candidatus Saccharibacteria bacterium | reverse complement strand
GTGCTCCCCGAGACAAGATGCCTCGGTAAAGAAATTATTAGGAGTTGTTACTGAATTGGTAAGAATAATATACTATAAGTTCTTAAATGAACTCAGAGGAGTTGAGAAAAAAATTTCTAAGGTTTTTTGAGAAGAGAGGGCATACTATTGTCTCTTCAAGTTCTCTTTTGCCTTCTGACCCTTCAGTTTTATTTACCACTGCTGGAATGCAACAATTTAAGCCATATTATTTAGGAAAACCTTCTCCCTTTGGCAAAAATGTCTCTTCTTGCCAAAGATGTTTTCGGACCACAGATATAAACTCGGTGGGTGATGAGAGACATTTAACCTTTTTTGAAATGTTGGGAAATTTTAGTTTTGGGGGATATGGAAAAAAAAGAGCGATTTTTTTAGCAAAAGAGTTTTTAGATTTACTTAAGATAAAAATTGATTATGTAACAGTGTTTGGAGGTGATGAGAATCTTCCTCCCGATGAAGAGACAGCAAAAATTTGGAAAAGATTAGGATTTTCAAAAGAGAAAGGAAATTTAAAATTTTGCCCTAAAGAAGAGAATTTTTGGGGTCCTACCGGTGAAGAAGGACCATGTGGACCTACTACGGAGATATACTCTAAGGGAATTGAGCTTTGGAATATTGTTTTCAATCAATATTATCATCATCAAGATAAAAAATTAACCCCCTTAAAAATTTTGGGAGTAGATACGGGAATGGGTCTGGAAAGATTGGCAATGATAAGCCAAAGGAAAAACTCAATTTTTGAGACAGATTTATTTGCGCCTCTTTTGAAAGAATTAAATAAAATAATAAGTAATCACCAAAGAGAAAAAAGGATTGTTGTAGATCACATAAAGGCAGGTGTTTTTTTAATTTCAGAGGGAGTTTTTCCTTCAAATGTAGAAAGGGGGTATGTTTTAAGAAGATTGTTAAGAAGGGCTATAAGATATGGGAAATTGATGAAATTGTCTCTTTCTGTTTTTTTTGTTTTAGTTAAAAGAGTGATTGAAATTTATCAAAATGTTTATCCAGAGTTAAGAAATAAGGAGACCGATATTCTAACTATTTTTCAAAAGGAGGCTGAGACCTTTGAAAAAGCCTTAGAGAGGGGACTGAGAATCTTGAAAAAAGAAATCTCAAAGATTAAAAACCAAAAGGAAAAGGTAATCCCAGGAGAGATTTTGTTTGATTTATATCAGAGTTATGGCTTTCCCATAGAATTGACAGAAGAAATTGCCAAAGAGAATAATTTAGGCTTGGATTTTGAGGGTTTTAAAAAGAAATTTGAACTTCACAAGAAAATCTCTGCCAAAAGTGCAGAGAGAAAATTTGGAGGAGTAGGGGAGAGTCCTACTCTTTCTAGCATAAAACTACATACCGCTACCCATTTGCTTCATTCTGCCTTAAGAAAAATTTTGGGAGAGCATGTGAGACAGTTGGGTTCTGATATTACTCCCGAGAGATTGAGATTTGATTTTTCTCATCCTAAGAAGCTTACTCAAGAGGAGATTAAAAAGGTTGAGGAATTGGTGAATCAAAAAATTAAGGAGAATTTAAAGGTGGAGAAAAGAGAAATGTCTTTAAAAGAGGCATTAGAGGCAGGGGCTTTAGCCTTTTTTAAAGAGAGATATCCAAAGAGGGTAACAGTTTATTTTATTGGTGATTTTTCAAAAGAAATTTGCCGAGGTCCCCATGTAAAAAGCACTGGTGAACTTAAAAGATTTAAAATTATAAAAGAAGAAGGAATAGGAACAGGGAAAAGGAGAATTAAAGCAATTTTAGAAGAAAAATGAGTCTTTCCCCTTTTTTAATTTTAAAAAGAAGAAAAAAGTTTCAAAAGGAAATTGTTTTAGATATTGGAACAGAAGCAGTGAAGGGAATGATTTTTCAAAAAAATAATTCTGAAGTCTCTATTTTAGCTCAGGCAATAGAGTATTATGATAGATATACCGTTTTTTTAACTTCCTTTTTTGAAAAGGAGATAATGAAGAGGACTATTTTGAAAGTAATTGAGAAATTGAAAAGACAGACCTCATTTCAATTTGATTCTGTAATTTTAAATTTACCTCCAGATGTTTTTATAGCTAAGGTAGCAAGAATAAATTATAAAACAAAGGGAGAGAGAATTACCAAAGAAAAAGGCGAGAAAATTTTTCAAGAGGTAGAGAGAGAAGCTATTAAAAGAATAGCAGAAAGTAATTTTAAAGAGAGAGGAGTTTTACCACATCATTTGCAATTTTTGAAAATAAAAATATTAGAAAGGAGAATAAATGGCTATGTAGTGCCAGAAATTTTGAATTATAAAGGTGGAAATTTGGAGTTTAAGGTTTTAGGAATTTTCTTGCCTCGAGAATACCTAAACTCCTTTTTTTCTCCGGTTTTGATCCTAAAGGAAATGAAAGTGAGAAGGTTTATCATTTCTCATTTAGTGGAGGGATTGATTAATTTAATTCCAGACCCTTTGAATTTAGAAGAGGCAGTATTTTTAGACATAGGGGGAAAAATTACCCAAATTTTTTTATTAGAGGATAAAAGTCTTAAAGAGATAGCTGAAGTGAATTTAGGAGGTAAAGAAATGTCACAGATTTTTTCTGAAATATTAGGCTTGGGAGAAGACGAAGCTCGAGTTTTAAAAGAGCGTTATTCAAAGGGAGAGCTTAGTGAATCCTCAAGAAAGGTAATTAAAGAATTTCTTGAAAAAGCTGTAAAAATTTGGTGTAATAAATTGAAAGAGAAATTATTAGAGATAAATTTTGGTGTTTTTCCCGAGAAAATTTTTATTTTTGGAGGAGGAGCTTTATTGCCTGAGATTAAGGAAAAACTTGAAAAAGAAGGAGCTCAAGTGAGTTTTTTTCAATTTTCAAATTTTAAGGTTTCTTCCCAATTTTTGCCTTGTTTATTAAGTTATTATGGGGCGAAAAATTTTTGATATTACTCCACCCAAAAGTATAGAAAGAAAGGTAATTAAGATTACAAAGAAAAAAAAGCCTTCTTTCTCTCCTTTTCTCTTAACCATTATTCTTTTTTTATTAGCAGTTCCTGGATTGTTTCTTTTTTCTTTGTGGCAATCAAGAGCAGAGGTAGAGGTGGTTCCAAAGGTTAAAAGCTGGCCCTTTGAAACAGAGGTGAAGGATTTTGAGGGAAAGTTGGTGAAAGAAAGAAAAAAAATATTAAAAGAGTTCTCTTCAACTGGGGTAAAAGAAAAAAAAGAATATGCTAAGGGAAAAATTCGCATTTATAATAATTCTTCAGTGGCTGTTACCTTGGTTAAAAGGACCCGTTTTCTCTCATCCAATGGAAAACAATTTCGGATTACAAAACAGGTTACTATTCCACCAAAAAGCTTTATAGATGGAGTAGAGGTAAAGGCTGATGCCCCAGGGAAGGAGTATAATATTGGACCTACCAAATTTTCTATACCAGGTCTGGTAGGGAGTAATTTGTACCCCTTGGTTTATAGTGAGTCATTTGAACCAATGGAAGGAGGATTTTTAGGGGAGACTCATTATGTAACAAAAGAGGATTTAGAAAAGGCTGAAAAAGAGCTAATGAAGGAACTCTCTGAAAAGGGAAAAGATTCTTTAAAGGAAAAATTTTCCTCTGATGACTATTTAATTTTTGATGAGTTAATAGCTCAAGAGGTATTAGAGAAATCTCCCTTAATAAAGGCAGGAGTTGAGGCAGAAACCTTCTTTTTTAAGGGAGAAATAGAAACCTCAGCTTTGGTTTTTAAGAAAGAGGAATTGATTAAATATCTCAAAGATTTTACAAAAGGAAAAATTCCCCAAAAAGAGAAAATTATAAATCTTTCTCTTGAAAAAATATCCCTCAAAGAGAAAAATCTTGAAGAAAAGAGGGCAAGTTTTTTGGTAAAATTTTCACTGAATACCTATTCTTTACCAGATTTTGATTTTCTCAAAGAAAAAATAAAAAATAAGTTAATTGTAGAGGGAGAATATATTTTAGAAAAAGAACCTGATATTTTGAGTAGCCAGATTAAGGTTTATCCCTTTTGGATAAAGCAGATTCCTAAAAATCCAAACAGGATTAAAATTAAATCAAAACTTGAGTTTTAAAGGTTGACATATTTTTTAATTTTTGAGACTATAAAGAATCCTTTACAAAATTATGTGTGGAGTTGTAGGGATTGTAAGTAAAAATCATAAAGAGGTTGCCAAAGACCTCTATTGTGCTTTATATGCCCTTCAACACAGAGGGAAGGAATCTGCTGGGATGGTAACCTGGGATGGGAATAGATATTATTCTCATAGAGGAAAAGGAGAGATTGCTTTGGTGTTTAGAAATGGAGATGTTTTAGGAAATCTAAAGGGAAAAGTGGGAATTGCTCATAATAGATATTCTACTGCTGGATTTAGTGATGTCATTAACATTCAGCCATTAAAGGGAATTTGGCAAGGAAAAGAATTCTGGATAGCTCATAATGGGAACTTAGTGAATGCTGAAATCTTGAGAAGAGAGTGTGAAAGAAAAGGTTTTCGCTTTGAGACTACTTCTGATACAGGGGTAATTTCTGCTTTGATTTCTTTAACAAAGACTCAAACATTTGAAGAAGCAATAAAAGAGGTAATTCCTAGGTTAAAAGGAGCCTTTTGCCTTTTAATTTTATTTGAGAGAAAAATTTATGTGATTAAAGATACCTTTGGAATTAGACCATTGTGTTTAGGAGAGACAGAAGAAAGTTTTATTGTTGCTTCTGAAAGCTGTGCCTTATATCATCTTAATGCTAAATTGATTAGAGAAGTGCAAGCGGGAGAATTTTTGATTATTGATAGCTATGGGATAAAAGAATATTTTAAATTTCCTTGCACTCAGAGAAAATTTTGCATTTTTGAATTTATTTATTTTCTAAGACCAGACAGCAAAGTATTTGGAAGAAGGGTAAAGGATGTCCAAAAACAAATGGGAAAAAATTTAGCTAAAGAAGCTCCAGTAAAAGCAGATATTGTCATTCCTATCCCAGATTCTGGAAAATACGGAGGTTATGGTTTTATAGAAGAATCAAAGATTGAAAATGGAGAAGAGGCAATGTTGAGAACCCATTTGGTTTCCAGGACATTTATTGAACCGGTACAAGAGATGAGAAAGAGGGGAATAGAACTAAAATTTGTAGTGATGGAAGAAGAAGTAAGAGGAAAGAGTGTTGTAATGATTGATGACTCAATTGTGAGGGGAAATACCCAAAAGAGATTAATTAAGCTTTTCAAAAAAGCTGGGGCTAAAAAAATTCACACCAGAATATTTTCCCCTCCTTATAGATTCCCCTGTTATTATGGGATTGATACTTACAGAGTGAAAGATGAATTGATTGCAAAAAGACATAGGGGAGATGTGGAAAAAATTAGAGAGGAGTTAGAATTGGATAGTTTGAAATACCTAAGTTTAGATGGAATGATTGAGGCTATCTTAAAGGTAAATGGAGAGACGCTTAAAAAAGAAGATTTTTGCACAGCTTGTTTTGATGGTAAATATCCCATCCGCTTAAATGATTAAAATTGTATGGCAAAATTACACCCATCATTAAAAAATAAAGAATTTTGGTACAAAGATATTATCTTGATTCCTCATCGATTGCCAGATTTTGAGAGAGAGGAGGTTGACTTAACTACTCATTTTACAAAAAGAATTTTATTAAAAACGCCACTTGTTTCTTCTCCAATGGATACGGTGACAGAGGCTAAGATGGCAATTTTGATGGCTTTAATGGGAGGAATTGGAGTTTTGCATTACAATTTTTCCACTATTGAAGAACAGATTGCAGAGGTCAAAAAAGTAAAAAAATTTATGGCAGGATTTGTGTTTGATCCCGTGGTTCTATCTCCAAAAGATACCATCGGTGATGTTCGCAAAATAAATGAAAAATATGGATTTTTTAGTGTTCCCATTACTGAGGATGGTACCTTAAAGACAAAACTTGTTGGAATAGTTACTCATCGAGATGTGAGATATAGGAGAGATTTCAAGACAAAATTAGAAAAGGTAATGACAAAAAGAGAAAAGCTAATAGTAGCAGAAAAGGCAAAGACTGTAGATAAAAAAGATTTAAAGTTAGCAATCAAAATTTTAAGGAATCATAATTTGGATACCCTCCCTATTGTGGATAAAAGAGGGAGAATTGTAGCCTTGGTTACTGATTCTGACATTAGAAAGCGAGAACAATTTCCTTTGGCTACTTTAGATGAGAATAAGAGATTAAGGGTTTTTATTGCGGTAGAATCAAGATTAGAATTAGCTAAAGAAAGAATAAAAAAAGCGGTAGAGGTAGGAGTAGATGGAATTGTCATTGATGCCAGTGTGGTTTTTAAAGAAGAAATTGATATTGCAAAATTTGCCAAAAAGAATTTCCCTCATTTAGAAGTGGTTTTAGGAAATGTAGATTCGGGAGAAATGGTAAAAAAAATTATGGAATCTGCCTCAGAGTACTGTGATGGACTAAGAATAGGAATAGGACCTGGGGCAGCCTGTATTACCCAACAGCAATTAGGAGTTGGAAGAGCTCAGGCTTCTGCAGTTTGGGATTGTGCCCAGACAATGAAAAAACTTCAAAAAAAATATGGTTTTTGCCCCTTAAATGCTGATGGAGGAATAAAAATCCCTGATTTAGCTGAAAAAACTGATTTTCATACTCCGGGTGATATTACAAAAGCCTTAGCCTTAGGTGCTAATACTGTAATGATGGGCTCTATTTTAGCTGGTTTAGATGAAGCTCCAGGAGAAAAAGAGTTTGATTATGAGGAGAATAGAATGATCAAAAAATATCGAGGTATGGGTTCTGTTGAGGCAATGGAAAAGAGAGGAGCTTTAAGATATGGTATTGAGAGAAGCAAAATAAAAATTCCAGAAGGCAGGATAATAAAAGTTCCTTATAGGGGTTCGGGATATGATTTTATTCCAAGAGTAATTGCCGGAATAAAACAAAGTTTACAAAAATTAGGTTTTAAAAATATAAAAGATCTTCAACAATTTGCTGATATTCGCCCTATTTAGGTTCTCCATAGAACTCTCATTCCAAATTCAGACTTCATTTCCAAGAGAGAATAGTTAAAGCTGAGGTTAAATCTAAACAATTTCAAAATCCAAATGTTCAAATTTTAATGCAAAATGCAAATCTCAAAAATCAAAATGAAAGATCAAAATACAAAAAGAATTCTCTTTGATTTTTTCTTTTTCATTTTGCATTTTGATTTTTGATT
>CAZJYT010000044.1:0-7573 GCA_964550325.1 uncultured Candidatus Saccharibacteria bacterium | reverse complement strand
CAAGATGCCTCGGTAAAGAAATTATTAGGAGTTGTTATCAAATTGGTAAGAATAGTAAAACTAATTTATGCTTAGCTTTATAAATTTGATCTCAGGTTCTGGTTCTACAAATCTGGCTGTTTTAGAAGCAGAAAAGAGAGGAGGAAGACTGTATAAATTGACAAAGACAGTAGCCATTATTTCTAGTAGCCCTGAAGCTAAAGGGATTGAGAAAGCACTAAAAGCCGGATTTCCAAAAAGAGATATCTATGTTGTCTCTCCTAAGAAAGGAAATTTTTCTAAAGAGCTTTTAAAAATTTTTAGAAAATATAAGCCAGATTATTTCCATCAATTGGGATGGCTTCCAAAAACTCCTTTAGAAGTATTAAAAGAATACAAAGGATTAAATCAGCATTTAGGACCAGGAGGAAAGGGAATGTATGGAGAAAGAAGGATCTATGTTTTTTTAAAATTTTGTGAAAAAATAAAAAAGCTAAGGGAAATACCTGTTTTTTGTCAATGGGTAGCTCCAGAGTATGATGAGGGAGATGTGATTTATCTAAGGTATGTAAAAATAAATCCAAAAAAGTCCTTAAAAGAAATTGCTGAAAGATTGAAAAAAGTTGAACACAAGGTTCAAATTGAGGCAAGATATCTTTTAGCTAAAGGGAGATTTAAAGAAAGACCTTCTCCAGAAATTGCTAAAAATAAAAAAGAAAAAGAAATTCTTAGAGAGATAATAAAGGAAGCCTGCAAAATTAAATTTTAGAACAAAAATGAAATTAGGAGTGATTTTAATTTTTCTTACATTTTTCCTTATTTTTTCTTTTTTAGTTACCCTTTTTCTTTACTCTCTTATTTTAAGTTATCTTAAGGGCTCTCCTTTCTCACGGACCAAAAAAGAGAGAATAAAGACGATTTTAGAAGTTTGTAAAATTAATTCTAAAAAAATCCTTGATTTGGGTTCTGGTGATGGAATTTTGATTCGGGAGTTGGCAAAGAAAGGAGCAAAAGCCACTGGGATTGAAATTAACCCTCTTTTATTTCTTTATTCTAAATTGAAAATTTATCAGGAAGGAATCTCCTCAAATTGTAAAGTAGTTTTTGGGAATTTTTATAATTATCCCCTTAAAGATACAGATATTGTTTTGGTATATCTTTTACCAGAAACAATTGAGAAGCTAAAACCAAAGCTGTTGAAAGAACTAAAAGCAGGAGCTATGGTAATTTCCAATGGTTTTCCTATTTCTGGTTGGAAGCCGAAAATTAAAAAAAATAATGTCTTTTTTTATGAAATTGAGAAAGAAGCAACCTAAGAAGATAAGCTCTTTACCATATAAGTCTCTCTTAATTTATATCCAAGTTTTCTAAAATACCCCCTTACTCCCACCGCTGAAATTACTGCAATTTTTTTTAAATTAAATTCTTCTTTAGTGATTCTCTCAGCCTCTCCTATTAATTTTTCTCCAAGTCCTTTATGTTGCACTCCTCTTTTTCTTTCTTTAAGAGGTACTAATTCTCCAAATGTTTTCACCTCTCTAATAATTGAGCTTTCTTGTAATACCTTGAATATTGGAAAAGAATTTTTTTCAAACAAAAACGAAGGAATCCTTAGCCTTAATAAACTAAATAACTTAGTCCTCTCTTTATTCTCATAACTTAAAAATATTTCTCTTCCCTTAGAAGCTGGGTAATCTTCTCTGAAAAGATAAATCTTTTCTTTTGGGTCGTAATTTTTTCTCACTTCTCTACACCTTATACATTTACATTTTAAATTCTCTTTCCTCATTTCTTTTTCTATTATTTGTCTTAAATTAGATATCTTTGCTCCTCCATCTAATACCCTTTCTGAAGGAATATCTCTCACAATCCTCTGAATTCTCACATAAAAGGGAATTTTTTGTTTAATCTTCTTTAAGAGTTCAATTAACTCTTTCTCAGAATAGGGAGTATATTTTCCTTGTAAATAAATTTTGTAGAGAGGAGTTTCTTTTAATAAGGCTAAGGGGTATATCTTTAAATAATCTGGTTGGAAGTCTTCTTTTTTAAAAAGTTCCTCAAAAAGTTTTTCATCTTTTTTAAGATTAGAGCCCAATAGATTTGGCATTACCTGGTACAATACCTTAAATCCTGCATCTTTTAAGAGTTGAGTAGCTAAAATTGTCTCTTTAACGGTATGACCCCTGAGATTCAGCTTCAAAATATCATCATAAATGGTCTGAACTCCTATCTCTACCAAGGTGACGCCCAGGGTTCTTAGCCATCTGATTTCTTCTTCATTAATGAAGTCTGGTCTTGTTTCAATGGAAAGAGCTACTATTTTTTGTTTTGCTTTTTCTTGCCTTTTTTCTTCTCTTTTTAAATTTTGGAAGGTGGCTTTATAAAAGGAGAGAGGAGAGTATTTCCTTTTTTCATAATCATTGCAAGCCCTGAAACACTCATTTACAAACCATAACTGATATTTTTTTGGATAAGAAGAAAATGTCCCTCCTACAATTCTTAACTCAATTTTGTCAGTAAAATGTCCCTGTAGTCTTAACATTTCAATTCTTCTTCTCACCTGTAAATAAGGGTGGTAATTTAAGGCTTTCGCTCTCTCAACTGCTGGTTCTCCAGAAACATAGCTTTTTGGGATTCCCTTTTCAATGGGACAATAAATACATTTTCCGGGACAGGGATAGGGTTTTGTCAAAACAGAAATATTAACCACTCCCGATAAAGAACGAATAGGTCTGGTTTTCAAAAGTTCTCTTAAATGAGGAGAAGGCTTTAATCTTTTCTTAGATAAAAGATTCTGGTATGCTTTAAAGAGGGCGACATTAGAGGGAGAGGGAAGCCCGTACTTTTTAGCCAATTTTCTTTTTAAATTCGCTAATTCTTCAAAATTATGGGGCGGATTTTTTAAAAGTTCTTCAACAATCTCCTCTTCTTTCATGGAAAAAGAATATGCTTTCTATCTTTTAGAAAAGACTAAAAATGATTATAACCTAATTGGCGAAGAATTTGCAAGAACAAGAAGGTTTACTTTTGATATTCAGAGGTTGGAAAAATATGTGAAAGATGGAGATAGGGTTTTAGATTTAGGATGTGGAAATGGGAGGTTATTATTGGTATTAAGAGAAAAGAAGATTGACTATGTAGGAGTGGATACTTCTGAAAAATTGATTAAGATTGCTAAAAAAAATTTCCCTGATAAAAAATTTCAACTGGTTTCTCCTCTAAATTTTCCTTTTCCAGAAAACTATTTTGATAAGGTTTTCTGCATCCGGGTTTTACCTCATATCCCCTCTCAGGAGCTTCGGTTGTCTTTTTTAAAAAAAATTTTTAAAATACTAAAACCCCAAGGGATTTTAATTTTGAGCTGTTGGTATTTGTGGAATTTTAAGAATAAAAAAAATTTATTCTTGGTAATAAGGAATTGCCTTCTGAAAATTTTAGGAAGATCGAAGTTAGATTTTGGAGATGCCTTGGTACCGTGGCAGAATAAAATAATGAGATATTATCACTTTTTTACCCAAAGTGGATTAAAAAAATTAGTGAGAGGGGCAGGATTTAAGATAAAAGAAACCTGGGAAGGTAAATTTGATATTTATTTAATTGGAGAGAAGGATTAATGTATAATAATTTAAGTCCCCATAGCTCAATTGGATAGAGCATCAGCCTCCGGAGCTGAAGATGGAGGTTCAAATCCTCCTGGGGACACAAAATGAAAAACAATTCTTTTGTTATTTTGGTTGACAAAAAAGATAGGGAAATTGGCAAAGAGGAAAAAATTAAAGCCCACAAGGAAGGAAAATTGCATCGGGCTTTTTCAATTTTTATATTTAATAAAAAGAGAGAATTACTTTTGCAAAAAAGACAAACTGGAAAATATCATAGTCCAGGACTTTGGTCAAATACCTGCTGTTCTCATCCAAGACCAGGAAAAGATATTAAAAAAGAAGCAGAAAAAAGATTAAAAGAAGAAATGGGAATTGAAACCAATTTAAAAGAGGTTTTTTCATTCATTTATAAGACAAAGGTAGGGAATTTAATTGAATATGAGTTTGACCATGTATTTTTTGGAAAATTTGATGGAAAACCAAAACCTAACAAAAAAGAAGTAAAGGATTGGAAATGGCAGAATTTAAAAGATCTCAAAGAAGATATTAAAAAAAATCCTCAAAAATATACTCCTTGGTTGAGAATAATTTTAACTAAATATGAGGATGTACTATCTAACTACCTCAGTAACAATTCTTAATAATTTCTTTGGTGAGGCATCTTGTCTCGGGGAGCATACCGCAGCCGAGCCCGAGAAAAAAATTGTATTTCAGAAGAAGCTCTGTAAGGCTCGGCGAGGTATAGGAGCGCCTGTAAATAAACTTTCTCTTTCACCACCTAAGGCGACTCCGTGCTCCCCGAGACAAGATGCCTCGGGTAATTTGTTACCAAATTGCTTAGTAAATACATATGAAAATAAAGCCTTTTGTTAAATTATTGAGACTTTTTGATGCCAAGGGGTATTTTCTTTTTTGCCTTTTTGGGTTTTTATTAGCCAAAGGTTTTAATTTCCCTCTAATAGATATTTTAATTTTTTGGATTTTGATTTTTTTGGGGGCGGGTTTTGCTTTTTCAATTAATGAATGTTTTGACCAAAATGAAGATAAATTCAATTTCACAAAAGAAAACCCTATTTTGTTAAAAGAAGTTGATTCTAAAAAAGCTCTTTCCTTTTCCTTATTTTTGGCTTTTTTAGCCCTAATCATCTCTTTTTTTTATAGAATTGATATTTTCTTGTTTTGCCTTTTTTCTTTTCTTTTAATTTTCTTCTATTCTTCTCCTCCCATAAGATTCAAATCAAGGCCCATTCTTGATCTAATTTCTCATGGGCTCTTTGGGGGTTCCCTTTTAGTCATCTTCCCTTTTTTATTCTTCAAAACAAAAATTAATTATTTCCACTACTTTATTTTCTCTCTTGTTTTTTTTATATCTGTTATCCTGGAATTGAGAAATGAATACGAAGATTATGAGTCTGATAAATTGGGAAAGGTAAAAACTACCTGCTACTTTTTAGGAAAAGAAAGGACAAAAAAACTGATAGATTTTCTTTTATTTTCTTATCTTTCTTTGCTCTTTTTATTATTTTATCTTTTCTTGACTAATATCTTATATTTGTTTTTCATTTTTACCATCTCTTACCTTTTTCTTTTCCTCTTTTTTAAAAAACAAAGATTTGTGAAAGAATACAGACTATTAGATGCGTATAATGTCTTAATTTTTTTAATTATCCTTTTCTCTTTTATATGAGAGAGATAATTAGCTACTTAAAAAAAACAAAAAAGGAGGTTGATAAAGAGATAGAAAAATATTTGCCCAAAAGAATTAATAAAAAATGGCTTCAATTTTTAGTTCCAGAGCCAGAATATATTGATTTAAATCTAATTCAAGGTTCCTTAATTGACCCTTCTTGGGAGCTTTTAGATAGGGGTGGAAAAAGGTGGAGACCAGCTTTGTTTTTTTTAATCGTCAAAGCCTTAAAAGGAAATCTAGAAAAGATAAAAGAATTTGCTATTTTACCAGAATTAATTCATGAAGGTACCTTAATAATTGATGATATTGAAGACAAAAGTGAGTTAAGAAGAGGAAAACCCAGCTTACACAAAATTTTTGGAATTGATATTGCCTTGAATGCTGGAAATTTCCTTTATTTTTTACCTCTTTTGATTTTAAGAGAGAAAAGAGAAATCAAAACTAAAAGATTGATCCAAATATATCAAAATTTCATTCAAGAAATGGTAAATTTAAGTTTAGGTCAGGCTATTGATATCTCTTGGACAAAAAAAAGAAAGACAGAATTAGATGAAAAAAAATATCTTACAATGTGTGCTTTTAAAACAGGTTGTCTTTCCAGATTTTCAGCTAAATTAGCTGCTATCTTATGTGGAAAGAGAAAAGACGTCGTGGAAAGATTTGGAAAGTTAGGAGAGGCAATTGGTGTAGCTTTCCAGATTCAAGATGACATTTTAGATGTAACCTTAAAGGGAGAAAATAGACAAAAATTTGGAAAGGTTTTTGCTCAAGATATTACTGAAGGAAAAAAGACTCTTTTGGTAATTCATACTCTAAAAAAAGCCAATTCAAAAGACAAGAAGGAACTACTGAGAATTTTAGAGAAAAGGACTGAGGATAAGAGAGAAAAAGAGAGAGCAGTAGAGATTATGGAAAAATACAATGCCATAGAATATGCCAAAAATCTGAGTAAAAGAATTGTTAAGAAAAGTTGGGAAGAAATAGAAAGATTTTTACCAGAGACAAAAGACAAAAGAAAACTAAAATCTTTTATTTTCTTTTTAATAGAAAGGAAATTATGAAAATCTCTGCCATTTCTAATTTTCATAAACTCTCTTTAAAGGAGAAAATTAAGATAATTAAGGAATTTTCAAATTTAACCAAAGAGGACTTAAATTTAATTAAAAGCTACCAAAAACTACCTGACTTTCTTGATTTTGAAAACAATATTGGTCCTTTTAAAATTGCCACCAATTTTTTAGTAAATGGTAAAGATTATTTTGTGCCTATGGAAATTGAAGAACCCTCTGTGGTAGCAGCAGCTTCCAGAGGAGCAAAATTGATAAGAACAGGAGGAGGATTTTTGGGGGAGTATTTAGGGAATGAGATGGTGGGTGAGTTGCAATTGACAGGGGTGAGAGATTTTAAAAAGACAAAAAACAAAATCTTGAGAAAGAAAAGAGAAATTTTAGATTTGGCTAACAAAAGTGATAGTTTTTTACTAAAGATTGGAGGAGGGGCAAGAGATTTAAAATTAAAGAAGATTAAAGATTTTTTGGTTTTATATTTAATCGTAGATCCCAAAGATGCCTTAGGAGCAAATTTAATTAATACGATGTTAGAGAAAATCTCCCCTTTTCTGAAAAAGATTACAAAAGCTGAAATTGGGGCAAGAATTATTTCAAATTTTACTGAGAGAAGAATTGTAAGAGTGAAAGGGAAGGTACCCATAAAAAATTTAGCCTTAAAGAGTTTTCCGGGAGAAATAGTGACAGAAAGAATTCTAATGCTCCAGAAATTGGCAGAAAATGATATTTTTAGAGCGGTTACCCATAACAAGGGAGTAATGAACGGCATTGATGCTGTCGCTTTAGCTACAGGGAATGATTTTAGGGCAATAGAATCAGCTGTCCATAGCTTTGCTCAAAGAGGAGGAAAATACCAGCCCATTACAAAATGGAAAATTGAAAATAATTACTTGGTAGGAAAAATTGAAATTCCTCTCCCCATAGCTACGGTAGGGGGTGCTATCCAGACAAGAAAGGCAAGGTTAGCTTTAAAAATTTTAAGAATAAGAGAGGCAAGAGAATTGGGGATTATCATGGCGGCGGTAGGATTGGCTAATAATTTGTCTGCCCTTTCTGTGGTGGCAACAGAAGGTATTCAAAAAGGTCATATGAAACTCCACAGGGAATTCTTGAAGAAATCTTTTTCTAAAAATGATTTTAAGAGGCGAAAAAAGAGAAATTGGAAAAAGAAAGGAAATTGAGGTTTCTGAAAAAGAGAGAGAAATTTTAGAGAAGTTAGAAAAAGAAGGTATAAA
>CAZJYT010000043.1:0-8012 GCA_964550325.1 uncultured Candidatus Saccharibacteria bacterium | reverse complement strand
TAAAAGACAAAAATGGTTTAATTAGGATTGTAGGAAGAGTAGATGATGTAATAAAGGTAGCTGGTCATAGAATTACTACCGGAGAATTAGAGAATGTTGTTGCCAAATTAGAAGAGATTACAGAATGCGCGGTAGTAGGAAAACCAGATGAAATCAAAGGCCAGGTGCCGGTAGTTTTTGCCATCTCAAAGGTAGAAGAAAAACCTGAACTTTTGAAAGAAAAAATTATTCAACAAATCAGAAAAGAAATAGGACCCATTGCTTTGCCAAAAGAAGTTTACATTGTTAAGGATTTACCAAAGACAAGATCTGGAAAAATAATGAGGAGAATTTTAAGAAGATTATTTACTGGTGAAGATTTGGGAGATTTGTCAACCCTATCCAATCCAGAAAGTGTAGAAAATATTAGAAAGCTTATTTCTCTTTAAATTTTAATTTTCTCAAAATTTTCTTTATGAAGAAAGAAAAATTTATTTTGTGGTATAGAGATATCTCAAAAAAGGATGTTCCTTTGGTTGGAGGAAAAAATGCTTCGTTGGGGGAGATGATTTCTCAATTGGAAAAAAAGGGAATAAATATTCCCGATGGTTTTGCCTTAACTTCTTTTGCTTTTTGGCACTTTTTAAAAGAAAATAAAATTGATGAGGAGTTAAAAGAAATCTTTAAAAATTTAGATATAAAAGACTTAGAAAATTTAAAAAGGGTAGGGGAGAGAGCAAGAAAATTGATTTTGAAAAGTGAATTTCCAGAAGATTTGAAAGAGAAAATTTTAAAATATTACTCTCTTTTGTCAAAAAAATATCAACAAAAAGAAGTAGAGGTAGCTGTAAGGAGTTCTGCTACTGCTGAAGATTTACCTTCTGCTTCTTTTGCCGGTCAGCATGAAACATTTTTAAATGTAAAAGGAAAAAGAGAACTTTTGAAAGCGATTAAAAAATGTTATGCTTCTTTATTTACAGATAGGGCAATAGCTTATAGAGAAGAAAAGGGATTTTCTCATTTGAAGACCGCTCTATCAGTTGGGGTTCAAAAAATGGTGCGGTCAGATTTGGGAGCTTCGGGGGTGATGTTTACCCTAGATACAGAAAGTGGTTTTAAAAGGGTAATTTTGATTAATGGAATCTTTGGAGTGGGGGAAATGATTGTAAAAGGAAAAATTACCCCCGATGAATTTTGTGTTTTTAAAGATACTCTCAAAAAAGGCTACAAGGCAATAATTTTAAAAAATTTAGGGAGAAAAGAAAGAAAGTACGTTTTTTCTAAAAAGGGAGGACTGAGAGAGGTAAGGGTTTCAAAAAAAGAAAGAGAAGAATTTTGCTTAAATAATGACGAAATTTTAACCTTGGCAAAATGGGGGATAATAATTGAAGAGCATTATAAAGTCGCTCAAGATATTGAATGGGCAAAAGATGGAAAAGAAAACAAACTATATATCGTTCAGGCAAGACCTGAGACAGTTTATAGTCAAAAATCCTCTAAAATATACGAAGAATATAACATAAAAACAAAAGAGGCCCCTCTTTTAACAGGCATTTCTGTGGGAGACAAAATAGCCCAGGGAAAAGTAAGAATTATCTCTCATCCTTCTGAGTTTTCAAATTTTAAAAGAGGAGAAATTTTGGTTACAAGAATGACCGATCCCGATTGGCTACCAATAATGCGTCTATCTTCAGCTATTGTTACTGATGAAGGAGGAAGAGTATGTCATGCTGCTATCGTAGCAAGGGAATTAGGGATTCCAGCAGTAGTGGGGACTCAAAGAGCTACCAAAATTTTAAAAAATTCTCAAGAAATTACAGTTGATTGCACAGAAAAAGTAGGAAGGATATTTTCAGGAAAGATTCCTTTTACTATAAAAAAATATAATTTGGAAGAAATTCCAAGATTGAAAACAAAAATAATGGTAAATATTGGTACTCCAGAGGGAGCCTTCAAATATGCATCCTTACCAACTGGAGGAGTAGGCTTGGCACGAATTGAATTTATTTTGGCAGAAAAAATTAAGGTGCATCCCTTAGCTCTTTATCATTATGAAGAATTAAAGAAAAAGGCAAAGAAAGATAAAAAAATAAAGAAAATCGTAAAGGAAATTGAAAGGGTTACCATAGAACATAAAGACAAAAGAAAGTTTTTCTTTAAAGAATTGGCAGAAGGAATAGCTCAGATAGCTTGTGCTTTTTATCCAAGACCTGTCATTGTTAGATTTTCTGATTTCAAAAGCAATGAATACAGAAAATTAATTGGAGGAGAATTATTTGAACCTCAAGAGGAAAATCCAATGTTAGGCTGGAGGGGAGCCTCCAGGTATTATGATGAAAAATATAAAAAAGCCTTTAAATTAGAAATTGAGGCAATAAAGAGGGTGAGAAATGTTATGGGTTTAAAAAATGTTTGGGTGATGATTCCTTTTTGTCGAACTTTAAAAGAAGCAGGAGAAATTTTAAAAATCTTAAAAGAGGAAAAATTGGAAAAAGGGAAAGATGGTCTAAAAGTAGTTTGTATGTGTGAAATCCCTTCAAATGTGCTTTTGGCTGAAGAGTTTTTAGAAATCTTTGATGGATTTTCAATTGGCTCTAATGACTTAACCCAGCTAACCTTAGGATTAGACAGAGATAATGCCCAGATTAGTAAAATTGGAGATGAAAGAAATTTGGCAGTTAAGAAATTGGTAAAAAGAGCTATTGAAATATGTAATAAAAAGAAGAAATATTGCGGCATTTGTGGAGATGCTCCTTCTACTTTTCCTGACTTTTTCCAATTCTTAGTTGATTGTAAAATCCCGAGCATTTCTTTATCCCCAGATGTAGTTATTAAGACTATTCTTTCCATTTCAAAAAATAAAATTTCTAAAGTTAGCTAAGATTTCTCTTTAGTTAAAATTTCTTATTTTAAGCTAATTCTTTAGCTAAATTTTTATGATTTTAAACATCAATCAATTAAAAAAAGACCTAATCAAGATTAAAAAAGAAAAGCCAATGATCTACCATCTTACAAATTATGTTGCTATGCCAGAATGTGCAAATATTACCTGTGCCATTGGAGCCTCTCCTATTATGAGTCTTGATTATAATGAGGTAAAAGAAGTAATTTCAGAAGCTAAAGCCTTGGTAGTTAACATTGGTACCTTAACCCAGTCTTTAATTCCCACTATTTTACTTGCTTTGACTTGGGCAGAAAAAACAAAAGTTCCGGTATTGTTTGATCCCGTAGGTGCAGGGGCTACAAGATTTAGAACTGAATTTGCTTTGGAAATTATCAAAAGAAAGGTTGAGGTAATAAAAGGAAACCAAGGAGAAATCTTAAGTTTACTTGGGAAAAAGGGAGCAGTAAAAGGAGTAGATTCTAAGATTAAGTTAGGTGCTAAATTGGTGAAAAGGTTTTCCAATCAGGTAAAGTCAATTGTTGTTGCTACTGGAGAAAAAGATTATATTTCTGATGGAAGAAAAATTTATGTAATAGAGAATGGAACTGAGATGTTTCAGAAAATAACCGCTGCAGGTTGTATGTTGGGGAGTGTTGTTGCCAGTTTTTTGGCAGTTCAAAAAAAACCTTTAATTGCAGTAATTGAAGGATTAGCCTGCTACAATATTTCAGGCGAAATATCTGCCGAAAAATGCAAGGGAGTTGGTAGTTTTAAACAAATTTTCTTTGATGAGATTTTTAATATCTCTCCAAAAAAAATAATTGAAAGAATTAAAATAAAGGAATTTTAATTACACAAAATAAATCTTTTTTCTCTTTTTTAATTGCTCTTTTAGTAAAGGAAATTCTTTTAAAAAGGGAGATTTTTTTAAAATTTCTTTGGCTTCCTTTTGAGCCAATTCTATTAATTTCAAATCTGTTAATTTAGCTATTTTTAAATTTAATCTTCCTGTTTGTCTTTCTCCTAAGAGTTCTCCAGGTCCTCTTATTTCCAAATCTTTTTCTGCTAATTCCAAAGCATTTTTAGAACTCAACAGAGCCTCAATTCTTTGAGCAGATTTCTTTGTAGGTAAATGGGAAATCAAGAGACAAAGGGCTTTCTTCCCAGCTCTTCCTATTCTTCCTATTAATTGATAGAGTTGAGAGAGCCCAAATCTTTCTGCATTTTGAACCACTAAAATATTCACATTTGGTAAATCTATTCCTTCTTCAATCACATTGGTGGCTATTAAAATAGATAACATCTTTTCTTCAAAGTAAGAAATAACCAATTGTTTATCTTTGGTAGGCATTTTTCCGTGTAAAATACCAATCCTGAACTCAGGGAATAATTTTCTCAACCTCGCAAACTCTTCCTTTATCGCCCTTACCTCTGAAAAAAGCCTACCTTTTTCTTTTAATTCAATCCTTGGGCAGACAAAGAAGACTTGTTGGTTTTGTTTGAGTTTCTCTTTTAATAACTCAAATACCTTATTTTGCTCTTTTGGAAGGAAAACCTTAATTTCTACCTCTCTTTTCCCATAAGGTAATTCTTCTAAAAGAGAAAGATCCAAATCTCCAAAAAGGGTTAAAGCCAAAGTTCTGGGAATAGGGGTAGCAGTCATAGAGAGAAAGTGAGGAATGATTTCCTTTTTTTCTAAGAGCCTTCTCCTTTGCTCAACCCCAAATTTATGCTGCTCATCAAATACTAAAAATGCCAAATTTTTAAACTTGATCTTCTCTTCAAATAAAGAGTGGGTCCCGATTAAAATTTTTACCTTACCATTTTCTATCTCCTCTAAAATCTCTTCTTTTTTTATTTTCTTTCCTAAAAATTCTATATTTCCCTTGGTTAAGATTCCAATTCTCTTCTCAAATTTTTCTAAAAGTTTAAATATTCTCCGGTAATGTTGAAAAGCTAAAATCTCTGTAGGGCAAACAATAGCAGATTGATAGTCATTGAGGGCACAATTTAAGGCTAAAATTGTCGCTACCAAGGTTTTTCCAGAACCTACATCACCCTGTAGTAATCTATTTAGGGGGTAGCCTCTTTCCATTTCCCTTAACATTTTCCAGGTTTCTCTTTTTTGAGAAGGGGTAAGCTGAAAAGGAAGAGAATTGATAAATTCTTTTAAAATCTCAAGTTTAACTTCTATGGGATAGGCTTTCTTTCTTTTAATTCTCATTTTTTCTTTTAGAACCTCCAATTCCAATAAAAATAATTCTTCAAAGGCAAAACGCAATCTTGATTTTTCAATATCTTCTCTTTTTTGAGGAAAATGGATTTTTAAGATGGCTTCTTTTAAAGAAAGTAAATTAAGTTTTCTTAAAATTTCTGGCGGCAAAAACTCCTCAACAATATGAACTTCTTTTTCTATTATTTTCTTTAATTTTTCCCTGATCCATTTAGAAGTTATTCCTTTAATCTCAGGATAAATAGGTAAGATTTTTCCCGTATGGGTTAATTCAAAATAAGGAATTTTAGGAATTTTTTCATAAATTGGATGTTGAAGAATTAATTCTTCCTTTTTTTCAATTACTTTCCCAGAAAAAGAGAAAAAATCACCTTCCTGAAAAACGTTTTTTAAAAAGGGCTGATTGTAAAAAACCGCTTTAACCTTACCACTTCCATCTGAGATTTCAATTTGGGTAAGAAATCTTTTTTTCTTTCGGGAGCTGAAGAATTGTTTTTTTCTCTCTATTTTCCCTTGTAGGGTTACTGAAATCTGGGGAGATAATTGAGAAATTTTTAAAATCTTTGAAAAATCTTCATATCTATTGGGGAAATAATAAAAACAGTCCTTAAGAGTGAAAATTTTTAGTTTTTTTAATCGGGTGATATCCCTTTTCTTTAAATAAAATAATTTTTCAATCTCCTTTTCCATAGCTATATTTACTAATTAATTTTGGTAACGAATTAGTAGAGGCATCTTGTCTCGGGGAGCATACCGCAGCCGAGCCCGAGAGGAAAAATGGTATTTCAGAAGAGACCCTGTATGGCTCGGCGAGGTATAGGAGCGCCTGTGAAATAAACTCTCTATTTCAGTACTTACGGCGACTCCGTGCTCCCCGAGACAAGATGCCTCGGTAAAGAAATTACCAAGAATTATTACTGAATTGGCAAGAATAGTAAGCATAGATTTATCTTTTGTTTTGTTGAAGGTTTTTCATTGATTTATCTCTTATATTATGATAAATAATAAATAAATTCCATATATGGTAGAGAAAAAAATAATAGATATTAGTTGGAGCTCTCTTTTGAAAATTATTCTTTGCTTTTTTGTTTGTTACCTTTTATTCTTAATTAAAGAAATTCTCATTTGGGCTATTTTTTCTCTTTTGATTTCTATTCTTGTTACTCCCCTGATAAATTACTTAGAGAGGAAAAAAATTCCCCGGACTATCTCTACCTTTTTTATTTTTTCTATTTTGCTTTTGGTTTTGGGGCTCTTAATTTATTCTACAGCTTCTGCTTTTATTTTTGAAATCCAACAGTTTTCAAAATCTTTACCAGAATATTTCCAAGCAATTTCTCCAACCTTTCAAAGGTTAGGATTTGAATTTTTAAAAGATTTTAAAACCTTTAGCTTAGAAATTCAAAAATGGTTAGTCCAGCTTTCGGGAAATATTTTTTCTGCTTTAACTACTTTTTTTGGAGGAATCTTGGCTACCGTTACCATTTTCGCCTTAGCCTTTTTCTTGACAGTGGAGAAAGAGGGAGTAGAAAAGGCAATTAAAATTTTTGCTCCCAGAGAGCAAGAGGAGGAGATATTAACCCTTTGGAGAGAAACCCAAGAAAAGATTGCTGGATGGTTCGGTACAAGAATCCTGTCTTGTTTATTGGTAGGAGGTCTATCTTATATCTGTTTAATAATTTTAAATATTAAATACCCATTTTTGTTGGCTCTATTTGCAGGAATAAGTAACTTTATTCCTGTCTTAGGACCTTTCTTAGCAGGAAGTGTGATGGGGGGAATTGCTCTTTTTGATTCTTTATTAAAGGCAGTTTTGATTGTAATTTTATTTTTTCTTATACAACAAATTGAAAATTTAGTTTTTACGCCTCTTTTATGTCAAAAATTTATTGGTTTACCTTCTTCTTTAGTCTTAATCTCTTTATTAATAGGAGCTAAACTATGGGGGATATTAGGAGCTATTTTAGCTATTCCTTTAGGTGGAGTTTTGTTTGAATTTACTGTAGATTATTTTAAAAGGAAAAAAAGAAATAGTTGAAATGGGCAATCTCTTTGTGGTGGCTACACCTATTGGAAATTTAGAAGATATTAGTCAAAGGGCACTTTCAGTTTTAAAAGAAGTAGATTTTATCCTTTGCGAAGATACAAGGGTGACAAAAAAATTACTAAATTATTATCAAATAAAAACCCCTACTCTAAGTTATCATCAACATTCAAAGATTAAGAAAATAAATTTTATTATTGGGCTTTTAAAAAAAGAGAAGAATTTGGCTTTGGTCTGTGATGCAGGAACTCCTGGAATTTCCGATCCCGGGAATAAATTAATTAAAGAGATTTTAAAGAAATTAAATGATAAAATAAAGATAATTCCTATTCCTGGTCCTTCTGCTTTAATTCTAGCCGCTTCTGTTTCTGGATTTCCAATGGATAAATTTTTATTTTTGGGATTTCCTCCCTTAAAAAAGAAAAGAAAAAAATTCTTTGAGACAATAATGGCTTCAAAATACCCAGTAATTTTTTATGAGTCACCTTATCGGATATTAAAAACCTTAGAAGAATTGAGTCTTTTGGTTCCAGAAAGAGAAATCGTTGTCTGTAAAGAACTAACAAAGAAATTTGAGAAGATATTTAGAGGAAAGGTAAAAGAAGTAGTTGAGAAACTTAAAGAAGTAGAAATTAAAGGTGAATTTGTGATTATTTTAAATGAACCATTCTTACCAATTCAGTAACAATTCTTAATAATTTCTTTATTGAGGCATCTTGTCTCGGGGAGCATACCGCAGCCGAGCCCGAGAAAAAAATGGTATTTCAGTAGGGACTTTGTAAGGCTCGGCGAGGTATAGGAGCGCCTGAGAATAAACCTCCTTTTTTCAGCACTTAAGGCGACTCCGTGCTCCCCGAGGCAAGATGCCTCAG
>CAZJYT010000042.1:0-8107 GCA_964550325.1 uncultured Candidatus Saccharibacteria bacterium | reverse complement strand
ATGGCATCAGGAAAAGAGATCAGATTAAAAAGAATATTTAATCAGAATTCAAAAAAGACAATTATTGTGCCCATGGATCATGGGGTAAGTGTAGGTCCTATTCCCGGAATAGAAAAAATGAGAGAGACAATTAAAAAGATAGCCAGAGGAAGGGCTGAGGCAATATTGGTTCACAAGGGAATAGCGAAAAATTGCTTTGAGGGGGAAACAGGTTTAATCATTCATCTTTCAGGGGCAACGATAGCTGGCGAGGTTAATGATAAGGTATTACTAGCTTCCGTAGAAGAAGCTATTTCTTTAGGAGCAGATGCAGTTTCTATTCATGTTAATATTGGTGCTCCAACTGAACCTAAAATGCTAAGTGATTTAGGACAAATTGCAGAAGTTTGTGAGAATTGGGGAATGCCCCTTTTGGCAATGATGTATCCTCGAGGTCCAAAGATAGATTCTGAGCATAATCCAAAATGGGTGAAGATGGTAGCCAGAATTGGAGCAGAGTTGGGGGCAGATATTGTAAAAACAAATTACACCGGAAGTGTAGAATCTTTTAGAGAAGTAATTGAAGGATGTCCCGTTCCCGTGGTTATTGCAGGTGGCCCTAAGGTAAAGAGTGAAGGAGAATTTTTAGAGATGGTAGAGAAGGCAATGGAGGCTGGAGCGAAGGGGGTTTCTATTGGAAGGAATGTTTTTCAGGCAAAAGATCCAGAGAAGATGGTGAGGGCTTTGGCAAAGATTGTTCATGAAGGAAAGCCAGCTAAAGAGGCACTGGAAGAATTAAAATAAAGCGGTATACTCGCCGAGACAAGATGCCTCGGTAAAGAAATTATCAGGAATTGTTACTGAAGTGGCAAAAATAGGACAAAAAAATAATAAAAAATTATGAAAGAACTGTGGGTGAAACTAAAAGGAAATTGGGAAAAAATTAAGCCATTTGTTACCACCGCCCTGGAGTCAGGAGTTGATGTTTTAGTAGCAGAGAAGGAGAATGTTGAGAAAATAAAAGAATTAGGAAGGGGAATTAAAGTGGCTAGTGAAGAAAGAGGTGAAATTAAGATTTTGAAGATAGAAAAGAGAGAGGATTTGAAGAATTTAAAAGAAAAAGATTGCGCCTTAATTAAAATTGATAGAAAAGAGAAAGAAGAGTTAGCGGTGGAGGCGGGGAAGAAAGCTGGATGGGTATTGGTAGAGAGTGAGGATTGGAAAATTATTCCTCTGGAAAATTTGGTGGCAAAGATTAAAGAAGGAAAATTGTTAGCTTTCGCTTCAAATATTGAGGAAATAAAGTTAAATTTAGGAGTATTAGAAAAAGGAGTAGATGGGATAGTTTTCCTTCCCAATGCTCCTCAAGATATTAAAAGGGCAAAGGAGATTTTAAATCAGTTTTCAAAAGAGAAAATTGAGCTTTCTTCCGCAAAGATTGTGAAAATTCAACCAATTGGAATGGGAGATAGGGTATGTGTGGATACGGTGGCAATTTTAAAGTTGGGTGAGGGATTATTGGTTGGTTCTCAGTCAAATGGCTTTTTTTTGGTTCATTCAGAAACATTAGAAAATCCCTATGTTGAACCCAGACCCTTTAGAGTAAATGCGGGAGCTGTCCATTCCTATGTAAAGGTGCCAGGAGGTAAGACGAAGTATTTGTGTGAAATAAAAGCTGGAGATAAGGTATTGGTGGTAGATAAAAATGGAGAGAGTAGGGAAGAGGTAGTGGGAAGAGTGAAGATTGAAAGAAGGCCCTTAGTTTTGATTGAGGGGGAGATGAAAGGTAAAAAGATAAATGTGATTTTGCAAAATGCAGAGACAATCTCTTTGGTAAAGAAACAAGGAAGTCCTCTTTCTGTTTCCAAGTTAAAGGAAGGAGATGAGGTGTTAGTTAATATTGAGGAAGGGGGAAGACACTTTGGGATAAAAGTAAAAGAAAAATTGTTGGAAAAATAAAATTTAGGGTTGAGAAATTCTGAGGGTATTAAAGATTGAAAATACCCTCTTTACATCTTTTTTTTCTATCAAAAGAGAGAGTTCTGTATAGGTGGAGAAAATTTCTATTAAATTTATATTCTCCCAGGCTAAAAATTTTAGAATTTGATAGTAGGTCCCGGGAATAGAAATTGCCTTTTTGGGAAGTCTGAGGGTAATTAAAGAGAGATTATCTTTTTTAAATAAGAGTTTTTCTCTTTTGAAGTTTTCTTTAATTTTTTTGATTAATTGAGAGCTGATAGTAAAGGTGATTTCCCTTGTTCCTTCTGAGAGAATACAGATTGTTTCTCTTTTTTTAAATTTTATTTTTTGGAATTCTTTAATTTTTTCATAAATAGTGGGGGAGATGGAAAAAGTAAAGAGGGAGAGATTGTTAACTGTCCTTATTTCTAAAATCTCTAAAATTTTTTTTCTTTTTTTTCTCTCTCTTTTTAATCTCTCTTCCATTCTTTTTAAAGCCATCACTATAGCTCCCTCTCTTATCTCCTTTAAAAGCCTTTTTTCAATCTGAGGCTTTAATAGTCGGCTCAGGGCAGAGAGGTTAATTATTTCTCTTTCTAACCCTTCTTCTAAAAAAGGGGTCTCTTTAATGATTTCTTTTACTACTCTACTTACTGTAAGCATAAAAATTGTTAAAATTTTAACAAAAAACATCTCCTTTTGTCAATTTTTTTGAAAAATTTGACTGAGAAAAAATAGGAAGTAAGATTAGAAAAAAATTAAAAAAAATTATGAAAATTGCAATTTTGGGATATGGAAGAATGGGAAAAGAGGTAGAAAGAGTAATAAGGGAAGAAGGAAGCCATGAAATTGTCTCTATTAGTTTTAGAAATGAGAAAGAAGAATTAGATTTAGAGGGAGTGAGAAAAAGCGAGGTGGTAATTGATTTTACCTCTCCTAAAATTGTCGTGGAGAATATAAAGAAGGTAGTAGGGGTAGGAAAAAATATGGTGGTAGGCACGACAGGTTGGTATGAAAACTTAGATAAAGTGAAAAAAATGGTAGAAGAAGCTAAAATAGGCTTTGTTTTTGCTCCCAATTTTTCCATTGGAGCCAATATCTTTTTTAAAATTGTTGAAAAATCTGCTCAATATTTATCAAAATTTGAAAATTTTTACGATGTTTTCGGCTTTGAAATCCATCATCGGGGAAAAAAAGATAGTCCTTCAGGAACCGCTCTCAAAATTGCAAATTTAATTTTGAAATATTTTAAAAACAAAAAAACAATTCAATCAGAAAGATTAAACAGAAAAATAAAACCAGAAGAATTGCATTTTGTTGGAATTAGAGGAGGGAGGTGTCCGGGGCTTCACCAGGTAATATTTGATAGTAGTGCCGATGAGATAGTTCTCAGCCACTTAGCTCATAGCAGAGAGGGTTTTGCCAGGGGAGCAATTTTGGCCGCTGAATTTATCCAAAATAAAAAGGGGTTTTATCGCTTTGATGATGTTTTAAGAGAAATTTTGAAGATTTAAAGGTCGGAAAAAAATAAAAAAATTTCAAAAATTATGAGAAAAATTAATCTAAGTGGGGCAATTCCTGCTTTGGTTACTCCTTTTAATGATGACAAAAGTGTGGATTTTTCAAGTTTAAGGAATCTAATTGATTTTCAGATAGAGAATGGAGTTTCAGGATTGGTTCTTTGTGGCACTACCGGAGAAGGCGCTACTATTAAACCTGAAGAATATTCAGAAATTATCAAAACTGCCTGTGAGAGGGTAAAGGGAAGGGTACCCATTATTGTGGGGACAGGTTCAAATGATACCCAAAAAGCAATTTCTCTTTCTCAAACAGCAGAGAAAGCAGGAGCAGATGCCTTATTAGTAGTTACCCCTTATTACAACAAGCCCACTCCCAATGGTTTAATAGAGCATTATCAGAAAATAGCAGAAGCGGTAGGTTTGCCCATTATCCTTTATAATGTTCCTTCTCGCACCGGATGTAATTTAACTCCAGAGACAGTTTTTAAAATTTTAGAGAGGGTTCCAGAGGTTATCGCAATAAAAGAAGCCTCTGGTAATCTCAATCAAGTAGCAGAGATTATAAAAAGAGCAGAGGAAGATTTTACTGTTTTATCAGGTGATGATGCCCTTACCTTACCTTTAATTGCTTTGGGCGCTAAAGGATGTATTAGTGTGGTGGCAAATGAGGTTCCCCGAGAATTTAGTGAGCTTTGTAAATTGGCATTGGAGGGAAATTTTGAAAGAGCAAGAGAAATTCATTACAGATTATTAGGTTTGATGAGAGTAAATTTCATCGAGACCAATCCCATCCCTGTTAAGACTGCCCTTTCAATGATGGGAATGATAAAAGAAAATTTCAGATTACCCCTCTGTAAAATCACACCAAAAAGCAAGGAGGTGTTAAAAGAAAGATTAAGAGAATTGGGTTTGATTTAGAGAATGGCAAAGATAAATCCTTTTTTTCAAAATCTTCCCAAAGATTATCTTTTTGTTGAAATTCAGAGAAAATGCGAGGAGTTTTTGAGAGAGAGGCCAAAAGAGAGGCTTTTAAATTTAGGTATTGGAGATACTACCTTGCCTTTGGTTCCTCAGGTGGTAAGGGCTCTTTTGAAAAAGGTTAAAGAATTAGGTAGTCCTACTACTTACACCGGATATGGAGAAATCCAAGGGGATATTCAGTTAAGAAGGGCTATTTGTAAATTTTATGAGAAAAGAGGGATAAAGCTCACAGAAAGAGAAATCTTTGTTTCAGACGGAGCGAAACCAGATTGTGCCCAAATAACTCATTTGTTTTCCCAAGATTGCAGGGTGGCTATTTCCAATCCTGTTTATCCTGTTTATCGGGATGCAAATTTGTTGAGTGGAAGAAAAATTATTTATTTGCCAGCTATTGAAGAAAATAATTTTTTTCCTTCTTTACCCTCGGAAAAGGTAGATTTAATTTTTTTGTGTAGTCCAAACAATCCTACCGGCACTGTTTTAACAAAATCCTATCTTAAAAAATTTGTTGACTATGCCTTGTCTCAAAAGGCAGTAATTATTTTTGATGCAGCTTATTCTGAGTATATTCAAGATAAAAATTTACCAAAAAGCATTTATCAGATTAGAGGAGCCAAAAGATGCGCCATTGAAATTCAAAGTTTTTCTAAATTTGCCGGTTTTACTGGGGTAAGATTGGGTTGGTTGGTTTTACCAAAAGAATTAGAAACAGAAGATATAAGAGAGAAATGGAAAGTAAATAGGCTTTGGGCAAAAAAGAGAGCGATAACCTTCAATGGGGCTTCTAATATTTCCCAGGCAGGGGGTTTGGCGGTTTTATCTGAAAAAGGAGAAAAGGAAATTAGAGAGCAGATTAGATATTATTTAAAAAATGCAAAAATCTTAAGAGAGTCCCTTTTAAAATTAAATTTTAAGGTTTTCGGAGGTGAAAATAGTCCCTATTTATGGGTAAAATGTCCCCAGGGATTTTCTTCTTTTGAATTTTTTGAATTCCTTTTAAAAGAAACAAAAATTGTCTGTGTTCCAGGAAGTGGTTTTGGAGAATATGGAGAGGGATTTGTAAGATTTTCTGCCTTTCCCAAAAGAAAGGTTATTGAAAAAGCAATTTCTTCTTTAATTAAAAAATTTAAAAAGATATGAGAATGGCTTTACCCTTTACCAAAAAGAAGATTGAAGATATTATCAGGAAATACCCCACGCCTTTTTATATTTATGATGAAAAAGGAATAAGAAAAAGAGCAAGAGAGTTTTTAAAGAGTTTTTCTATTTTGCCAGGATTTAAAAATTACTTTGCAGTAAAAGCCTGTCCTAATCCCTATATTTTAAAAATTTTAAGAGAAGAAAAAATGGGAGTTGATTGTAGTTCTCTACCGGAACTGGTAATGGCAGAGAAGGTGGGCTTTAAAGGAGAAGAAATAATGTTTTCTTCAAATAATACCCCTCCCGGAGAATTTAAAAAGGCAAGGGAATTGGGAGCGATTATTAATTTAGATGATATTTCTTTTATTGAGGATTTGGAAAGAGAGGCAGGGATTCCAAAATTGGTTTGTCTGAGATATAACCCTGGGGAAGTGAAAAAGATAGGGAAAAATCCTATTGGCAAGCCAAAAGAGGCAAAGTTTGGAATGACAAAAGAACAGGTTTTTTCTGCTCTTAAAATCTTAAGAGAGAAAGGAGCGAAAAGATTTGCTCTTCATACAATGGTGGTTTCCAATGAATTAAGAGAAGAGGTTCTAAGTGGAATTGCAAAATTAATGTTTGAGTTGGCTTTAGAGGTAAAGAAAAGGATCGGGATTGAGGTGGAGTTTATAAATTTAGGGGGAGGAATTGGAATTCCCTACAGAGAAAATGAGAAAGAGGTTGATTTCAAAAAATTGGCTCAAAGAATTTTTAAATTCTATCAGACAATTCTTCTCAAAAACAATCTTTCTTCAAAGATTGTTATGGAATGTGGAAGGACAATAACAGGACCTTTTGGGTTTTTAATAACAAAGGTAATTCATAAAAAGCATACCTACAAAGATTATATTGGGGTAGACACAAGCGTTGCTCATTTAATAAGGCCTGCAATGTATGGAGCTTATCACCATATTACGGTTTTAGGGAAAGAGAAAAAGAGAAAAACAAAAATTTACGATGTTGTTGGTTCTCTCTGTGAAAATAACGATAAATTAGCTATCAATAGGAGATTGCCAAAAATAGAAATTAATGATATCTTGGTTATACATAATGCGGGTGCTCATTCTTTTGCAATGAGCTTCAATTATAATGGAAAATTGAGACCAAAAGAGTTACTTTTGAGAGAAAGAGGAAAGGTTGAAGAAATTAGAAGAGCAGAAACAATAAAAGATTATTTTGCAACATTAGATTTTAGTAAATTGTAGTTGCTAACCACTTAGGTAACAAATCCCCTGAGGCATCTTGCCTCGGGGAGCACGGAGTCGCCTTAAGTGCTGAAATAGGGGTTTATCACCAGGCGCTCCTATACCTCGCCGAGCCTTACAGAGTCCCTTCTGAAATACAATCTTTTTCTGGGGCTCGGCTGCGGTATGCTCCCCGAGGCAAGATGCCTCACCAAAAGGGTTATCAATTGTTGTTACTAAAGCGGCAAAAATAGTACAAGTGAATTATGAAAATAGTTAATAAATTTGGAGGAGAGATTTTAGCAGATCCAAAATTGACAGAATTTGGGGTGCGGTGGATAAAGAAACAAATAAAGAAAAGGAAAAAACCAATTGTCGTGGTTTCTGCCTTGGGAGGGGTAACAGATAATTTAATAAAATTGTTTGAAAGGAAGGAGGAGGGCTTACTTAAGGAAATAGAAAGAAAGCACCAGAATTGGATAAAAAATTTTGGGATTGAAGAGGAGAACTTGAAGATAAAAATAGATGCCCTCAAGAAAGATCTCAAAAGTGATTTTAAAAAAAGAAAGAGAACTAAATCTAACTTAGCCTTGAGAGATAAAATTCTCTCTTATGGAGAGAAATGGTCTTCTTTACTTTTTGCTGAGCTTTTAATCAAAAATGGTATTCCCGCTCAGAGATTTACGGGAGAAGAATTGGGAATAATTACAGATAATAATTTTGGAGAAGCAAATATCTGTTATGAGGAGAGTAGAGAAAATGTAAGAAAGAGAATTGAGAAATTAAGAGAGGTTCCGGTGATTACTGGATTTATTGGAAAGACGAAAATGGGTCAAACGACAACTTTGGGTAGAGGGGGTTCTGATACAACGGCTACTTTTTTGGCTTCTGCTTTGGGCGCAGAAAAAGTAATTTTATGGAAAAATGTCCCCGGGGTCCTTTCCGCAGACCCTAAACTAGTAAAAAATCCAAAATTAATAAAATCTTTAAGCTATGCAGAAGCAGAGGAAGCAGGCAAGGTTATTCATTACAAAGCCCTGGAGTTTGTAAAAAAATCAAAAATAAAAATTGAGGTTGCTTTTATTAAAGACCCTTCTAAAAAGACCATTATCGGAGAGTTTAGGTCAAAAAAATGGCAGATAAAAATTATTAGTGCCAAAGAAAATTTGACTTTATTTGTCATTAAGGGAGAGAAAATTGCAAAGCCGGGGGCTCTTTTTGAGATCGCTCAATCAATTGCTATAAGAAGAATAAATATGGTATTAATAAGGAATACAAAAGAAAGTTTGTATATTGTGGTTGAAA
>CAZJYT010000041.1:0-8132 GCA_964550325.1 uncultured Candidatus Saccharibacteria bacterium | reverse complement strand
TCATCCTTTCTTGGGATTCTGACAATAAAATTTGCCAAGGGTCCAGGCCTGAATATTTCAAGGGCACCCTTTCCAGCCAAATTTCTGCTCCATTAGAAAATTTTGCCATCTCCCCTACAGAACAAGACAATCCTCCAGCTCCATTATCAGTAACTGCTGAAAATAATCCCCTATCTCTTGCCTCAATTAAAAAGTCGTGAAGTTTCTTTTGGGTAAAAGGGTCACCTAATTGAACATGGCTGGCTGAAATCCACTCCCCTGCCTCTAATGAGGACTGGGTTGCTCCATGAATTCCATCTATTCCTACCCTTCCTCCTGCCATCACAATCAAATCACCAGGTTTAATCTCTTTTTTATGTCCCAATTTTCCCCTAATTTTTTTGGGAATTAAACCCCCGGCTAAAACGAAAATGGCTGGCTTTCCGATATAACCCGTATCAAAAAACACCCTACCATAAACTGTGGGGACGCCGGATTTATTTCCTCCATCTTCTACTCCTTTTCTTACCCCTTCCAATAATATTTTTGGATGGAATTTTGGCAAAAGTTCTCCCTGATAAAAGGGGGAGCCCACACAAAAGCCATAGGTGCCATAAAGCAATCCTCCTCCTCTGCCGGTTCCCATAATATCTCTATAAACTCCCAAAATTCCGGTTAGGGCTCCTCCATAAGGTTCTTCATTAGAAGGAGAATTGTGGGTCTCGCACTTAAAACAAAAAAGCCATTCTTTGTTAAGTTCTATCACCCCAGAATTGTCCCAAAAAAGAGAGACAAGCCACTTCTTTCTTCTCTTTATCCTTTCAGTGGCTCTTTTAATAAATGTCTCAAACAAACTATTAATCTGAAAGGTTTTGTCTTCTTTGTAAAAAATCTTAGAATTGAATATTTTGTGCTTGCAATGCTCGGACCAGGTCTGGGCAATTACCTCTATCTCTGCATCAGTAGGATTTCTTCCTAACCTTTCAAAGTAGGCTTCAATCTCTTTCATTTCCTTTAAATTTAAAGCTAAACTCCTCTTTTTACTAATTTCCAAAAGTTTATCATCAGAAACACTCAAGTCAATTTCTTTAATTTCTGGCAAATGAGAAATCTTAATTTTTGGAATTTCTAAAAATTTTTCTTTTTCTCCTCTTTTTAAAATTAACCATCTTTCAATTAAAGGATTGGCAAGAATTTTTTTGGCTATTTTCTGGACTTTTTCTTTATTTAAATTTCCCTTTATTAGATACCTTTTTGAGGTATATACTTTACCTTCAATTTTTCTCTTTAAAACCTCTTCTATTGCCTCTTTTGCTCTATCTCCTTCGTTATCTTTTACTCCTGGTTTAAATCCTATTTCAATAGAAAAGTCATAATCTCTTTTCAAAAAACCATTTATTTTAAATTCTTCCAAAACACTATCAAAAAAAATCTCTCTTGCCAAAAACTCTATTTCTTTCTTTTTTAAATCCATTTCAATAGAATAAATCTTACTCACCCTCATTTCCCAGACCAAAAACCCTAACTCTTCAGTTATCCTCTTTTTTATTCTCTCGCCCAAAACATCCCTTATTTCTTTTTTTAATGCGGACTCAATTCTCCAAATTTTTCTCATTTTTCAGTTTAGATTTTGTAATTTATCTTTCATTCATTATACATAAAATTTTTTATTTAAAAAACAGATACCTTAAAATTGACAGAGGTCTAACCCCTGTAAAAATTGAAAGAAATAGATAGAAACTTATAGAAATTGATAGAAATTCATAGATATTTATAGAGATTTTGAGTCTGGAAACTGGAATTATGAATCAGGAATTGTTTAAAAATTAATAGTATAAATATTTGACAAATTTTTTAAAATTTGATATTTAAATTTATGTTTTTAATTAGCTTCCTTTTAAAATAAAAAAATTGGTTAATCGCTTTTTTTACCCTTTGTTTTTTCTCAGCTAAATCAAATGTTAAGCTGAGACAAGAGCTTCTTCTTGAGAAAACTCATGAAGAGGTAAGTGATTAACCATAAAAAAAATATGAAGAAAACAAAGGGGTCCAAAGAATGGGCCAAAACAAAAAAAATAAAATATTTAGGAACTCATCTAATTGCAGAACTCTGGGGAGGAAAAATTACTGAAGACCCAAAGGGAATTGAGGAGCTTTTGAGATTGGCAGCAAAGAAGGCAGGGAATACTCCTTTAAATTTTTCTTTTCATAGGTTTAACCCTCATGGAATGACAGGAGTTTTATTATTGGCAGAATCTCATATTGCCCTTCACTCTTGGCCAGAGTATAAATATGTAGCTTTGGATATCTTTACCTGTGGGGCAAAAGCCTTTCCAGAAAAGGCTCTGGAGGTATTAAAGAGAGAAATGAAACCAAAAAGAGTAGAAGTGAAGATAATAAAAAGAGGAAGAACATGACTGAAAAGAAGGTTTATAAAGATTTTTTATCTTTTGCAAAAAAAGATTTTTTTATTACCGCAAAAAATTTCTCAACCTCTTTAAAGAATCTAAAACTCTCTGATAAAATCTTGGAGCAATTTTATGAAAATTATGAGAAATCCCCTTTTTTTAGTTTCTTAACAGATGTAAAAACTATCATTTATTCAAAAAAAATCTCAGATTTTATTTTAAAGAAAAGCACAGATGAATGGGAATTTTGTCGTTATTTAAGGTTTTTAGAAAAAGAGGGAATAATTGAAATTGAAAGAAATGGCAAAATAAGAGTTAAAGATAAATCTTTTTTAGAAAAAATCCCTAAACCTCAAACTGAAAGAGAAATTAAACAGAAAATAGAAGAAAAATTAAAAATAAAAGTTAAGCCAAATGACTTTGTATTTAATCTTTTCAAAAAGGAAGTTAAATTCTTTCCAAAGATTAGATTTGACCAATTACCAATTTCTCAAAGTTCTGCTATTTTTATCATAAAAAAGATCTTAGATTATTTGCCCTGGAATAAAAAGTTTTTGTTTGTGGGAGATGATGATTTCTTATCCGTAATCTTAACTTTAGTAGATCCAAAAATTGAGTGCACAGTCTGTGATTTGGATGAAAAATTACTCCAAAATATTAACCTCTTAGCTAAAAAATATCATCTAAAGATTGAAACCAAAAAAATTGATATTTCAAGGCAAAAGAAATTAAAAGAAACCTTTGTAGGATTTTTGACAAATCCGGTTTATACAGAAGAGGGAGTAAAAAAATTTGTGAAATTTGGGAGAGACCAGTTGGGAAAAGAAGGAGGGATGGGATTTTTAGTAGTAGGCGATGAGTCAATTGGGAATAGATTCTTGTTTTTACAAGAATTTTTTTCTAAGGAAAATCTCATCATTTTAGAAATTATTAATGGAGAAATTTTTTATCCCCAAATTTCTCTTTATGAAGAAGATAAAGAGCTTCTCAAAAGATTTTCTCAGTTTTTTGACAAAAGAACAATTGGAAAAATTCCAGAAATTGGAGCTTCTCTTTTTGTTTTTAAATATCTTCCCCAAAGACCAAAGAAGGTGAAATTTAAAAAAAGCTTCTATGCCTATTTATAAAGGCTGGTTTTTTGAAAAGAAAATTCCTGGGAAAAGAGAAAGAGGAATAAGGCATGGATTTTTAATTGAGGAAATAATTTTTAAAAAAAAGAAAAGGGACCGAGAATTTTTAATTTTTAAAAATCCAATCTATGGTAAGGTTTTGGTAATTAATGGAATCTTACAATTAACAGAATTTGATGAGTATATTTACCACGAAATGATTTCTCATTCTGCTTTGTTTCCTCACCCAAACCCAAAGAAAATCTTAATTATCGGAGGTGGAGACGGAGGAGCATTAAGAGAAGTTCTAAAACATAAGATAGATAAAGTTGAGTTAGTAGAAACAAATGAAGAGATCATAAAATTAGCTAAGACCTTTTTAAAATTTGTCTCTCAAAATGCTTTTTCTGACAAGAGGGTAAAGGTTTTTATAAAAAGAGGAGAAGATTTTTTAGAAAAGAAAGAAAAGGAATATGATGTTATTATCGTTGACTGCTTAAATATTGGAGAGAGTGATTCCCTACCCCTTGTTACGCTAAAATTTTACCAGAGGGCTTTTACAGCATTAAAAAATAAAGGTATTTTTATTACCTTGGGGGCTTCCTTTTTAGATTTTGAAAGATTTATTAAAAAAATTTTTTTGGAATTAAAAAAGGTATTCCCCAAGGTTTTTGTTTTAAGGTTTTGCATCCCCTCCTTTCACTGTGGTGAATATAGCTTTTTAGTAGCTTCAAAAGGAATTGATTTAAAGAAGGTAAAAATTGAAAAAAAATTTGAAGAATTTGAAAAGAAGCCATCATTAAAATATTTTTCTCCAGAGATCTTTAAGGCAAGTTTAACTTTACCAAAAAATTTTAAATTATAATGAAGGTATTAATTTTTGGAAAAGGGAAAATTGGAAGGGCTTTTTTTAATTTGCTTTCAAAAAGAAAATTTAAGGTCGTCTTTTGGGAGAAAAATTTAGATTTAAAAAATTATCATTTTTTTTTGGGAGCCCTACCAGGGAAAATAGGACATCTTTCTTTAGAATTTGCCTTAAAAGAAAAAAAGGATTTAATTGATCTTTCAGATTTAGAACCCGAATTTTATTTAGAAAGAAAAAATGAAATCAAAAAGGCAAAAATTACTGTTTTGGCAAACTGTGGCTTTTGTCCTGGGCTTTTAAACTTTTTGATTGCTTTTTATACCAAGGATTTAGAAAAAATAAAAAAGATTGAAATTCTTGCCGGGACCCTCTCACCAAAAAAGAAATTCTTCTTTCCTTTTCTGTGGTGCCTTGAGGACTTAATTTTAGAACACCAACTTTCTTCTATTCAGTTGATTAATAAAAAAGAGAGGAAATTTAAACCATTCTCAAATTTGAAAAGGGAAAAATTCTTTGGGACTCTTGCTGAAAGCTATCTTGCTCCCTCTGGTTTTGAACAATTAATGAGGAAAATAAAAACTGAAAATTTTATCTTTAGGGTGGTAAGACCATTGGGATTTTATGAATTTTATAATTTTTCAAAAAATTATGGACTTTTTAAAAGAGGAAATTTTGAAAAGATTAAAGAGATTTTAGAAAAGAAAAAAGAGAACAATCTCACCTTCTCCAAAATTAAAATTGAATCAGAAAAGAAAAATCTTTCTCTCTTAGTTAAAAGTTTTTCAAAAAAAGATGAGGAATTAAATTCTATGCAGAAAATCTCTTGTTTTTTTCCATTAGAAATGGCAGAAAAACTAATTAAAAAAAGAATAAAAAAGGGATTATTTTTTCCAGAAGATTTAGTAAAAGAAAGTTTTAGTAAAGAGGTACTGAAAAAATTAAAAAATACTCCCCTTTTGAATTTTTCTTTGAAAGATCAACCTAACTGACTCTTTATTTTTTCTGCCAATTTTTTGCTCTTTAATAATTTTGAAAGTTTAAAGAGAGAAACCTCTTTGATTTTTTGGGGATTAATTAAATTGGCATTAAATAAAATTCGTGCCCTTTGCCTTCCAATACCTTTTATTTTTACTAAATATAAGAGCTCTTTCTTTACTCCATATCTCATTCTCTCTCTCATTTCTTTTATGATTTCAATTTTTTCTTTTGAGAGAGAAATTACTTTTCCCAATTCAATTAAAGAGTATAATAACCAATCTCCAATCTTTAATCTTTGTTTTAATTCTCCTGGTGGTAAATCAAATCCCTCCAAAATTTCTTTCTCTGGAACCTCTTCTATCCATTTCTGAAAAATTAAAGCCAATTTTATCTCTTTCAAAAATTCATCATCATCAGTAGATGGTAAAACCGAAATCTCTTTTTGATATCTTAAAAAAGCCTCCTCTATTTTCGGAAAATCTTTGCTTTTTAAAAAGAAAGAAGCTTTTAACTCTAAAGCCTTAGCCAAAAGACACAAAAGAGGAAAATCTTCAAATGAAAAAGGAGCCTTTAATCCTTCAAGATAAAAATGAGCAGTCAAGGGGTCTAAATAAAGCTGAGAAATTCTTTTTCCCAAAATGGTGGCTTTTAACCTTCTCTTTTTCTCAATAAAGTTCCATTTCTCTAAGGTTTCTAAGATATTTAATATTTCTTCTTCTAAAAAGTTCAGAGATGAACATCTATAGCCAAAGAATGTGTGAGAAAAAAAATTAATTAAATCATCTATTGTCTGACAAAAATTAGTACTTAAAAGAGCCAAAATATGGGTTCTTAAAGCAGATTCAGAGAAAATTTTGCTTTCAATCTTTTCTAAGCTGTCAGAGAAATAAATTTCTGCTAATTGGGCAAAGTCTTTTTCATTTTTGGCAATTAAAATCCCCTCTCCCCATTTATCATACTGGGGCCTTCCTGCTCTCCCAAACATTTGTTGAACTTCTAAAACCGGGAGATAAGTAATTCCCATCTTGAGAGAAAATCTTTTTGTATCTCTTACTACCGCTCTAAAGGCTGGGAGATTCATTCCATAGGCTAAAGCAGTGGTGGAAACAATTGCTTTTAAAACTCCTTTTTTGAAATTTTCTTCAATTAAGACTCTCTGTCTTGGAAGTAAACCTGAATGATAAAAAGCCACCCCTCCCCTCACACATTCTGCCAATTTTTTACATTGAGAAGTAGGCGCCTCTAAAACCTTTTTAATTTTCTGAGCCAATTTTTCGAGTTCTCTCCTTTGAGGAAATTCTAAAAAAGATATTGCAAACCTTGATAGTTTTTTAGCTAAAGCCTCTGCATTTTTTCTTGTAGAAAGAAAAAATATTATTTGTTTTTTTAAAAATAAGGTATTCTCTAAGATGGCTTCCTCTGGAGAGAGATCAGAACTTAGGGAATAATTTTCTTTTTCTTGGAAAAAAGTTATTTGATTTTGATAAAAAATTCCTTGATAAAGCTTTACTGGCCTCCAATTAGATTTTAAGATTTCTGCTCCAAGCCAAGCAGAAAGCTCTTCTGGATTTCCCACGGTAGCAGAAAGAGCTAAAAATTGGCTCTTTGGAATGAGTTTTTTTAAAAGAGTAATTAAAATCTCCAAGGTTGGACCTCTGGATGGATCCTGAAGCAAATGAATTTCATCTATTATTACCAGTCCCACCTTATTTATCCAAGGAGCCTTGTGTCTAATTAGAGAATCAATCTTTTCATTAGAACCTATTATCCAATGGCATCTTTCTAAGAAAGGGTCTAAACTGTCATAATCTCCTATACTGAGAGCAATCTTCACTCCTAATTTTCCATATTTTTCTCTAAATCCATTATATTTTTCTCTCGCTAAGGCTACCAGCGGAGATAAATAAATCATTTTCTTTTTAAAATTAAAAAAGCAGTTCAAGGCTGCTATTTCTCCGATCAGGGTTTTTCCAGAAGAAGTAGGAGCGGAAACTAAGAGATTTTTTCCTTTTAACAATCCTCTTCTTAGAGCTTCTTTTTGGATGGGATTAAAATTTTCAATTTTGTTAATTCTTTTAATAATCTTAAATAGATCCTCTGGCGCCATTTGAAAAAACTAAAACATTTTCTTCATCATCTCTTGCATCAGTGCTTTTTGAATCTCTTTTAAAGCCTCATTTAGGCAATCCTTCAAAATCCTTTCTTGCTCTTTAATTTCTAAGCCAGGATTAAGTTTAATAGCCTCTATTTCCATTTTTCCATTTACCACTACTTCTATTCCATTCTTCTCTACCTTCTTTCTCTCTTTCTCTAAAATCTCTTTCATCTTTTTAAATTTTCCAAGTTGAGCTAATTGTCTAAATCCTCCAAGCATAAAATTTTTTAATAAAATGAGGGATAAAAAAAGTCGGCTTTGCGCAGATATAAAAAGTCCATTTTAGCAAAAAAAACCAATCCAATTATTACTACCATAAATAAGGCAAAAAGTAAAATCCAAATTTTAGGATCAACCGAAGGTTTATCTCTATAAGAAAATCTTCTCATTTCTTTCTCATCCACCCCAAAAGGAACAAAATATGAAGATTTGTAATATTTGCCCATAAAAATTTATTTTTTATTTGTACTATTCTTGCCAATTCAGTAACGATTCTTAATAATTCCTTTGGCGAGGCATCTTGTCGAGGGGAGCATACCGCAGCCGAGCCCGAAAGAAAGATTGCGTTTCAGTAGGAACTTTGTAAGGCTCGGCGAGGTATAGGAGCGCCCGTGAAAAAAGCTCCTTTTTCAGTACTT
>CAZJYT010000040.1:0-8577 GCA_964550325.1 uncultured Candidatus Saccharibacteria bacterium | reverse complement strand
ATAGGACAAAATAAAACTTTATTGACTTTTTAGGTTCAATTTGCTATTTTAGAAATCCTATGAAGGAGAAGAATTCAGTTTTCTGGGTAGTTATAGAGATTCCAAAGGGATCTTGTCAAAAATATGAATTTGATGAGAAATTGGGAGGAATAAAATTAGATAGAACTCTTTATTCTCCAATGTATTTTCCTTTTGAATATGGGTTTATAAAAGATAGCGAGGGAGAGGATGGAGACCCTTTAGATTGTGTCTTAATTTCCTCTTTTTCCACTTTTCCTGGTTGTTTGGTAGAGGCGAGAGCCATAGGAGTTTTAGAAATGGAGGATGAGGCAGGTGTAGATAATAAGATTTTGGCAGTACCAAGAGAAAAAATTGATCCCAGGGTTTCTTATATTCAGGACATAAAAGATTTGTCAGAACACTTCAAAAAAGAAATAAGGGAATTTTTTGAGAATTATAAGAATTTAGAACCCGGAAAATGGGTAAAGCTAAAAAACTTCAGGTCTAAAAGAGAAGCTCAAAAAATAATTACCAAATCTTTTAAGAAAAAAGGTCGTTAAAAAAAGCATTAAAGGTTTTTTAAGCTTAATTTTTTTCTTATTTTATGGCAAAAGTTACCCTTTCTCTTATTAAAGCAGACATTGGCTCTATAGGAGGTCATATCAGACCAAGCGAAAAGGTAGTAGAAAAGGTAAAAAATTATATTCTTGAGAAAGGAAAAGATTTAGTAATTGACCATTATGTAGGTTTTACAGGAGATGACATTGCCATTTTGCTTTCTCATAAATTAGGGAAAGAAAACCAAAAAATTCACAAGCTTTGTTGGGAAGCTTTTTTAGAAGGAACAAAGGTAGCAAAGTCAGAAGGTCTTTATGGGGCAGGTCAGGACTTATTGGTATCTGCCTTTTCGGGAAATGTAAAAGGGATGGGACCTCAGGTAGCAGAAATGGAATTTGAAGAGAGAACCGCTGAACCCTTCTTGGTTATTTGTGCTGATAAAACTGAGCCTGGAGCTTTTAATTTACCGGTTTATTTGGCTTTTAGTGATCCAATGTATTGTGCGGGACTGATTTTATCACCAGAATTAAAAAAGGGATTTAAATTTGTAATTATGGACGTAAGTTATACTGAAGCTGATAAGGTAATTGAGTTAGTTACTCCAGAAGAGAGCTATGATATTGCTTGTTTATTAAGAGATACAGGTAGATTTGTAGTAGAGTCTGTATGGTCAAGAGCAACTGGAGAGCAAGCAGTAGTAGCGAGTACTACCAGACTTCATAATATTGCAGGGAAATATGTAGGAAAGGATGATCCCGTAATGATAATAAGAACTCAAAAAAATTTCCCTGCTACGGGAGAGGTTTTGTCTCCTTATACCATTTCTCATTATGTGGCGGGTTTTATGAGGGGTTCTCATAATGGACCCTTAATGCCGGTAAAGAAAAATTCTACTATTTCTTTTTTTGATGGACCCCCAGTAGTATCTTGTTTGGCTTTTTCTATGAAAGATGGAAAATTTACGGGACCTGTAGATTGTTTTGATCACCCGTATTGGGACTATATAAGAGAGAAGTGTGCTCGGAAAGCACAGGAGATTAGAGAACAAGGATTTTTTGGAAATGCGATGCTACCAATGACGGAATTAGAATATACAGGAGTGATGGAGAGCTTAAAAGAATTAGATAAAAGATTTTACATTCGGAAAAAATAGAAATTTATGCTAGAAATTAAGACAGGTTTGAGAAAAGAGTTTGGTAGGAAGGTAAAGAGGCTAAGAAAAAAGGGGCTCATACCAGCTATTTTATATGGTCCTAAAATTGAAAATTTAGCTTTAGTAGTTGACAAAAAAGAATTTGAAAGAGTATATCGGGAGGTAGGAGAGAGTTCTTTGGTAAAATTATTGGTAATGAATGGAGCTCAAAAAGAATTTTTGGTTTTGATAAAAGATGTTTCTTATCATCCTTTAACCGAAGATATAATTCATATTGATTTTTATCAACCACTACTTGAAGAACAAATTGAGGTAACGGTGCCCCTAATTTTTGAAGGTGAGGCTCCTGCAGTAAAAGAATTAGGAGGGACCTTAGTAAAAAATATTTCCGAGATAGAAATAAAAGCTCTTCCTCAGAATCTTCCTTCTCAGATTAAGGTAGATATTAGTAAGCTTAAAACTTTTGATGACTACATCTTAGTAAAGGATTTAGTTCTACCTAAAGGAGTGAAGATCTTAAGGAAACCAGAAGAGATCTTAGCCTCGGTAGCTTCACCAGAGGAGATTGAAGAGGAGTTAGAGAAAAAACCAGAAAAAGAGCTTAAAGAAGTGGAGGTGATAAAAGAGAAAAAGAAAGAAAAAGAGGAAGAAAAATGAGAAGCCTTTTTAAAAAAATTCTCCTTTTTGTATTAGCCCTTCTCTTTTTAGGGATTTTTTCTTTTGCTCAAGAAGATGATTTTTGCGATTTAAATTTAGATGGAGAACTCACATGTGAGACAAAAGAAGAATGCCAACTTCTTTTGGATAAATTAGAAAAATGTGAGTTAAAAATGAATGAGAAGATGAAAGAATTGGAGAAGAAAGAAAAAAAGGCAAAAAAAGAGAAGGGTGCCATTCAAACTGAAATTTATCTTCTGAAAGATAAAATTAAAAAGATTCAACTAAAGATCAATCAACATCAGGCTCTTTTGGGAAAATTAATCTCAGAGATTAGAGAAACAGAAGACTCTATTGGAAAAATAGATTTAGAAATCAAGAATTCAAAAGAGAATCTAAAAAGAATTTTAAGAGAAATTTACAAAGAGGATCAAAAGTCAACTCTTGAAATTTTACTTTCTGGAGAAACATTATCTGATTATTTTACTCATCTTAGTAATTTAAGACTTCTTAATTTAGAGAATCAGAGAATTATTAAAAAAATTAGAAATGCTCAATCTCTTTTGGAAAAGCAGGAAAAAATATTAGAGCAAGATAGAAGGGCAGTTGAAGAGATAATCAAAATCCAAATTCTAAGAAAGAGAGAAGAAGAGGAAACGAAAAAAGAAAAAGATTATTTATTACAACTTACCCTAAAGGAATATAAAAAATTGAAAAAGGAGAAGATGGAAATAAAAGAGGAAGCAGAGAAAGTGAAAGAGAAAGCAAAAGAGATTAGAGCACGACTTTTCAAATTAGTAGGAGTAAGAAAAGTTCCTAAATATGAAGAGGCTTTAGAGGTGGCAAAGAGAGTAGAGGAGATTACTGGGATTAGGGCGGCATTTTTATTAGGGATTTTGACTCAGGAATCACGACTGGGGAGAAATGTTGGCCAATGCTATTTAAGAGATTTTAAGACCGGCAAAGGTGTGAAAATTATAAATGGGAAAGAGATTCCCTGGCCAAGAGTGATGAAACCTTCCTGGATACCTCTTTTTTTAGAAATCACTAACAGATTAAACTTAGACCCTAAAAAAACCCCTATTTCCTGTTGGATTCCAGCCTGTGCTAATAAATATAGGGTTTATTGGCAAAAGAAATATGTCACTGTTACTTCAAAAGGTGATATTGTTTGTCATTGTAAAGGATGTGTTCCTTATGGATGGGGTGGAGCAATGGGTCCTGCTCAGTTAATGCCTTTTAATTGGGTGGGAAGCGATAAATACAAACATAAAATTGAAACTATTACCAAGAAACCCGCAGATCCCTGGGATTTTTTTGATGCTTCTTTGGGAGCAGCCCTACATTTAAAAGATTGTTTTAGATGGGGAGCTAAAAATGAAAAAGAGGCAGCAGCTTGTTATTTTGGAGGACCCAGAAATATGAGAAGCTACTACCATCTCAGAATTTATGCTGAGCCAGTTATGGCAATTGCAGAGTGCCACCAGGAGTTTATTACCAAGAATACAATGTCTTCTTGGTGTGAAAGAGTAATCTTTTAAATCAATCAAATACAATCACGGGTAATATCTTTTTTCCCCAGTTAACCACTTCTTTTTTATTTTTCATCAAAATATCAAATATTCCATCATATTTTATATTGGTTCTATCTTCGCAGGTGTAAATTTTTCCATTAATTAATACCTTTGTTCCAAAGGGATACTTTCTTGGACAGGCGACAATGGGAGTTTTGGCTTTGCAAATGTTTAAGCCCGAAGCACTTATACAAGGAGTGCTGTCAGTATCTTTTGGGGAGGGATAGTAAGCGGTGACGGTGGTAATTTCAATTTTTGGGAAGGAATTGGGGTCCAAAAGAGGATTTGAAAAAAATTGTAAATAAGAAAAAGGGCTTAGTTGGAAAGGGAAGAGAGAAAAACACGCCTCCTTTTTGGCCTTTTTGAAAGAAAAAGATAAGAAAAAAAGACCAGAGAGAGATGTTATAATAATGATAATAAAAATAAACATTAAAAAATTTTTATTTTTAGACATATAAAGGAAAATGAATTTTTTGGAAGGCAAAAAAAGTTTCTTTAATTTTTTAGCTTTTTTTATTTTTTTAATAAGCTTTCTCTTTGGCTGCAATTATTATTATCTCAAAAAGAATTTTTTAGCTCAAGTTAATTTAAATAATAACTTGACCTTGGAAAATCAAAAATTGATATCTGAAATAAAGGAGTTACAAAAGGAGATTAAAGAACTTCAAATAGACTTAGAGAAGAGAAAAGAAAAAGAGAAAAAAGCAAGAGAAGAAATAGAATTTTTGAAAAAATCTCTTGAAGAAACAAAAAAGCAGATTAGGCTCTTGGGTATTTCTCCCAAGAGAAAAGGGAAGATTTATTTACCCATTTTGGTATATCATCACATAGCAGAAGTTTCTTCAAATGATTTAGGAAGAAAGGAAACACTTGCTATTTCGCCTCAAACCTTTGAAAAGCAAATGGAATATATCTTAAAAGAAAATTATCACCCCATTACCTTTAAAGAACTTTTTGATTATTTTTACCAAGGAAAGAATCTTCCCCAAAAGCCAGTAATTATTACTTTTGATGATGGTTGGTTATCTCAATACAAGAATGCCTTCCCTGTTTTAAAAAGGTACAATTTTAAGGCGGTTTTCTTTTTGGTAACAAATTATATTGGAGGAAAGTCATTTATGGATTGGGAGCAAATAAGAGAATTAGCAAGAAATGGTATGGAAATTGGTTCTCATTCTGTTTCTCATCCAAATTTAACCAAGATTTCTGAGAAAGCAATGGAATATGAGATAAATCAAAGCAAGATTATCTTAGAAAGAAAGCTAAATGTTAAAATAAAAACCTTTGCTTATCCTTATGGGGATTATAATTCTAAAGTAATCAATACATTAAGAAAAATCCAATACTTAGGAGGAAGGACAATAGTTACTTCTTTACAATATGCAAAATGGCAAAAATTAGAAGACCTCTATACCTTCCGAGGATTCCAGGTTCAAAACGAAATAGAAGAATTTAAAAAAATCTTACCCCCTCAGGAATGAGCTTTTTGAAGGGCTTTGAGTATTTTATCTAAATTTCCATCCAAGATTTCTTCAATATCATGCCAGCTTTTTTTAATTCTGTGGTCAGTTACTCTATCTTGAATAAAATTATAGGTCCTGATTTTCTCTGCTCTTTCTGACTCACCAATTTGGCTTTTTCTTTGGTTTTGCAATTTTTCTATTGCCTCTCTTTGTTTTTTCTCTAATAATTTTGCTTCTAAGATAGAAAGGGCATTTTCTTTATTTTGGGCTAAATTTCTTTCTGTTTGAGAGGTAACTACTATTCCTGTAGGCAAATGGGTAATTCTCACCGCTGTCATTCTCTTGTTTACATATTGACCACCAGGACCAGAAGCTTTATAGGTTTCAATCTTTAAATCATTAGGATTAATTTTAATCTCTGCCTTTTTAGGTTTTGGTAAGACAGCAGTGGAGACAGTAGAGGTATGGATTCTTCCTGATTTTTCGGTAACTGGTATTCTTTGGACACGGTGAACCCCTCCTTCATATTTTAATAAAGAAAAGACATTAGGACCTCTAATTTCAAAAATAATCTTTTTAATACCCCCCAAATCACTATAGTGGCAATCTAAAATTTTCTGTTTCCAGCCCTTCTTTTGAGCATATTTTGAATACATTCTAAAAAGCTCTCCCGCAAAGAGAGAGGCTTCTGCTCCTCCTGTTCCTGCTCTAATTTCCATAATAATTATTTCCTTTTGGGCCTCATTGTCTCCCTTCATTTTTTCTCATTTCTTCCATTTTTGCTAATCTTCTTTTGAATTTTTCTACTCTTCCCATGGTATCAACAATTTTTTCTTTTCCGGTATAGAATGGATGACAGGCAGAACAAATTTCTATTTTAATAAATTCTTTAGTAGAACCTACCTCAAAGGAGTTTCCACAGGCACATTGAACCTTTGCTTTAGGATAATATTTTGGGTGGATTCCTTTTTTCATAGACAATTAAATATATCTTATTTCTCTTGAAAAATCAAGTTTTATTTGGTAAGAAAAATAAGTATGATTGCTGATAAAGAATCCAGTTTAGATATCCAAGAGATGGCAACAGCAGGTCTTCACTTTGGGCATAGTATTTCTAAGATTCATCCCAAAATGAAGCCTTATTTGGCTGGAATGAAAAATAATATTCATATCATTGATTTAGAGAAAAGCAGAGAGAAAATTGAAGAAGTTTTAAGAATCATTCATCAATTTGTTTCTGAAAATAAATTGGTTCTTTTTGTGGGAACAAAAATTCAGATTAGAGAGTTAATAAAAGAAACTGCTGATGCCGGAGATTTTCCTTATGTTATCAATAGATGGTTAGGGGGGACAATTACAAACTTTGAAATAATAAGAAAAAGAGTAGAGTATATGGAGGAGCTGGAGAAAAAAATGAGCGATTCAAGGTTGAAAGAAAAATATACAAAAAAAGAAATTACCGAGATGGAAGAAAAATTGGAAAAATTAAAAGAAAAATTTGAGGGTTTGAGAAAGTTGAAAAGATTGCCAGAGGTAGTTTTTGTGGTTGATATAAAAAAAGAATATTTAGCAGTAAAGGAGGCTAAAGCAAAGGGAATAAAGGTGATTGCTATTTGTGATACAGATTCCAATCCCGAATTGGCTGATTACTTTATTCCTGCAAATGATGATGCTATTTCTTCTGTGGGATATATTTTAAACAAAGTAAAAGAGGTGATTTTAAAGGCAAAATCAAAAGAAAAATAAACCTTTGAAGTTATGGTTTCTATTGAGCAAATTAAAAAATTAAGAAGAGAGACAGGGATTTCTATTTCAGAGTGTAAAAGAGCCTTAGAAAAGGCTAAGGGTGATTTAGAAAAAGCAAAAGAATTTTTGAGAGCATGGGGAAGAGAAATTGTTAAACAGAAAGAGAAAAGGGAAACAAAAGAAGGAATAATAGAGGGCTATATCCATACTAATAAAAAGATTGGTGTTCTTTTGGAGCTAAATTGTGAGACTGATTTTGTGGCTAAAAATCCAGAATTTCAAAAATTAGCTCGGGAATTAGCCCTCCAAATTGCAGCAATTGATCCAGAAGAAACTCCTCTTTTAGAGCAAGCCTGGATAAAAAACGAAAACAAGAAAATTAAGGATTTAATTGAAGAACACATTGCAAAACTGAAAGAAAATATCATAGTTAGAAGGTTTGTAAGATATGAAATCTAATTTAGAGTTAATTTCTTTTATAGTTGCCTTAATAAGTTTTTTGGGTATGGTGGTAATAATATGGCGGAAAATTCCTGTGTTACTGACTCTACCTGAAACCGAAGAAAAAAGCCCCATTTTAGATTTGAAAACAAAAAGAAAAAAGCCCCTTTTTTCTTATGAAAGATTTTTGGAAAAGATTTTAATGAAAATTAGAATTGGAGTTTTGAAAATTGAAAATTTACTATTTCACAAAATTCAAGCATTGAGGAAAAAGAATAAAGAAAAAATTGGTAACGATTACTGGAAAAAAATAAAAGAAGAGCTTAAAAAATAGGGTGTATTTTTTAACCAATTTGGTAACGAATCACCGAAGGCATCTTGTCTCGGGGAGCACGGAGTCGCCTTAAGTGCTGAAAAAGAAGGTTTTTCTCAGGCGCTCCTATACCTCGCCGAGCCTTACAAAGTCCATACTGAAATACAATATTTCCACTCGGGCTCGGCTGCGGTATGCTCCCCCGAGACAAGATGCCTCAGTAAAGAAATTATTAGCGGTTGTTATTGAATTGGTAAGATATAGTACAAATAAGGTGTATTTTTTAAGCCGTCCTAGCTCAATGGGTAGAGCAATGGTTTTGTAAACCATAGGTTCGGGGTTCGAGCCCCCGGGACGGCTCAAAATTTTTATAAAGAGAAACTCTACTTTTTCTCTTTTTCTTTCTTCTTTTTCTTTTTCCAAACTATAAAGAGAATGAGAAGAGAAATAATTACAATTACTCCTCCTAAAAGAAAATATCTTATTGTATTTTGTTGAGGCTTAATTTTTATCTCTGTTTTACAGTCAGGATCTTCCGCTGGTAAACAGTCAGGGTCACATATTCCATCCTTTACCTTGTCGCAATAATTGTCTTTACTTCCTGAAGGACAATCTACAGAACAATTTCTGAAAGACTCTTGTTCCTCGCATTTCCCATTTCCACAAATTATT
>CAZJYT010000039.1:0-9114 GCA_964550325.1 uncultured Candidatus Saccharibacteria bacterium | reverse complement strand
TCTCAATGGAAAGAGATAGAGAAATTTTTTGAGAAAAAAACAAATGAGAATGAAAAGAATAAAAAAGAAAAATATTATTACAAAACGATAGATATAAAACGCCATGAAGTTATTTCTACTCTTTATTCTTATATTTTTCTTGATAATCCAGAAGATGAAGATGCACAACAAATCAGAACAGCCATTCTTTTTCATCACTATAACGACTTCTATGTAAATAAAGAATTAAATATAAGATGCATCTTTGATGATTATCCTGACCTTGAAAAATATATTAAATTTCTTTTAGAGAAAAAAGAAGAAATTAAAAAATTACTTGAAACAATGATAGATTCACTGATAGAAAGTTTTAACAATGAAGATGAAAATTTTATCAGAGAAATCTTAAGTGATTTAAAAGCAAAAATAAATTTAGGAAAATTGGAAAATTTAAAAAAAGCTTTAGAAGGTGGTTATGGTTTATCAACACAAATAAAGTTTTATGAGATTCCTGATAAAGACGAAAACAATGGTGATAGATTAAGTAAAAATTGGCTTGATTTTTTTGTTTTTTTAGGAGTTTTAAGAAGGTGCGATTATGCCGGAAGTGGAGGAGTTAATATAGAAGAAACAACAAATATTAACGAAATCTTTAAAAATTTAGAAGACGAAATAAAAAGTGCTGTCAAAGAATTAACAGGTAAAGAAGATTTATGGCAACAAGAAATATTAAAGAAAACTAAAAATCACAATTTTGTGTTAGTAGCTCCTACAGGATCAGGAAAAACAGAATTTGCTTTATTGTGGGCAAAAAGAACCGGTAGAAAATTGATTTATACTTTACCATTAAGAGTTGCATTAAATGACTTGTTTTGGAGATTTAGAAAAGATGAAAAAGAAAACAAAGGATATTTTGAGAAAAATTTTGTTGGTATTCTCCATTCAACCTCGTTTATTGAACATCTAAAAGAAGAAAAAGAAGGAAGTGATTTAGAAGTAAGCGATAAAATGATCTCTGCCAGACTATTTTCTTTTCCTCTTTTGTTAACAACTCCTGATCAAGTTTTTCTTTCTTCATTAAAATATTATGGTTTTGATAAGTTAGTTTCAGTATATCCTGCCTCCTCCATTGTAATTGATGAAATTCAAGCTTATAATCCAGAAATGGTGGCAATTATTATAAAAACACTTGAAATTATCAAAGAATTGAAAGGAAATGTTTTAGTTATTACCGCTACTTTCCCACCATATTTTAAACAATTTATAAATGAAAAGAATGGATTTGAAATTTGTGATTTAGAAAAAGAACCGGATAAAACAAAGGAATTGATAAAGAACTATAATTTAAAAAGACATAGAATAAAATTAATTGATGGACCTGTATTTGAATATCACTCAAAAACAGAGAAAGAATACAATTTGGTGCTAAAGGAGAAGACGTTTCACCAAATAAAGAAAATAATTAAAGATCACAAAGACAAAAATATAATGGTGATTGTTAATAATGTAGGAAAAGCAATAAAATTGTATCAAGAACTTGAAAATATCTCTCAAAAATTGGGAATAAAAAAAGAAAATCTTTATCTGCTTCATTCAAGATTAATAGAAAAAGAAAAAAAAGAAAGAATAGAAAAAATCAAAGAGAAGTTAATGAATGAAGAAAAAGGCTTAATTTTAGTTGCAACTCAAATAGTAGAAGCTTCTGTTGATGTTGATTTTGATATATTAATCACTGAAATTTCTCCTATTGATAGCCAAATTCAAAGATGGGGGAGAATTTGGAGAAACAAAAAACCAAATGAGCATTATCCAGGAAATAAACCTAACATTTATATCTTTACCGGAATAGATAAAGGAACTTTAGCGATTTACTATCCCAAAGAGATTTTGGAAAAAACAATAGAAGTGCTTAAAGAGATACAAAATTCTAATCCGCTTAATTACGAAGAAGAGAAAAAGTTGATAGATAATGTATTTGAAAAACCGGTGGAAAGCAATCAAACTCTCAAACAATTTTACGAAAACAAAATCAACGAAACTCTTGAATGGTTAAAGTATTGGTCGGCAGAAAAGAAAAATGAAGCTCAAAGAATTTTCAGGAACATAGCCGGAATTCAGGTTTTTATTCCTAATTTACCCAATCAGGAAGATGAATTATATGAAGCCCTGTGCGAAGCATTAAAAGACAAAAAGAATTGGGAGATTTCATTTGAAGATTTAATTAACAAAATAAGAGAGAAAATAAAAAACGAGAGCTTGAAAAACAATTTAAATAAATGGAAGATATTAGAAACTTTGTACAATTACTCTTTTAACCTTCCATTTTTTGGGATAGAAAATTTTAGAGAAAGATTTGAAATAATAAAGAGAAATACTTTTAAAGGATTTTTTGTATTAAACATAAAAGAGAAATTAGATGATTTGCAAAAGTATGGAATAGACAAAATTTTAGATTTAGATTTGAAAGAAATTAAAATGTTAGAAGAAGAAAATATTATTTAACTTAATTTAAGATGAAATTTTTATTTAGTAAATTAATTTTTACGGGTGCCCAGGTTAATTATTTTTTTATTTGCAAGAGAAAACTTTGGTTTTTTTCAAAGTTTATTTCAATGGAGCATACTTCTGATTTAGTATATTGGGGAAGTTTGCTTCACCAAGAAAGTTATCAAAGAGATTTAAAGGAATTAATAATTGACAATAGAATTAAAATTGATTTTTTAAGACGGAGTTTGGAAATTCATGAAATAAAAAAGTCGCGCAAATTAGCTAAAGCCCACTTTTATCAATTACTTTATTATCTTTATTACTTAAAACAAAAAGGAATAACAGCCAAGGGAGTAATAAATTATCCTCTTTCAAAAAGAATAGAAAAGGTAGAATTAACACAAGAGAAAGAAAAAGAAATTGAAAATATTTTAAAAGAAATTGAAAAACTTTTAGAAAATCCAACGCCTCCTTTGCCAATTAAAAAAAATTTTTGCAAAACTTGCGCTTATTTTAATTTTTGTTTTTGTTAAAAATGTCAAAGAATTATTATCTTCTTTCAACAGGAAGATTAAAAAGAGAGAAAAACACTCTTTATTTTATTGGTAAAGAAAAAGAAACAAATAAAATTATCAAAAAACCTCTTCCTATAAAAGAAATAGAAGCAATTTTTATTTTTGGAGAGATAGATTTAAACACTAAACTTTTAAATTTTTTGGCTCAAAATAAAATTCCTATTCATTTTTTTAACTATTATGGTTTTTATATAGGAAGTTTTGTCCCCAAAGATTATCTTCCTTCTGGATTTCTTTTAATAAAGCAAGCCCAATGTTATATAGAGAAAGATAAAAGATTAGAAATTGCTAAAGAATTTGTTTTGGGGGCTTGCCATAACACAATAAAAAATTTAATTCATTACAAAAAACAAGAAAAGAAAGTCAAAGAAGCAATTGAGAATATTAAAAAAGAAATGGAAAAAATTCCAAAATGTGAAGAAAGAGCAGAATTGATGGCAATTGAAGGAAGAATAAAACATTTTTATTATCAGAGTTTTTCTGAATTTTTGGGAGTTGAATTTAAAAAAAGGGTTCGTCAACCTCCTGATAATATGATAAATTGTTTAATTTCTTTTGGAAATTCACTTTTGTATACGGAAGTGTTGTCTCAAATTTATCATACTCAATTAAATCCTACCATAAGTTTTCTACACGAACCCCAAGAAAGAAGATATTCCTTGGCTTTAGATATTGCTGAAGTTTTTAAACCTGTAATTGTAGACAAAATAATATTTAAATTAATTAACAACAAAATGATAAATGAAACACATTTTTTAAAAGAGTTAAATTTTTGCTATTTAAATGAAAAGGGTAGAAGGTTATTTTTAGAAAATTTTGATAAAAGATTAGCTATGACAATTTTCTATAAAAAATTAAAAAGACACATTTCTTATAAAGGATTAATAAGGTTGGAATGTTATAAATTAATCAGGCATTTGATTGGAGAACAAAAATATCAAAGTTTTAAAATGTGGTGGTAAAAATGATTTTATGTATGTTATAATTGTTTATGATATAGCACAAAAAAGAGTAACAAAACTTTGTAAATTTTTAAGAAAATATTTACATTGGGTTCAGAATTCAGCTTTTGAAGGCGAAATTTCAGAAGCTCAGCTTTTTGAAATAAAAAAGGGAATAGAAAAAATAATAAAAAAGCAAGATTCAGTGTTAATTTATAAAACAAATAACGCGCGTTGGTTAAAAAAAGAAATCATTGGAAAAGAAAAAAATCCAGTTTCTAATATAATTTAGACAATGAGTTGGTCAACTTTTTCTAAAAATTTACTTTATTGGAGGTTTACCAAGTTCTTTTTCAAAAAATTCAAATTTTCCCGTTTATTTTCAGCCAAAAGTTGAGGGTTCCAACAGTCCCAAGGTGGGATTGAAACTGTGGCGGGGGTTTTTGTTTTATTTGAAATTCTATAAGTTCCAACAGTCCCAAGGTGGGATTGAAACTTTTTTCATTGTCAACAGCTTTTTTATCGCTGTTGTTATTACGAGTTCCAACAGTCCCAAGGTGGGATTGAAACGTTATTCCATAATCTTCAATATGCCAACTCGTGATTTGTGTTCCAACAGTCCCAAGGTGGGATTGAAACTTTGCTATTAATTTTTGTCTTGCCCTTTCCGCCAAGTTCCAACAGTCCCAAGGTGGGATTGAAACTTTAAAGGCGCGATTTGGGCCCGCGCAAGTAAACCTGTTCCAACAGTCCCAAGGTGGGATTGAAACGACTTTAAATAAAGTTGTATTAAGTCATTTAATTCAAGTTCCAACAGTCCCAAGGTGGGATTGAAACATAATCCTTTTAGATCTTCAATTCTCCGTCTAATCCAGGTTCCAACAGTCCCAAGGTGGGATTGAAACAGTTCAAAAAGTCCGGATCATTTTTTGTCTTTATAAAGTTCCAACAGTCCCAAGGTGGGATTGAAACTGCTTGTTCCAGCCTTCTTGCGGCTTCTTCTAATGAGTTCCAACAGTCCCAAGGTGGGATTGAAACTTTAAAACATTTACAAGAAAAAGCAGAAGAAGGAGAGAGAGTTCCTGAGTTCCAACAGTCCCAAGGTGGGATTGAAACTCACCAAATTCAACTACTAATTTATCAGCACCTACTTTTACGTTCCAACAGTCCCAAGGTGGGATTGAAACATTAATCTGATAAGGACCCAAATCAAAAGTTTTACTAAGTTCCAACAGTCCCAAGGTGGGATTGAAACTCTGATTGTGTATGGGGTTTTTTAAATATTATTTATTTGTCTCAAGTTCCAACAGTCCCAAGGTGGGATTGAAACCTTCTTAAGGGGGGAATGCTTTATATATATATTATTATTGTAAAGTTCCAACAGTCCCAAGGTGGGATTGAAACTTGGAAGGTTTTCCACCAATGGATAAACCGCTGGCGGAAAGTTCCAACAGTCCCAAGGTGGGATTGAAACTTTACAAGGGTTGATGTAAGAAGAATGCACAAATTAGGAGTTCCAACAGTCCCAAGGTGGGATTGAAACTATACCTCCGAAGATGTATGGTGGGAAAAATTAGCTTTGTTCCAACAGTCCCAAGGTGGGATTGAAACGTTTGTAATAAAATTTTCACTTTACAACAAGCTTTGTTCCAACAGTCCCAAGGTGGGATTGAAACGCAAACCCTTTGCGGGTTTGCTGGTTTTTTTCATTAATTCATGTTCCAACAGTCCCAAGGTGGGATTGAAACGCAAGCCGTTCAATGGCGTGAAGAGCTGTCTTTCCAATGTTCCAACAGTCCCAAGGTGGGATTGAAACCCTTGGGTTTATGTGCCAGGGAATTTTAACATTTGTGAGTTCCAACAGTCCCAAGGTGGGATTGAAACCAAGGGGGGGAGTTTAGGTAAACTCCCCCAAAACCTTTAGAGAGTTCCAACAGTCCCAAGGTGGGATTGAAACGATATAAGAAAAAGAAAAAAACCAATTAAAAACTCAAGTTCCAACAGTCCCAAGGTGGGATTGAAACTTTTTTGCTCCATATTTCATTTTTTTAGATTTTTTCTTTTTGTTCCAACAGTCCCAAGGTGGGATTGAAACCACTTTGTCTGGTTGGTCTGCTGAAAAGAATTCAATCTTGTTCCAACAGTCCCAAGGTGGGATTGAAACTTACTTGAAAATGTTCGTAATAACAACAGCGATAAAAAAGCTGTGTTCCAACAGTCCCAAGGTGGGATTGAAACCACAAAAGATTTGGGAAGAAATTAAAAGGTCGGTGGTTCCAACAGTCCCAAGGTGGGATTGAAACAAATCTAATCCGTAGCATTCCAATCTTGCTTCATGAGTTCCAACAGTCCCAAGGTGGGATTGAAACCAAACAAATTCACTTTTTCTCTCCAGCTGTTGTGTTCATTTGTGAAGTTCCAACAGTCCCAAGGTGGGATTGAAACTTCAATGTCTTCAAGAGTATTTCAAACTTTGTGAGTGAAATTAAGTTCCAACAGTCCCAAGGTGGGATTGAAACCTTTTTAAAACAACTTTTCCTTTCCACATAATTTTTTATGTTCCAACAGTCCCAAGGTGGGATTGAAACGAGATTTCTCTTTTGCAAATATAAAACATCAATTTTTGTGTTCCAACAGTCCCAAGGTGGGATTGAAACAAAACTAAAAAGCGTGTCCCAAAATGGGACACCCTTGCCCCGTTCCAACAGTCCCAAGGTGGGATTGAAACAAGAGTAGCCCGGCTCTAATTGGTGAAAATTTTGATGGTGTTCCAACAGTCCCAAGGTGGGATTGAAACTAATTTATCTTTACAACTATCAAAATCAAAGTTTTCAAGTTCCAACAGTCCCAAGGTGGGATTGAAACAAAGGAAGGTTTGAAATTTTTTTACAAAAAGGAGGTGAAAGTTCCAACAGTCCCAAGGTGGGATTGAAACCATACTAAAAGATAATAAGAGAGGTGATTTCCCTCGTGAGTTCCAACAGTCCCAAGGTGGGATTGAAACTTTCTTTCTTAATCTTCTTTCAACAAAATCCCAAGTTCCAACAGTCCCAAGGTGGGATTGAAACAAATACTGCGCTTGAGTGATATCATATTCTTTGTGCGTGAAGTTCCAACAGTCCCAAGGTGGGATTGAAACACTTATGTCAAAAAATGCGATGGAACAAATATTGGGCAAGTTCCAACAGTCCCAAGGTGGGATTGAAACAGAGCTTTTAGAAAAAATGTACCCTTCCTTTAGAGAGATAATGAAGTTCCAACAGTCCCAAGGTGGGATTGAAACGCAAACCCTTTACGGGTTTGCTGGAGAAATTAAAAAGTTCCAACAGTCCCAAGGTGGGATTGAAACTAAAGGGTTTGCTGGTTTTTTTCATTATCTCTCTAAAGTTCCAACAGTCCCAAGGTGGGATTGAAACCAAGCTCAATTGAGACAATGAAGTCAACAATGGGGGAGTGTTCCAACAGTCCCAAGGTGGGATTGAAACTAGAAAGATTGGCTGGTAGAGGTCGGAGAAGTGGAGGAAGTTCCAACAGTCCCAAGGTGGGATTGAAACTGCCAAGTAGGAGATAAATTACAATAAGAGCCAGTATCGTAGGTTCCAACAGTCCCAAGGTGGGATTGAAACCAAAGTTTGGTATTTTGTCCCCTGGGAAAATGCTTTTCCAGTTCCAACAGTCCCAAGGTGGGATTGAAACACTCTTTATTTAAAAAAAGTTGAATTTGTTTCAAAGTTCCAACAGTCCCAAGGTGGGATTGAAACTTCCTTTCTTCAATCCTGTCTTAAACTCATAATTAGCAAGTTCCAACAGTCCCAAGGTGGGATTGAAACCCAAAAAAAAAGGAGATACAGGGTATGTGAAATTGACAAAGTTCCAACAGTCCCAAGGTGGGATTGAAACTTACTTGAAAATGTTCGTAATAACAACAGCGATAAAAAAGTTCCAACAGTCCCAAGGTGGGATTGAAACGATTCCACTCCTTCAACAAAATCCTCAACAATAAATTCAAGTTCCAACAGTCCCAAGGTGGGATTGAAACTCATCACAATAATACATCATATAAACTCCATCAGCATTGTCAAAGTTCCAACAGTCCCAAGGTGGGATTGAAACTTTACAATCAATTCCTTGCTCCCAAAAATACTTCTCTAAAGTTCCAACAGTCCCAAGGTGGGATTGAAACATAGTAAAAATGGTATTATATTTTTTAAAAAAGTGGTAAAGTTCCAACAGTCCCAAGGTGGGATTGAAACCAAACTTACTGGAGATATTTTTAAATCTCTTGCTATGTTCCAACAGTCCCAAGGTGGGATTGAAACTTTGGCAAGGAAATGTTTTTAATTATTGTGGAAATTCTACTTGTGAAAGTTCCAACAGTCCCAAGGTGGGATTGAAAACCTAAATCCTCTCCTACCTCCTGACCTTCTACCTCTTCCAGGTTCCAACAGTCCCAAGGTGGGATTGAAACATGTTTAACCACAACTCATCTAAACAAATAATACAATTTTCAAGTTCCAACAGTCCCAAGGTGGGATTGAAACTTGAGAAACCTCACTTGATGAAGCTATAAACTCTGAGTTCCAACAGTCCCAAGGTGGGATTGAAAGCCGTATTTCACTTTTTTTCCTTTAAAGGGGTTAACCGTTTCAACAGTCCCAAGGTGGGATTGAAACGATGTTGTTGGCAGGTTTACTAAAGCAAACATCATATTTCCCATAGTTCCAACAGTCTCAAGGTGGGGGATGGGAGAGTTAGAAAAAATAATTTTTGATTTTTAGTTTTGAGTTTGATAAAATGGAAAAAATTCTCTCTGATTTGTCGTAAGCTTTATTGCTTAAATGATTTTTAATGCTAAAAAAAACAGAAAAAATTTTTGTATTTTCTAATTTCTAGAGAGTAGAGTTAAAAAAATTTGAAGTTAATTAAAATGCTTTCTACAAATGAAATTTTTAAAAAATTAAAAGAAAATAAAAGAAACATCAAAAGTTTTGGAGTAAAAAGAATAGGTTTATTTGGTTCTTACACGAGAAATGAACAAAAAGAGACAAGTGATATTGATTTTTTAGTTGAGTTTGAGAAAGGAAAAAAGACATTTGATAATTATATGGGACTTAAACTTTTTTTGGAAAATT
>CAZJYT010000038.1:0-9398 GCA_964550325.1 uncultured Candidatus Saccharibacteria bacterium | reverse complement strand
GCTCTGGTGTAGCCCAGTAAAGATAAGGGGTATAGACCCAAACTCTTTACAAAGGGGGTTAGAAAATTAAATTGTTTAAACGCATTTGGTTAAAATTTTTAGTCCTCCAACACCTTATGTTGTGGATAGAGAATAAATTGTTTAAATGCATTTGGTTAAAATTTTTAATCCTTCAACACCTGTGAGGAGGTGTATTATGAAACAAAGAGCTTCAAAAGTAAAAAAAATTAAAGTAAACAAACGAGCCGAATTTAAAATTAAAAAAATTCTTGAAAAAATTGAAGAAAAAAGAAGGTATTGTCGTGCTTTAGCGGATACCTACATTTCTTTACAAAAATTGAGAGTGGCTTCAGGTAATAGAATTATCGCAATGACACAACAAATGGATGAGATAGAAGATATTAGAGAAAGTGTTTTAAATAGAATAGTGATTGAACTAAAAAGAATGGAAAATGAAATTGGAAAAGAGGCAGAGGATATTTTGAAAAATATACCAGTATATACAGAATTTTTAAGCAAAATTAAAGGTTTGGGACCCATTTTAAGCTTAAAACTTTTATCAATTAATTGGGATTTAACTAAAGACTTAAGCTCCTGGAACGCTTACTGTGGTTTGGTTCCTCATGTTTATAAATGCCAGTGTGAAGAAGGGCATAAAATACTTTTACCTTACGATCCCAATGATCCTAAAAATCTTAAAGATGTAAAATGTCATTATGTTGTAGATAGGGAAAAGGATAAAACAACCAAACAAATTAAGCTTATAAGATGTGGAGCGCCTATAGTAAAGGCTGAAAGGGCACCCTGCAGAAAATATAAAGGTTATGCCTTTTTCTGGAATCCAAAAGCCAGAACTATTATGTGGCTTATAGGAACAAGCTTTGCGAAAACTGGTGGATTTTATAAAGAAATTTATAAAAAATGGAAACAAATTTATGTAGAAACAAAGGGATTAAAAGCAGGACATGCAATAGAAGCTGCTAAAAGAAAAGCTAAAAAATTGTTTTTAGCTCATTTTTATCAAGCTTACCACGAAATTGAAGGTTTGCCTTGGAGGATACCTTATCAATTTGAATATTTACAGCATGAAGATTTTATTCCTTGGACAAAAGTAGTTGAAATAGATGAAGGAGAATAAAAATGTGTTATATTTATAAAAAAACTGCCGATAGAAAGTAACATTTTTTAATAGTGAACTGTCAAAGCGGAGTAGCAGGGCAAGACAGTGAGCTTGAATAGTGCAAGAAACATTATGTGTTAGCGAATTAAAACAAACAAATTATAGTTGAAAAGAAACTTAAGGTTAAAGTGAACTATTTACTCAGAGCAACATGACCAAGTAGTGAGCTTCGTAATGAAAGGAATATATTATTTTAGCGGAATAGATAAAAACTTTTGTAGATAAGTAGCGTTCATCAATAGTGAGCTATTGGAGAAGAAAAAAACTTTTAAATAAAGTGAGCTTCAAAGAAAGAGAGGCAAAGTTTTTAAGTGAACTTTGTGTAATAAGAAACAAGATCAAAAAGTGAACTTCAGAGCGTGAGAAACATCTGGCCTAAGTGAACTATATAAATATAGAAACTAATAGGATGAATAAGCTATGATTACTTAGAAGCATATAAGAAAAGCGAAATTTAAAAAGCTAAATTGAGTTAGCACCTCATAAGGGAAGCGTAAAATGTATGAGCTTTTGTCAATAAGTAGCTTGTCAAGGGAGCGAACTACGAAATGTGAGTAACTTATCACACAAGTGAGCTAAAAAATAAAATTTTAAAACTTAAGAAGGTGGAGAGCCTTTTGAAAGAAGTGAGCTAAGACGATTTAGCCCCACTACTTATAAGCGAGCTGCAAATTTAATTTCATTCGAAGTCCCCTTCCTTTAGGAAGGGGATGATAATATTATTATATCATATTTTTCCATTGACAACAAACAAAAATTTGGTTATATTATATAAGAGTAACCAATGAGGTATAAGTTAGATAAAAGTTCTCATTCTGTATATAATCTAAATTATCACCTTATTTTAGTAGTGAAATATCGCAGAAAAGCTTTGAAATACGAAGATGTAAGAAATAGACTTTATGAAATAATACAAAAACTGATTAACCAATACGAGGTTGAAATAATAAATATGAATACAGGTGATGATCATATACATCTACTTTTTAAAGCTAAACCCAAACTTTGCTTATCAAAGTTTATAAATATATTAAAAGGAGTTACTGCAAGATATTTGCGTAAAGAATTCCCTAAATTGAGAAAAATGTTATGGGGAGATTCATTTTGGAGTGATAGTTATTTTATCGCAACAACAGGACAAGTAAGTTTAGACACCCTTATAAAATATATTGAAAGTCAAGGAAAAAAAGAAAAATGATATTAAGTTATAAATATAAATTGTATCCTAATAAAAAACAAGAACAAATATTATTATTGCAATTAGAATTATGTAGATGGGTTTATAACAAACTATTAGAACAATATTACTCCAATGGCATGACTTTTAAAAATAGACAAAAATATATCAAACAATTAAAAAAGGAAAATCCACAATTAAAACAAGTATATTCAAAAGTATTACAAATGGTAAATTATCAACTACAAAGTAATTTAAATGCTTTAAAGAGTTTAAAGAAAAATGGCAAAAAGACAGGAAAATTAAGGTATAAATCGCAAAATAGATTTAGAACTTTAAATTATAATCAATCTGGATTTAGTATAGATTTTAATAAACAAATGCTTTCATTATCAAAAATAGGTAATATTAAAATCAAAATTCACCGCAAACCTAACGGTGTAATTAAAGGAATCTTAATAACAAGAAAGAAAACAAATGAATGGTATGCTATATTACAAGTTGAAGAACAAACAATCGAATTGCCAAAAATCAATAAAGCAATAGGAATAGACATGGGAGTTAAATATTTTCTTACTACTTCAGAAGGTTACCATATAGAGAACCCAAAATTTTATGAAAAAACATTAAAAAAGATAAGGAAATTACATAAGCAATTATCTCGTAAAAAACTAAATTCTAAAAATTGGGAAAAAACAAGATTAAAATTGGCAAAATTATATGAAAAACTTAAAAATCAAAGAAATGATTTTTTACATAAACTATCTACTTTTTTTGTAAAAAACTACGATATTATTTGTCTTGAAGATTTACAAATTAAAAATATGGTTGAGAACAATAAAAGAAGATTAGGACAAAAAATATTGGATGCCTCTTGGGGTATATTTTTTAGACTACTATCTTACAAGGCTGAAAGAGCTGGTAAGATAGTAGTTAAAGTAAACCCAAGAGGCACAAGTAAAGAATATAAATTTGGTAAAATTGATAGAGATTACAATGCTTCTCTCAATATACTTGAAAGAGGATTACAAATAGTAGGGGTGGGACGCCCCGAATTTACGCCTGTGGAGAGGAGACCTCTACCTTGTATTACTGCACTTGCAGTAATACAAGGCAAGTTTCCTCTGAGAAGCAGGAAGCCCTATCCTTTAGGATAGGGTAGTTCACAGCAACCTTGATATTTAGCGAGCTGATAGGTGTTAGCAACTATGAAATAAAGCGAACTTGTGGTAGATAGTGCCATAAAAGTAAAGTGTTTTTTCTTGACAAATTTAAAAAATGTGTTATAATTGAATATATAAAACTGTTTTTAAGAAGAACCAAGATGGCAGAGTGAGTTTAATTGCCCCGAGGGGGAGGAGAGAAATTAAAAAAAAGGAGTAAAAATGGATGAAGAAAAAATTTTAGAAAAAGCATTTGAAATTCTTAAAAAGAGAAAGTTAATTTGGGAATGTAAAAAATGTGGATATAAATGGATAGGTCGCAGTATAGGTAAACCTTATAGATGTCCCAAATGCAAAGCAACAGATTGGGATAATCCAAAAGAAAAACCTATATGGAAATGTTATAGATGTGGTTATGAATGGAAGGCTAAATATCCTGATAAAGAACCAAGATATTGCCCTAACTGCCATAAAAGAGAAATAACAAGACTGGAAAATTATCAAAAACAAGTAGCAAATAAATTAAGAGAAGTAACAATTGAAGATGTTAGATTTGTATATAAAAATTATGCTAACATGACTGTGTCAGAAATTGCAAAAAAACTTGAAATAAGTGAATCTCAGGTAAACGAAATAATAAATCAACTAAGAATAAGAGGAGTTAATATTCCTGAAAAAAGAGAAAAAGCTTAAATATATCAATTACTTTATTTAAAGGAGGTTGATAATGGAAAAAGTTAAAGAAATAATGCTTGAAGATATTTTAAAAAAAGAAAGTAATAAAATGAAAACAAAAAGAAGAATAACAATTGAAGATGTTAGATTTGTATATGAAAATTATATTAATATGACTGCTACAGAAATTGCAGAAAAACTTGGAATAAGTAAATTTCAAGTAAATAAAATAGTAACTCAACTAAGAAAAAGAGGGGTTAATATTCCTAAAAAAATTGGAAAAAAATTTAATGTATATGATAGATTTGTAGAAGAATTACAGAAAAAGGAGGTTTTATGAAAGAAGAAGAAAAAAAATTAATTGAGGAGCTTTCCCAAGGAGAAAAAATTTGCCCTTTAAGAAGTTTAGGCTCAATAGAACCAGGATATTGCTTTGGTGAAGTTTGTGCTTTTTGGGATAAAGAAAATAAAAGGTGTGCAATTGTATCTATGGCTCAAACTCAAGAAGTAATTAAAAAACTTGTTGTTATAATAGATGAAATTTTAGCAAATATGCACGAAGTTTTGGCTAATTTAAATGAACTGTTAAGAGAATTAACAGAAGAGGATTACTATGTCTAATGAAGACTTGCTTTTACTAAAAGAATTAGAAAAAAGGTTCCACACACTTCCTTTAGATCTTGATTGGTTAAAAAAGAGATTTGGTGAAAAAAGAGGTGAGGAAATTTTTAAGGTTTTAAATAAAGCTGTAAAGGAAAGACTGTTAAATAAAGCCTTTTCAGTTGATAAAGAAATTGTCTTTTTGGAAATTAAAAAATAATAGTAATTTTAAAGTTGATTAATAAAAAAAATAAAAATAGTCTTGACAAATTTAAAATTTGTGTTATAATAAGATTAAAAAATAAAAAGGAGGTAACAAGATGTATTTTTTAGAAACTAAAATTTCTACTCAAGAAGGAGAAATAAAATTTACAGAAATGTATCCTTATGTTTTATATGATACTGTTAAAATAGGAATAGAAACTACAAAAATAAATATAATTTTTTATGATTATGAAAGTATTAAAAATCTTTATGAATCTAATTTAAGGGAATATTTACATTTATTAAAAGAAAATTGGGGCTTTTTAGTTAAAGCAGTAAAATTAACATTTTTAGGAGATATTGATGATATTTTAACAATTTTTGAAGCTAAAGGAATATATTCTCTTTTTGTTAACGAAATAAAAGTTTTTAGTTTTCGCCCAACGCCTTCATTTTGTCATCAAGGAAGACTTGTAGCGGGATTAGTATCTTCTTTCAACTTGCCAGTAGAATTATTTTTTAAAGCAAGTGATAAACTTAAAGCTACATTTATAACCGATTCTTTAGGACGAGCTACTATAAATTTATTAGAAATTATTTCAATGCTTATAGGAACAATAGGAAAAATTGAAAAAAGTTAATAGGAAATTTTATGGGTTGTATAATTTGTAATATTTTAGAACTTTTTGCTAAGATGGAAGATGGAGAATTTGAAAAAATTGTTAATAGAAAAAGGTATAAGTATTTAAATTCTGAAAAAGAGATTGAAGAATATAAAGAGGCTCTTAAAAATGAAATTTGTAATGATATAGCAATAAATCATCCAGAAATGGTTGAAAGAATAAATCAGATTTATAAAAAACATAGTAAAAAGGAGGATTAAATGTCTGGGCAAATAATAAATAATGAAACATTACAAGTAGCAGAATTGGTTTTAAATAAACTTGGCATAACTTTAAATGAAGGAATAAATGCTTTTGCTAAATTAGCTTGGACTGAATGGTTAGACTGTTTATTTGTTATGCTTTTTATTTTAATTTTCTCTTTTATATGGAAATTATTAGATCAAGCTATTAGTGATAATGATACTAAAAATACTTTATTTACAGTTTTTTTAGCAATTTTATTTTTAAGTTTAGTTTTCCTTTGGATTGAATTAACAGAAGCTGTAAGAGCTATAGTTTCACCTAAAGCTTATGCTATTAAACAAATTTTAGAATGTATTAAATAAATATTAAAAGGAGTTTAAAATGCTAAAATTCATAACCTCCTCTATGCTTAACATGTTTTTCCGTTGTCCTGAACAATTTAGGCGCCGTTATCTTGAAGGAGAAATTATTCCTCCAGGAATTGCTGCTGCTATTGGAAAATCAGTTCATAAAGCTGCTGAAGAAAATCATAAACATAAACTTCTAAAAGAAGAAGATTTGCCAAAAGACTACTTGCAAGATTTCGCAAGAGATACTTATGTTAAAATTGTAGAAAATGAAGGGGTTTATCTTGCTCCTGAAGAATTAGATCAGGCAAAAAAAATAATTGCCGAAGGATTAGATTCCTCTATTAAACTTACTGGTCTTTATAGAGATAAAATTGCTCCTGAAATTTTTCCTTTTCTTATTGAAAAAGAAATTCACATAAAAGTAAACAATTTTCCAGTTCTTTTTAGAGGAACAATTGATTTATTAACAAAAAATTTTTTGATTTATGATTTCAAAACAGGACATAAAAAATGGACAGAAGAGCAAGCCGAAAACTCTTTACAACCCACTTTTTACTGGCAAATGGTAAAGGCAATAGTAGGAAGATCTCCAGAAGGATTTGTTTTTAAAGTTTTAATCGATAAAAAAGAGCCTGAAGTTCAAACACTTATAACAAAAAGAACTGATGAGGATTTTTTGGTAATAATAAGAATGGCAGAAGTAGTTTTGAAAGCAGTTGAAACAGGGTTGTTCCCGCCAACGAATCCAAGTAATTGGTGGTGTAGTCCTAAGTATTGCGGATACTATGCAACTTGTCCTTATATACCACCATATAAGAAAACAAAAATTTTGGCAAAAGGGTTTTGAATGAATATAGAAATTAAGTTTACTTTAACTACAGAAGAAATTATTCAATTAACTTTATTAATCGAAGCTATGACAAAATTAAAATATTTTCCTCCTCAAACTGCATGGAAAATGTTTATTCCTATAATAGAGAAAGGAAGACAAAGATTAAAAGAAAGAAAAGTAGAAATTAAAGAAGAAAATAATGCTTTTATTCTTAAAAGTGTTTTTGAAAAAGAAATTAGACAGGCTCCTAAAAATTGGTTCGCAAAGTATATGTTTTCAGATAAGCCTCTATCTTTGGATGATGTTCCTGAAGCTTTATTTAATTATTATTATTCTAAAAACGCAAATATAATTTTAGCTGTAATAGTTGATTATTTTACCAAGCTGGAAGAATTTTATGGATTTGAAGAAGCCTTGAGAATTTTTCTTGAGTTTATTAGAAATATGAAAATTTTAACAGATATTATTGTTAATGAAAGAAACTTTAGGATAGTTTTTTTAGAATTTGAAAAAATTTTTAAAGATAGTTTTAAAGAAGAAAAGATTGATGGTTAAAAGAAAGTTTAGAAAACATTTATCTTTAAAAGAAATTAAAAAATTATTTTCTGATCCTTTTAGTTTACAAAAAACTATAAAAAAATGGAAAAAAGCTGAAAAAGAAGGATTAAAATTTGTTGAATTTTTTAAAAATCTTGACAAATTTTAAGAATGTGTTATAATAAAAATAAATGATAAAAGGAGGTATAAAATGTTAGTAATTTTAAGAAAAGGAGATAAAACAAAGCACGGCTCTAAAAAAAGTGAAACGGATATTAAAGAAACAATTTTAGAGTTTGAACATTTTCAGATTTTTTATGATAATCAAAAAAATATAACAATTAAAGGAATTGATGAGGAAAGTGAAACGAGAATTAATGAAGTTTTAGTTAATTTAAACAATTCAGAATTAAAAGAATTAGTAAAATTTATTAAAAATATATTTGAACCAGAAATTGAATATCTTAGAGAAGCTTATAAAAAAATTATGGAAAAACTTGGTCAAAATTCAAATTTAGAAACTTCATAAAATTTACAAAAAATTAAAAAAAAGGGGGGGGCAAAAAAATGGAAGAAAAAACTTTAAATATACAGCCTAAAATTGTTACAGCTTTTTCCCCTACTCAAAAAACTGAAGATACTTACCTTATTGGGCAACAAACTACTACAAAAAGAGACTTAAAACAAATCTTAGCTGAAGCTCTCTTTGAAGCCGAAATAGCAGGACCTGACTTCTATTACGCATACCCACTCAAAGGAACCGTTGTTGAAGGTCCCTCTATAGGAATGATGTCCTCTTTAGCAAGAATCTGGGGAAAATTAAAAATAGATACTGAAACTGAGGAAACACAGGACGCCTGGATTTACAAAGTTAAAGTTAAAGACTTAGAAACTGATCTTGAGTTTAATACCATTTACAGACAAAGAAAGCCAAAAAAATTTCCCGAAAAAATGGACCCTGCACGCTGGGAAGATATGCAGTTTCAGGCAGGATTATCTAAAGCTTTAAGAAATGCATTAACAAGAGTTATTCCAAAATGGCTACAAACTGCTTGCCTTAAAAAAGCAAAAGAAGCTATAGTTGGAGCAATTGAAAAACCTGAACAGGCAATTAAAAATTTGCTTATGGAGTTTAGTAAATTCAAAATTACAAAAGAAGATTTGGAAGAAATTTTGGGTTTGCCTGTTACGGACTGGAGTATAGAAGAAATTGTTGCTTTAAGAGGAATGTTAAATCAAATCAAAGAAGGGATTTTAAGACCTTCTGAAATTAAAAAAGAAGAAGTTGAAATTAAACTTGAACCTTCTCAGGAAAGCGAAGTAAAAGGTTTGGAAGTTGAGGAAATAAAAACTAAAGTTAACGAAAGAATTATAAAAGCAGAAAATATTTTTGAAACAGGAGGGATGAGAAATGAAAAAGAGTAGAGGTAGAGGAAGTAAAAAAAATTTAATTAATTTAGTTATTGAAGAATATAAATCAAAATATCCTCAATTTGAAGGCTTGTTAGAATTTTATGTTCCTTTAGAAACGAATTGTGATTATGATTTACTTATAATTGATAGAGGTAATTCCACTTTAACTGGTATTAAAATTTATCGTGTTAGTGATCATATTCCTTCTCCCGATTATTTAGGACCTTTACCTTGCAAATTTTCAGTTGAAATGAAAGTTTTTAGAGGGAGCAAGTGTATTTTGACTATAACTAAACCTCAAGAAGATTTATCAGCCTTAAGTTCCTCTGATAAAATAAAAGAAGCTTTAGCAGAGCTTGTGCAGAAAATTAATAGGTTTTTAGAAGAAGTTAAAGATG
>CAZJYT010000037.1:0-9763 GCA_964550325.1 uncultured Candidatus Saccharibacteria bacterium | reverse complement strand
AGTTGATAAAATCATATTTGAAAAACATCCATTTTTAGAGTTTTGGAAATAAAATGTCTAAAAAACCTTTATCAACCATTTTAGAAGCAATTGAGAAAGAAGATGAAGAAATCATAGAAATTGCTACTTCAACTGCTGAAGAGGAAATCCCTGAAGAAGAAATTCTAAAAAGAAAAAAAATTCTTTTTATAGTTTGTCCTTTCTGCGGTATGCATAGAGTTTTGAAAAAAAGAGGAACAAGTTTTATTAAAAGAGCTAAAAAAGAAAATATTGATGTTTTTGAGGACAAGCTTAAAAATGGAGAATACATAAAATCTGAAAGATCAAAATTTTATAATCCTAATAAACAAGTTACTTTTAATCTTTATAATTTTAAAGAAGAACCTTTTATAAGTATTAGAGTTTCTTTCGGGGGCAAAGGTAGAGGTGGCGTTTATGAAGTAGGTGCTTTAACAATAAAAGACATTCTTTTTTTATCCCCAGAAAAAAGAAAAAAATTTATTGAATACATAAAACAACTTAAAGAAAGGTGTGAAGAATTTTTGAATTACTTAAAAGAAATTGAAATTGAAAAATATTTTTAAAACTTTGATAAGTTCTTAGCTTAGATACTATCTATCGGTCTTAAACGCTTTTATTCAAATTTAAAAAAAAGGACTTGACTTTTTAAAAATATGTGTTATTTTACAATCAAAATAAAAAAATAATAAAAAGGAGGTGTGAAACATGGCTGGTATTTATGCAAATTTAGCTCAGTTAATGGCAAGCAGAAACATTTCTATTTCCAGAACACCTTTTAACCCTGATATTGTTGTAATTAAAAGAGCAAGCTTTCCTAAAGGTGAAGTTCCTCCTCATCTCAGACCTTACTTAATTAAACCTGGTGAGTGTAAAGGAGTAACTGGAACTGCTGTGTATAAAGGTAAAAGAATTCCTAAAGCTGCTATTTGTGTAGCTGAAAAGCATAGAAAAAGATAATTTTTATTTTGTAGCAATTTTAAATTAGCCCCCGTAAGGGGGCTTTTATTTTATTATGAAAAAATTTAAATATGAAAAGGTAACAAGATATAAATTTATTCCTCCAGATATAGTAAAAATTATTACTTATTATAGAAAAAAAGGAATTCCTACTTTAAAACAATATGCTATAAGAAAAAATTTCGGAAAATTTGCTAAACAAACTAAAGGACTAAAAGGAACCATTCAAGTTGAAGACCATCCTATCCCAAAATCTGCGTATGAAATGAAAAAAGTTACAGGTATTAAAGCTGAAGATTTGATTACTCCTGAGCTTATTAAAGAATATGAAAAAAAATTTGGAGTAAAAGTAAAAAAATTTTAACTTTCTCTTTCTAATACAGCTCTATAATATAAATTTTTAATAGTTTGTTCAAAAAATTCTCTATGTCGTTTTGAATATTTAAATTTTGAATATTCTCCACCAGCTTCTAAAACTCTTACATCTACTGTTTCAGGATAAATTTCAAAAATTATAAAAGCGAAATCTGGTTCTGCACCTCTTAACCATACTTTAAATTTCCAACCTTCTATAATGTCAACTGAAAATCCATTTATTATCAATAAACTTACAAGATTCATTAAAACTTCTTCTTCAATTTTATTAAGATTATTTTCATTTTCCATTTTCCAAATTACTCCTTTTTTGTTTTTTTTCTTCTTCCTCTCTATCATATAAAACCTTTATTTCTTCTCCACACACAGCTAAAACAACATCCTCATCAAAAAATAATTCACAAAATTGATTATTTTCATCAAGAACAAAAGGAACCTGAACTCTTTCTTTTTCATCCATAGGAATAACTCCTTTTTGTAGTAGTTCCTGTCCTTTTTCTGAATTTAAGTCTATAATTTCAATTTCTTTATCTTTGCCAGCTTTTTTAAGTATTTTTTTTACTTTTTCACAAGGCGGGCATCCTTCTAAACCTATTATTTTTATTTTTTTGTTTTCATCCATTTTTTCCCTCCTGAAAACTTAAATTTTGTATTTTTAATTTATAAAGATAATAAAACATTAATTGAACAAAATCAAGAGGAGTAAATAATTGCATAATACCGATATATTTTTGATTTTTAAAATTTTTATTTTTTTAAAATTATTTTAAATCAATTTTCAAAAATAAAATACAATATATAGCTATTTAATGATTAATTAAATAGGGATATTGAAAAAATAAAAAAATGTATTATATTAAAAAAAATGAAAAAAATAATTAGAATTTTGAAAATAACCAATTATGATTGAAAATAAAAAAGAAAAATTAAAAAATTTTAGACTTGACAAATTTTTATTTTGTGTTATATTTAAAATTGAAAATAAACATTAAGGATGTTAAAAATAAAAACTAAAGGGAGGTGAGAGAATGTATGCAGAAATTTTAAATGATAAATGTATAGAATTAATTGTAGATGCTCCGAAAGATTTACCAGAATTGGAGAAAATGAAAAAAATTTTAAAAGAAAGAGGTTTAGAAATAAAAGGCACTTATAACGCACTTTTTTTGAAAGTAGATAAGATTTATTTCATAGAAAATTTCTTGTGGTTAATAAACGAAAAACCAAAAATAGAAATTTTCCTGCAAGATAGCAGAGTTACTGTTGAGGATAAATATTACAAGAAAGAATACGAATTTACTTTTAAATAAGCAATGCCGATACTCCATAACGGGGTGTCGGCATTTTTTTATTTCTTAAGTTTACTTATAAAAAATTAAATCAAAAAGGGAGAGAGGTAAAATGCTTCAAAATCTGTTAAAACAAAATTTTATCATTATTAAACTAAAAGACTTTCAAAAACTTAACAACTTGCAAAAAGATTTTTTATGTAATTTTTTTTAATATCAAAGAACATGAATTTTTAAACAATTGTTTAATTTTAGAGAAAAAACAAAAATTTATTAAACTCAAAAATTTTTATTTTTGTTATTGACAATTTTTGATTTTGTGTTATAATTAAAATTAAAAATTAAAAGGAGGTAGAAAATGAAAAGAAATAAACCTTCTAAACATGCTTTAGCTGCTAAAATGATAAAACAAATTTTAAAAAAACATTTTCCTAAAATTAAATTTAATATTCGTTCAAGATCTTATAGTGGAGGAAGCTCAGTTCATATTAAATGGATTGATGGACCTTCTGAATCTGAAGTAAGAAAATTAGTAAAAGATTTTGAATATGGATATTTTGATGGCATGACAGATACTTATATAGTTGATAATTATAGAGAAGATATACCACAAGTGAAATATGTTCTCCTTGAAAGAAGATTTTCAGATAAAGCTATTTTAGAAGCTATTAAAAAATATGGTTTTAGAAATGTTAAAAAAGAAGATTTAGATAGAACAAATAAAAAATTATTTGAACAATTTAAAGCTTGGACTTTAAGAGAATTAGGATGGCGTGAACTATATGATAAAAGTTTATTACAAAAATAAATTTTAATTTTACATTTTTAAAATTATTTAAAAAAAATCATATTAAGGAGGTATAAAATGGCTTGGTTAATATGCTGGAAAGCTTACAAAAAATTATGCAGAGGTCAAAAATGTAGTTGTTATAAACCCCACAAAGTTGATTTAAGAAAAAAAGAGAATAGATGGCATTTATATCCCAATCCAAATTTACATCCATTTGATCCTTGTCGTGGCGCTTATGATATTATCATTAGTAAAAAAGAAGCTAAAAAATTGTTAAAAGAATTAGAAAAAAATAAATAAAAATTTAAAAATTAAAAACATTTTTTTTATTTTTAAAAATTTTAAATCTTGACAAATTTAAAATTTGTGTTATAATAAATATGTTAAATAAAAAATAAAAAAAAGGGAGGTAAAAATGGAAAGACTTGCTTTGCTCGATCCAATAACTAAAGAAATTATTGCTATTGTTTCATTAAAACCAAAAACATTTAAAACAGGAAGCAGAGGATTTAACATTTGTGAAAAGGTTTATTTAAGCGGTAAGAAATATCAATTTATTGGATATTTAGTCGAAATTGGTTCCAAACCAAAAGGAGGGAAATAATGTTAAACTCTTATTTTTTAGAGAGAGAGGAAATTTTAGATTCTCTTTATATTTCTTTAATTTCTAAACAGCATTGCTTTTTATTGGGTCCTCCAGGGACCGCTAAATCATTAATGATTTCCTCAATTTGTAAGTCAATTGAAGGAGCTAAATATTTTCAATATTTATTAACAAAATTTACTACCCCAGAAGAAATTTTTGGTCCTTTTTCATTGCAGGAATTAGAAAAGGGAAATTATTTAAGAATTACCAAAAATAAATTACCAGAGGCTCATATTGTATTTTTGGATGAGGTTTTTAAAGCCTCATCAGCTATTTTAAACTCATTATTAACAATTATGCAGGAAAGAATTTTCTTTAATAATTCCGACCCAATTAAAGTTCCTTTAATTTCTTTATTTGGAGCAAGTAATGAATTGCCACAGGGAGAAGAATTGCAGGCGCTATATGATAGATTTTTAATCAGGCTTGATGTTAATTATATTTCTGAAGATTCAAATTTTATTGAACTGCTTAAATTGCCTGATGAGGTAAAAATTGAAAAAGTTATGACTATTGATGATCTATTTCAGCTTCAGGAAAATTGTAAAAAAGTAAAAATTTCAGATGTTATTATTGAAACAATTCTAAAAATCAAAAAAGAATTATTAAAAGAGGGAATTATTGCAAGTGATAGAAGATGGAAATTAAGTTTAAATGTATTGAAAGCAAAGGCAATTTGGGAAAATAAAGATGAGGTTGAAATTGAAGATTTAACATTTTTAACAAATTGCTTATGGTCAGAACCTCAGCAAAAAAGAATTATTGTTAAAGTCATTACCAACATTGCTTCCCCATTTGAATCAAGAGCAATTGAGATATACGATTTAGCTAAAGAAATTTATGATAACGCAATTAAAGAAAATTCTCCTGAAGCAGGAATTGAAGCTAATAAAAAAATAAAAAATTTAATTGAGGAACTTTATGAATTAAAAGAAAAACATTATACCAAAAAAATTGAAGAAATTTTTATTAAAGTTCAAGAATTTCAAAAAGAAATTATTAAATCCTGTTTAGGGGTTGAATTATGATTATGAAAGTTTTTCAAAATAAGAAAAATTATTTTGTTATTAAGCATGATTCTTATGATTTATTTTCATTTAAAAATATTAAGGAAAATTCAGAAGATTTAACAAAAATTGAGCAGGAAAATTTAGAAAATTATCCTACAATTTCTTATTTATTACAGGATATTTATTCCTGTTTTTATAAAATTAAACCTAAATTTTCTAAAAAAATTGATAGTGTTGTGGAAATTAATAAAGCCTTAATTGAAGAAATGATTAAAACAAAAGAATATAAACAATTGCACCAATTGACCAAATTAGATGAATTTAGTTCAGCAATTGCTACTCTTAAATTTGCTCAAAAATTTTTAAAGCAATTAACTGAAGAACAAAAAGAAGAAATTAAAAATATGTATTTATTACAAAATGAAATTAATAATTTACAAAGTGAAATTGATAGCCTTAAAGATTTGCTTAAAAAAATTCCTAAAGGAAAAAATATTAAACAAAGAAAACAAATTGGTAAAAAAATTAAGGAAAATTTAGCTAAGTTAAAAAAATTAGAAGGTCAAATTAAAAAAATAGATTTTAAAAAAGGAGATTTAAGAAGAATTGCAAGAAAGTTTTGTGATTCAGCAAGAAAAGATTTAGAAGAAACACAAGACTTGCTTGATTGGGGAATTGATCCAGGACATTTACAAAAATTACCAGTTGAGGAAAAAATTAGAATTGCAAATTTAATTCAAAATAATTCAAAACTAAAAAAAATTGCTCAAATTGCTGGCAGATTTCAAAGGTTAGCAATTTATAAGCAGGAAACAAAAGTTAAGCATGGATTAGACGAAATTGTAAATATTACAATAGGAAATGATTTAAGTAAAATTTTACCTTCTGAACTTTTGTTATTAAGTAATTTTAAAACGAAACCAATTTTTTATAAAAAATTTCTTGAAGGGCAATTATTACAGTATAGATTTGAGGGAATTGAGAAAAGAGCTAAAGGACCTGTCGTTTGTTGTGTAGATAATTCGGGTTCAATGACAGAATATTTTGGTTCGATTACAAGGGAAATTTGGAGTAAATCATTTATGCTTGGATTATTAACCATTGCTAAAAAACAGGGTAGAAATTTTGCAATAATTTATTTTGGTTCTAAAAATGAATTACAGCAATTTAGCTTTGAAAATAAAAATTATCCAGACCCTAAAAAATTGATAGAAATTTTATCATTTTTCTTTGATGGAGGAACAGATTTTGAAACACCTTTAAATTGTGCTATTTCTTATATTGAAAAACAACCAAATTTCAAAGATGCTGATATTATTTTTATTACAGATGGGGAGTGTCAAGTAAGTTCTGAATTTTTAGAAAATTTTAAAAAGAAAAAGAAAAATTTAAATTTCAAAGTTTATTCAATCTTAATTGGGTATGCTAAAAATACATTAGAAGATTTTAGTGATGAGGTTTTTATTTTAGAAGATTTATTCAATGAAAATGAAATAATTGATAGAATTTATCAAATATAAAGTTTTGGAGGTTTTATGGTAGTAGAAAAAATAAAAAAATATATTGAGGATCTTGAAAATCAAGAAATTTATTCAATTACATTACCTACTTTTCATGTTTTAATTGAGGAAAATAAGGAAATTTATAAAATTCATAAAATTGATGGCAATTGTAATTTTAACATTGTTTCAGGAATATTTTTAACAATTGAAAATTATCCTGGCAGAAATAGAGGATTTTCAGCTTATTTTAGCTGCAGGCTTCCATTTGAACTTGATATTAAAGAAAATTTAGAAGGGTTGAAATATTTAGGTAAAAAACTTCATTTTTATATAAATAAAGATGATTTAGAAAATGAAAATATTTTAAATGAAAAACTTAAAAAATTTTGTCAATTAATTTTGGCTTTTATTTATTTGTATAAAAAAGAGGTTAAAAATGAATAATGGATATAGAAAAATTTGTTATGAAGAAGTTAAAATTTTAAAAAATTTAGATTTATCATTTAAAGAAATTAGTAAAATTTTAAATGTTCCTTTGTATGTAGTTTCAAGGATTTATAAAAAAGGTCCTGGTTATTGTGAAAAAATTGGTAATAAAAAGAAATTAAAAGAAAAAATTGTTTTTCCCATTTGGAAAAATGTTTCTCCTCATGTTTTATACAATATAATTCCTGCAATAATTTATAAGTATTATGGTTCCACAATTTTATCTGAAATATTAATAGATTTTGTGCTTGATTGGTTATATTCAAGAGAGGTTTTATATCAACCTAAAAAGAAAATAGATAATTTTGATGCTTTTGCTTTAAAAATGGCAAAAAGAATAATTGTAAATTTTAATAAGCATTTATCAAAATATGATAAATTAAAATTAAAAGAATTAAAAAAAAGAAAAAAGGAGAAAGTAAAGTTATGGGAACAATCTTTGGGAATTTAGACACTGGAGAAGTTAAGGAAAGACATTTAAGAGGGTGGAGACCTAAAAAAGGAGAAAGATGGATTGAATTATATCATATTGACTGGAGATATTTTAGAGGAACTTATCCTGATTATCATTCTGCATTTTGTAATTCCTGTTTAGTTTATCATTTTTATGATTTAAATTCTGATGATAAAAAAGTAAAATATTTACTTCAAAAGCGGTTTTTAGATTGTAAATTTAGTAAATTTCTATATGATGAGATTTTAAAAATTTTTCATAAATATAGTAATCAATATAAACTTCCTTTTTCTAAAACTTTTTATGAATTGTCAAATAAACTAAAACAAATTTTAAATGAAAACAATTTAAATAAAGACAGGCTTTTAAATTTAATAGAAAATTTTTTAAAAGATTATGCAAAACAAATAAAAGAGAAAAAAAGACAAAAAAGGCAAAAATATTATTTAAAATTAAAAAAAGAATTTGAAAACGAAAAAGAAGTAGCCAAAATTTATGCTAAATTTTTTAGAAAAAAATTTAAAATTAAATGTAGAGTTAAAAAATTTTGTTATTTTTATTTTCCAGATTTAGCGCCACATCTTTATTTTGAAAAAGCTGAAAATATTAATGAAAATTGTTGGGGATTATATTTTAATAATAAATTAATAGCTATTTTAAAATCTAAAAATGGAATTTCTGAAATTATTCAAATAAACAAAACAAAGGAGGAATAAAAATGAACTTTAATGATCTTGAAAGGTCTTTAGAAAATCTAAAAAATTTAGAAGATAGTATATATTCAATACTTGATAATTATGAAGAAAATATTCAAAAAATTGTTAATGAGATTAGGGAAAAATTCTTTAGTAAAATTGAAAATATTGAACATAAATTACAGCTTTCAATTATAGTTGAGGAAGCAATTGCTAATTATTTTGCTAACTTATTAAGAAGTGATTTTTTAGAATTTGTTGTTGAAGATTTAAGAAAAAAAGAAAAAATCAATTAATTTTTTAGAAATTTTAAAAATGTTTAAGAATTTTAATTATAATTCTTTTTATTTGTTTTTTATTTTATTTATTTTTTGATTTTAAATCTTGACAAATTTTGATTTTGTGTTATAATAATAAAAACCTAAAGGAGGCAAAAATGAAAAAAATAAATCAAAATAATCAAGTTCCTATTTTAGGTAAAATTTGTTGGTGGAATTTAAAAGATGTCAAAATTGATAGAATTTCATTAGAAAACTTATTTGATTCATATAATCTTGATAAAAAATTTTTGCCTCCTATTGTAAGTGGTAGAAAAGCATTTATGCGGACTTTAAAAGAAATTCAAAAATCTAATTTAGTTAGAAAAATTAAAGAGGATGAAAAATATATTATTTTTGGAATTATTAAAGAAGAAGTTGATCCAGAAAACATTAAATTAGAATTTGAAACACAGGATATTATCTTTTTTGATAAGGAAAATAAAGAAGTTTTTCTTAAATTGAATAAATTAAATCTTGATGATATTAAAGACCTTCTTAACTATTTTCAAATTATTTATATCGCTGAAGATATTCGTAAAGTTATAACACGATTCTTGAATTATCTTAATGCAGTTCTATTAAGAAAAACAGGAGGAATTTATTTTGTTCCCAAAAATTATGCTGTAGAGCTTGAAAAAATATCAGGAGTAATAAATAACATTGGAAATAGTGAATTTTATGAACTTGATATAGTCGATTCGGAGGCTACTAAAAAACAAGCGATAAAACTTATTAAATCTGAATTAGAAGAAAATTTAAAAAAAGAAGCTGAAAATTTAGAAACATTATTAGATAATCCAGAAGTTAAAACTTCAAGTTTATCCAAGGCAATAGAAAGGTATAAAAATGCTAAAGAGAAATTAGAAATGTATAAAAATTTATTGCAATTTGCTGCTGATGATATAGAGCAAGAATTAAATGAAACAGAAAAAAGAATAAAAGATAAATTAGTAGGACAATTAAAAAAATTTAAATAAAAAATTAAAAAGGAGAAAAACTTAATGAAAAATTTAATGAAAAGAAATGTTGAAAAGGAATTTTTAAATTTTATTATTTATTTCTTATTTTTATTTTTCCTGATTTCAATCTGGACACATTATAAAGACCCAGAAGGATTTTCTTTATTGGGAAAATTTGTCAATTTGATTATTTCAATTTTAAGGTAAAATAAAAAGAAAAAAGGAGGGTGGTTTTATGAGAAGGGGAGAAAAATGGTTA
>CAZJYT010000036.1:0-10019 GCA_964550325.1 uncultured Candidatus Saccharibacteria bacterium | reverse complement strand
CATTTTAGCAACCTTTGGATTCCACTCCCCAGAGGGAGTCTTTACTAAAAGAGGAATATCTACCGCTTTTAACATGGGAATATCATTGGGGCTATCACCCAATCCTAAGGTTTTTATCTTCCCAAATTCTTTTTTAAATAGTTGGGTCAATTTTTTTACTGCCTTCCCCTTATCTGTATTTTTACCAAAAATATTGTAATATCTCCCCCCATGAGCAAAATTGAAACCCAATTCTTTAATTTTCTTAATCAATATCTCTTCCTTCTCTTTTGGTTCCAAAAATTTAAAGCTTTCATTGTATTGTTTTTGCTTTGCCAATTTAGCCAATCGGAGGGGTAAATGGGCATCTTTGGCAATTTCTCTCGGACTCATATCTCCAAAAGCAATTATTCTAAATTTTGTCATTCTTTTGATTTTCTCCAAAGCTGACCTCAATTTTGAATAAGAAACTCCTAACTCGATTACTTCTGGGGTTTTGAAAGAAAAATAATTTTTGGGAATAAAAATAGCCCCTCCATTTTCAACAATGAAGGGATCTTTTATTTTTAACTTCCTTTGATAGTACTCATTTTCCGCTCTCGTTTTCCCGGTACAAAAAATAATTGGAATCTTAGCCTTTTTTAATTTCTCAACATAAGGTAATACCTGCTCAAAAGAATAGGTATTTTTATCCAATAAGGTCCCATCTAAGTCAGTAAAGATTATGGTTCTTTCCATAAATTATTTCTTAGACTTTTCTTTTTTGCAAACTTCATAGAAATTTAAAATCTTATCTACGATTTTGGGCCAGGCATAGTTTTTTGCCTTCTCTCTCCCCCACTTTCCCATTTCTTCTCTCAAATTAGGATTTTTAATTAAAATTTCTATTTTTTTTGCTAAATCTTTAAAATCTTTTGGTTCTGCTAAAAATTTCTCTCCTTTCCCTGCCAATACCTCTCTATATCCCTCAATATTAAAAGCTACCACTGGCTTCTGGCAAGCCATAGCTTCTACCAAAACCATTCCAAAGCTCTCTCCAAAGATAGCCGGACTACAGAAAATATGACAACTATTATAATAAGTAGGAAGCCTTCTCTCTTCTACTAATCTTTCAAAAACTACATTCTTTAGCTCATTCTTTTTCACCCACTCCTCGCACTCTTTTTTCAAAGGGCCCTCCCCCACAATTATTAACCTCAAAAAAGGGAAAGAAGAAGTTAATATTTTATATGCTCTCAAAAGAAAAATCAACCCCTTTCTTTCCTCAATTCTCCCCACAAATAAAATATTAATCTTTCCATCTAAATACTTTTTTATTGGGGGTATTTTTGGATTAAAAAAATCTAAATCTATTCCATTTGGAATTACCACTTTAGGACCAGAATAACTTTTGAAATATTTCAAATTAAGCTGAGAAATTCCAATAATTCCATCAATTCTTTTTTTGGAAAAAGTTTCAAGCTCTTCAAGTATCCAAGGAAAATTTTTTAAAAATCTGCTCCCTTCTAAATTTGCATGAAAGGTTAAAATATTTAAGGTCTTTTTCACTAAGGGAGAGTTTAGAATTTGCCAACTCCCTGGCCAGCTAAAATTATGAAAGTGTAAAATGTCAAATTTTTCTTTTAGAAGAACTTTCTCAATTACAAAAGGGGTAAAAATAAAAGTTAAATCAGAGATAGCTCCCGAAAAAGAAATGGGAAAGGAAGTACCTAATAAAATTATATGTTTTGGATATCTCTCTCTTAGCTTTCTCCGAGGAGCAATTATTTTAGCTTCAATTTTACGTCTTTTTAACTCATTAAACATCCCTAAAATATGACGCCTCACCCCTCCTGGCTGAGAAAAACTATGGGCAGATATAAGGGCTATTTTCATAAAAAATATCTTGTAATCTTCCAAAACTATGGTATATTATAACTTGATGCCACCTATTTCCGCAAATACTGTGACAGAAGATATTACTGAGAAAGAAAAGGCACCACCTCAATCAATAGAAGCAGAGATCTCTGTTTTGGGTTCTTTGATGTTAGACAAAAATGCAGCCTTTAAAGTAATGGACTTTTTGGCTCCTGAGGATTTTTATAAAAGAAATCATCAAAGAATTTATTCAGTTTGCGAAGAGCTATTTAAAAAAGGAGAACCAATAGATTTGCTTTCTGTCTCTAATAGATTAAAGGAAAGAGGGTGGTTAGAAGAGATAGGGAATGTCTCTTATCTAACTCAATTAATAAACTCTGTCGCTTCTCCGGCAAATATAGAATATTATGCTAAGATTGTCCATAAAAAGAGGATCTTAAGAGATCTAATCAGTGTTTCTCAAGAAATTCAAGAATTAGGATATAAAGAGAAAGAGGATATTAATAAATTATTAGATGAGGCAGAGAAGAAAATATTCAAAATCGCCCAAAGAAATTTACTTGAAAATTTTATTGCTATTAAAGATGCCTTAGGAAAAGCTTTTGAAAGAATAGAGCAATTATCCAAACACCAAAAAGGACTGAGAGGGGTAGCTACCGGTTTTCCCGACTTAGACAATATTCTGGCTGGGCTTCAAAAATCTGACCTAATCATTTTGGCAGCCAGACCAAGCTTAGGAAAATCTGCCTTGGCTTGTAACATCGCTGCAAACATCGCCATTAAAGAAAAGAAGCCAATAGGGATCTTCTCTTTAGAAATGTCAAAAGATCAAATTGTAGATAGATTATTAGCTAGTATTGCTGGTATTGATCTCTGGCGTCTAAGAACAGGAAGATTATCAAATAAAGAAGAAAATAATGATTTTGTAAAATTACAGCAAGCCATGGGAATTTTGGCAGAAGCCCCCATCTATATTAACGACGCTGCTTCTCCTACTGTCTTACAAATGAAGGCTATGGCAAGAAGATTACAGGCAGAGAAGGGTTTAGGATTAATAATTATTGATTATTTACAATTAATAGAGCCCCTTAATCCAGATGCTAGTCCTGTCCAACAGGTTTCTGAAAATTCTCGGTCCTTAAAAGCCTTGGCAAGGGAGTTAGATATTCCGGTATTGGTGGTTTCGCAATTATCAAGAGCGGTAGAACAAAGATCTCCCCAAATTCCAAAGTTAGCAGACCTACGCCAAAGTGGAACAATTGAACAAGATGCTGATGTGGTAATGTTTATTTATCGGGAGGATAAATACAGACCTGATACTCCAAGAAAAGGAATTGCAGACATTATTATTGCAAAACATAGAAATGGGCCGGTTGGAAAAGTAGAATTATATTTTGATGAAAGAACCGTCACCTTTAGAAATATAGAGGAAGGGTATTCAGAGGAAATGTATTCCGAAGAATAAATGAAATGTACTATTCTTGCTACTTCAGTAACAATTCTTGATAATTTCCTTGGTGAGGCATCTTGTCTCGGGGAGCATACCGCAGCCGAGCCCCAGTGGAAAATTGTATTTCAGAAGGGACTCTGTAAGGCTCGGCGAGGTATAGGAGCGCCTGTAAATAAACTCCCCTTTCAGCACCTAAGGCGACTCCGTGCTCCCCGAGACAAGATGCCTCAGGTGATTCGTTACCTTTATGGTTAGCAACTACAAATAAAATGTATCCTCCATCTCTAAAAAAACTTATTGGTTTGTTTTCTAAATTCCCAACTGTAGGTCCTAGAAGTGCCACCAGATTTGCCTTTTATTTAACCAAACTATCTCCTGAAGAGATAGAGGAATTATCAAATTCAATAAAGGAAATAAAAAAAAGAGTAAAGGTTTGCCCTCAGTGCTTTAATGTCTATGAAGGAGAAAAAGGGTTATGTGAAATTTGCTCTCAAGAAAATAGAGATAGAGGTTTACTCTGCGTAGTAGCTAATGAAATTGATTTAATGGCAATTGAAAAAACCCAGAAATATCGTGGATTATATTTTGTCTTAGGAGGAACAATCTCCAAACTCACAAAAGAGAAGATTAAAAAATTAAGAATTAAAGAATTAGAAAGGAGGATCCAAACAGAAAGCGGGATAAAAGAAATTATTTTAGCTTTTAATCCTACCTTGGAAGGTGAAACAACAGCTCTATATTTAAAAAGAAGGTTAGCAGGCTTTGGAAAAAAAATTACCCAGTTGGGAAGGGGACTGCCTACCGGTGGTGAGTTAGAATATGCAGATGAAGAAACCTTATCCTCTGCTTTAGAAAGTAGAAAATAAACTTACTCACTCTGAATATCTATTATCTCAACCTCGGTATAGGGCTGACGATGTCCTTTTTTAACCTTATATCTTTTTCTAGGTCTATATTTAAAAACAATTACTTTTTCTCCTTTTTTCTGGGCTACTACCTTCCCTCTCACTTTTGCTCCTTTTATAAGAGGGGTTCCTATTCTTAATTTCCCATCTTTTTCTTTCAAAAGCAAAACCTCAGAGAAAGAAATCTCCTCTCCCACTTCTTTGTCCATTTTTTCAATCTTTATTTTCTTCCCTACTGAAACAAAATACTGTTTCCCTCCTGTCTTAATTACCGCTAACATAAAATTGAAAAAATTCTTCTAAGTTTAACATTATTTAGCGAAAATTTCAAATAAGAAAAAGGTAAGATAAATTAAAAATAAAAACATCGCTTCCTTTTGAGTAATCTTTCTATCAGTCCTGGCAAAGATAAAAAAGAAAATAGCTGAAAAAAAGAGAAAGGTTCTGGCAATAGTAAAAGGAGAAAGATCAGGAAGAAAGATAGGGTATATTAAAGCTGTAATTCCCAAAACTAAGGTAGAAGGAACAATTACTGCTCCCATCAGGTCCCCCAATATCATCCAATTATCACCTCTCTTGGCAGAAGCTATTGCAAAGGAAATCTCAGGTAGAGAATTTCCAATACCTGTAATTAAAATTCCAATAAAAATGAGGGGAAAGGAAAAGATATCAGCTAAGAAAATGGCTCTTTTCACCAATTCTCCACTCACTATCAAAAGAAGAAAAATCCCCAAGATTACCCTTCCTAAGTCCTTCAAAAAAGTGGTAAGCTTTTCAAAAATTTGGTTCTCACTTTTTCCATCATAGGGTTTCTTAAATCTCTCCTGTTTTGAAAAAAGCCATCCAAGATAAAAAAGAAAACATAAAATTAACAAGAACCCATCTACTCTGGAAATGTTTTTATCTAAAATTAAAATCAGAGGTAAAATTGAGACAAAAAGAGTAAAAAGACAGGTTTTTTGAACTGTCCTACTCATTGCCGGAATTTCTTTCCTTTTTGAAAAAAATACCGCTAAAGAAACAGCTAAGGTTAAATCTACTACATTTCCCCCAATTACATCTCCCAAAGAAAGCTGAGGAACACGCTGAACTGCTGAACTTATCCCTAAAAAGAGATTGGGAATAGAACCTGCAATTGCCATCACAAAGAAAGCTACGACAAATTCTCTCCAACTTAAAAATTTGGCAATTCTCGTTAGACTTTTTATCAGCCAATCACTTGAAAAAGAAAGTAAAAGGCAACAGATTAGAAAAATTAAAGAATTGAAAATCATTTTAGAAATGGAATATTATCTCGTAAAATATTCCTGTTAACAATATTAAAATTAAAAACCAGGGGAAAAAACTCTTTGGGGCTATCTTTTTATGATACATCAACAAAATCAAAATTCCATTAATTCCAAAACAAATACTTCCTACAAAAGAGACAACGGGAATAAATCTCTTAACTCCTAATAAAAAAAGAGAAAAAGGTAAAAGAGAGGTGATTAAAAAAGATATATTCTTTTTGAGTTTTAAATCATACCATAATATCTTCTTCATAGTTAAACCTAAGGTAATGAAAGAAGTGAAGGTGGTTAAGATTCCCATTAAAAGAGAAAGAGAGAAAATATTATTTCCTAATTTTCCCTTTAATCCAGAAAGAGCATTTTCAGTGGTAGAAACACCTGTAATTCCCAAAATCAGATAAATAAAAAATAGATAAAATAAGGCAGAAACTAAAATAGCTGAGATAATTACTTTTGAGATTTCTTTTCTCTTTTCCTTAAGCATCTCCTCTATCTCTGGAATTAAACCCGCTCCCCAAAAAGAAAAAAGAAGAGGTCCATAAGGAAGGAATAAATCTTTGATATGAGAAAAAGAGGAACCTAAGAATAGATTTTCACTATTAATCAAAATCCTTCCTTTAAAAAATATTCCTAATAAGACTAAAAAAAACAAAATTAAGCTAAGAAATTCTATTTTCTCAATAGCTTTTATTCCAAAAAAAATTAAAAAACTGCCAAAAATAAAATAAAAACAGGTGTAGAGCAAATTATCTCCCCCAAAAAAAGGATTTAGTAATTCTCTCAAAAATTCACCTCCAACAATTAAATAAGCCAAAAGAGCTCCTAATAAACTAAAAAAAGTAGAAAAATAAGCTATTTTTTCTCCAGTTTTTCCCAAATAGACTCTCGCAATTCCCGGCAGTCTTTTGAAATCTGGGGTTTCTAAAACCAATCTTCCAAAAAAAACGTGAACCAAAGTAACCAAGGGAACTAAAAATAAAAAATAAATTAAAATCGTCTCAAATCCTACTTTAAAAGTAATATAAGGTAAGCTGAAAACTCCTACTCCTATAATAGTTCCTGCTAAGGTAACAATACTAAAAATTATCTTTTTCATAGAATCATTCTTTCTTTAAAATCCTTCTCACATATTCTTGGGTCTCAGTATTTATCTCTATTATATTGCCCTCCTCAATAAAAGAAGGAACGTTTATTTCCATTCCATTTTCTAATATCACTGGTTTAGTTCCTCCCTGAACCCTCTCTCCTTTTAGAGAGGGAGGAGCTTCTTTTACTTTCACTTGGAGCTTGATGGGTAATTTAATATTTACAATTTTCCCTTGAAACTTGAGGCCTGTTAAGATTAAATTGGGAATTAAAAATTTTTTGTTCTCTCCAATTTTTTCTTCTGAGAATTTAAAACGGGCTCTTGCCTCATTTATTTCACAGAAATAAAAATTTCCCCGATGAGAATATAAAAATTTTATTGGTACTTTCTCTACCTCCGCTTCTTCAAACTCGTCTGAGGGATGGAAGGTCTTTTCTAAGATTCTTCCTGTAATCAAATTCCTGATCTTGCCTTTTGCCACCGCTCCTCCCCTTCCCCGATGAACTTCTTTAAACTCTAAAATCTCATAGGGTTTGCCTTCTAAAATAAAGATTATTCCTTTTTCCAAATCTTCATATCCCAACATATTTTTTTATTTTATCATTCTCCATTCTATTTCTTTTTCATCTCCAGCAAATTCTAACCACTCCCCTTCTGAAGTAATCACATACCACTTTTTCTTAGTCTCTGACCATACCATTGGATTGCCTTGATAAAAGGGCTTTTTTATTACTTCTTTTGGTTTTAATCTATCTAACTCTGGCCATTTTTTAAAAACGGTTTCAATTGAATATTCTAATCCCCTTGACTTTGCCCAAATAGCTACCTTATCAATAGCCTCTAAGGCTTTTTTCAAAGAACCTGCCAATTTGAGAAGATCTCCAGCTGGCCTTACATATCTTGCATAAATAATCTTTCTTTTTTTAGCGCTTAGTTTTATTTCTTCTAAGCTTAACCCTTTTGTAAAGAAATAGTGATTAACTACTCTTTGGATATCAGTAGCCAATTTTAAGGGCAAACTCAATTGTCCAATCTTAACCTTTTTCTCTTTTTTCCTTCTCTTTTTTTTCTTCTTTTTTCCACCCATAAAATCTCTTTTGCCATATCATTTAACATTATCAAACCAAATTTCAAAAATCAACTGACCGTATTAAACGGTTTAGAATTTGGAACAGGGATAGGAAGGAGGTGTACTACTATTTTTTAATTCAAAAAGCAAAAGGATTCCTCTTCTTTTCTCCAGCCATACCTATCTCTGATTATTTTTGTTCAACATTTTAGTGCTTGTTACCGCCAACTATACCATAGGCGAGCGCACAGTCTTGACAAAGAAAATTAAAAAGGAGTAACCTGAAAGTAAGGAGTATAAAATTACAATAAAAATATAATGATAAAAAAGTTCTTATTTAAAGAATTAAACACCAAAAAAGGTCTTATCTTTATTCTGACTGCCTTTTTGGTGGGAATATTAGTAATTTTCCAAGAAGTAAGAAAAACTCAATTTCCAGAACTACTTACCGCCAGTTTTCTGGGAAGTGAGAAAAAGGCAACTTTGTCAATCTTCCCTAATAAGGCAACCCATAAAACTGGAGAGGAGTTTCCAGTTAATATTTATTTAAATACAAAAGGAAACAAGGTGGTAGCAGTGGCGGTTTATTTAACCTATGATCCCAGTCATTTTCAGGTAGTTAGCGTTACTACTACTGGCTCGGTTTTTGGTACTGGTTATGAGATAATCAATTATAATGGAAGCGCTTCTCACACCCCGACAGGAACAATAGAAATTGTTAAGGCATATCCAAGCCCTGGAGTAAAAGCCGGTAATGGTTTGGTGGCTACGATAAAATTTAAGGCATTAACCCCGGTTAGTCCAACAAATGATAATATCACATTTACCTTTACCGCTCCCTATGCCTCTTCTGACTCCGATGTTATTTTAGATGATGGACAGGGAACAGATATTTTAAGCGGGGTAAATAATGCCAAATATACCTTGGTCTTATCAAAAGTTTATCATTTGAAGGTCAAGGCTCTCTTAGAGGGTAAAAAGAGGTTTAATAAAAAATTGATGATTCGTATCTTAGACCCTGAGAGTAAAGAGGATAGGTTAACCCCCTTTGAAGAAACTGCTGACGAGGTAGGCAAAATAGACAAAGAAATAGATGTGGCTGATTTGCCTTCAGGAAAATATCAGGTCTTGGTTAAAAGGCAGGGTTATCTTGCTAAAAAGGTAGTAATATCTTGGCCTACCACAACCGAGGCGGTAATGGGTAAACTTTCGGCAGGGGATTTAAATGATGATAATATAATTAATTCTCTTGATTGGAGCGTAATGAGTAATAAATGGCGAAGCAGTGATGTTGTTGCCGATATAAACGAAGATGGAATTGTAAATACCCTTGACTGGGGATTTCTTAATAAAAACTGGGGAAAGGAAGGAGATTAAAAATAATTTATGAGAAAGAGTCTCTTTGGTATAATTCTATTAATTATCTTAATTTGTTTAATTGGCATCATTTGGCTCTCCAGTTTTAGGATTAACATTCTTCCTCCTCAAACTCAAAAACTCCCTTTAAAAGAAAAACAAGCGGCCCTTTCTCTTTTTAGTGAAAGAAAAGAGTTTAAGCCGGGAGAGGAAATAAAAATTCAGGTAATCTTAGACAGCGGTGGCTACAAGACAAATGGAGTAGATGTTGTTTTAAATTTTGACCCTCAATATCTCAAATTTGAAAAGCTGGACTACTCAGAGAGCTTATTCAAAACCTTCCCTCCTTATGCGGTTGAAAAAGAGAAAATCAGATTTTCTGCTTTGTCTTTACCCCAAGAATCATTTGAAGGAAGGGGAAAGGTAGCCACCCTTTTCTTTAAGACATTAAAGAAAGGAGAGACCAAAATTTCTTTTGATTTCCAACCTCATTCCACTACTGACTCAAACATTGCCCTATATGGACAAGGAAAGGATGTTTTACAAAAGGTAAACAACCTGATTATTTTGATTAGATGATTGAGGTAAAAATAATGTTTGAAGGAGGAAAGGTTAGAATTATGAAATACGATAACCATAAAAGGATTAGTATCTTCCTTCTTTTAACTATCACTCTCTCCTCTCTATTTTGTATAGTAAGTGTAGCAAGGGCAGAGCCTTCTATCTTCACAAACATTGAAGTCATTGCCAGAAAAGACACCTCAGTAGTTATCCAATGGGATACAGATGTAGCAGCCACAGGACAGATAGAGTATGGATTAGATACAAATTATGGAAATTTAACTGATGAAGAGGGTTTAAGTTATTGGCACTCAATAGAAATTACTGGTCTTACAGAAGGAACAACCTATCATTACAGAATAATAGCCAAAGATATGGATGACAATGAAACCATCTCAGATGATTATACCTTTACTACCAGAACCCAAGAGGAGTTAAATCAAATAGCCTTAGATGCAAGGGCAGA
>CAZJYT010000035.1:0-10207 GCA_964550325.1 uncultured Candidatus Saccharibacteria bacterium | reverse complement strand
TAATAATGAATTTTTTATTTCAGATCTTAAAGATGAGTTAAAAAAATATATTTGGTTGCCAAGACAGGATCAATTACAAGACTTGACTGAATGGATAGTTGAAGAATTTTGCAAATGGTATAAGTCTCCTTATAAATATGAAATAAATCGCATTCATGGAGGATTTAAAGAAATTTATCCTAACCGAATCTTTTTTTCTATGGAACAATTAACTTTTGCTTATGTTATGTACAAAAAATATAATAAAATTTGGGATGATATAAAAAGAAAATGGACTAAAGAAGAAAACTAAAATTTTAAAGGAGGGGAGGGAAGGAAATGCATGAGTGGATAATAATAATTTACATTATAGGAGCAATTATAATGTTCTGTTTAGCACTTATAACAAATATAGAAGAAGGAAAAATCACACTTGCAGATTTAATAGCTGATATTATGATCGGTTTTCTTTCTTGGGCAGTTATATTTTTTTGTATTGTTAATCAAATTTTTATAAAATTATTTGACAAATTAAATAATTTTGTTATCTGGCAAAAGAAAAATGATCAGAAAGTTAAAAATAAAATTTAAAAGGAGGAAAAAATGATTAAAACTTTACCTTTTAATCATAATGCTAAAAATCTTTATGAAGCAGTTGGAATATCTTCAGAAAAAATAGAAGATCTTATCAAAAATCCATCAAAATTTGATTCTTTAAGTTCTGAAGAAAAATTAAGAATAACTGCATGTTTAGGACATCTTTTAACAAAATTAATTATAAATTCTTTTCCCAGTATTATTGATGTATTTCTGATTTTAAGTTTTGATGAAGAAAAATCCTCACAAATTGTAGAAAATATAGAAAAAAATTTATTAGAATTAGCAAAAGAAGAAAAGACATTTTTAAAATTACTTAAAACCATATTTGAAGAAACTGTTAATTATATGAAATCTATTGGAGCAATCACTTCAATGATTCAATCTTTTATTAATAATTTAGAACTTTCAGAAAAAATACAAACACATTAAAAAATAGATTTAAAAATTAAAATGAAAAAATATTGGCATGAATTGAGTAAAAAAGAACAAAAAAGATTTATTGAAAAAGAAAAAATTACTATTGGAGAATTTATAAAAAGATTTAAGCAACCAGATTGGTGTTTTTATCCAAACGCTTTGGAAGGATTAATGGGATGTTGGGCTTTAGTGTTTGGATATATTCATTCTGAAAAAGATTGTAAAGATTGTGAATTTTATAAAAAAAGTGAGTTGGAAAAATAAATTTCCTGAAGAAAATAGATATTTTGAACTTGATGATATAATTTTATATCAAAGTAATGCTATAAAAGTTTTATCTAAATTTCCTGATAGAAGCGTAGATATTATAATAACAGACCCTCCCTATGGTATTAATTATAATGAGTATGATAATTCCAATATTTTTTATGAATTAGAAAAAGAATATTATAGAGTTTTAAAACCTAATTCTTGGTTTATTTTTTGGTGGACAATAAAGAAAATTCCTGAAATTGCAAGATTAAAACTTTTTAAATACAAATGGATGATAGTATGTTTATTTCATTCTACTTATTCTAAATGCATTTTAGGAGATAGAACTTATACCCCTATTTTTATATTTGCCAAAGGAGAACCAAAGGTGATTTATAGAAGAACAGATTGTTTATTAGCAGAAGAACTTCCTGTTATTCAATCTAAAGTTAATGCAGGAGATTTTAAGCCTACTTTTGCATTATCTCAGTTATTGTTAATGTTTACTAAAGAAAAGAATATAGTTTTAGATCCTTTTATGGGATTTGGTAGTTTGGGTTTGGTTTGTAAACTATTCAATAGAAAGTATATAGGAATAGAAAAAAATAAAGAAAGAATAGAAATAGCAAAAAAACTTATTAGTGAAGGAAAATTAGTAAAATCTATTCCTGAATATTTGAAAAATTTTCCTGATAAAAAGGAAAGATTTAAAAATATCTTTCTTTTTAGTAATTTTTATGATGAATTGGAATGAATTAAAAGAAAAATTAATAAACACAAAATATTATTACTTTCATACTGAAAATGGAATATTACTTTGTGGGGATTGTTTAGAAATTTTACCTTTAATTCCAGATGAAAGTATAGATTTGATTTTAACAGATCCTCCTTATATGATTAGTCAAGAAATTAAAATTGCAAGAAGTCAAAATTATAAATATAAAGGAAAAGATATAGATTTAGATTTTGGTCCTTGGGATTCTCAATGGCAATCAAAAGAAGAATATATTAACTGGTGTAAAACTTGGTGGAAAGAAGGAATAAGAGTTCTTAAAGATTATCATCATTTTCTTTTCTTTTTTGATAAAGCAAAAATCAGCTATGCTTGGGATTATATGGAAGAAAATGGAATGAAAGGAAGAAGTCCAGTTTTTTGGATTAAATTGAATCCTTGTTTATTACCTGATAGTTTAGTGTTTGATATTAATGGAATTTTAAAAATTACTGAAGCAAAAAAAGTTTTAACTAAAGAGGGTAAATTTGAATTTTGTAAAAAAATTGTCAGAAATTATAAAAGAACAGTTTATAAAATTGTTCCTTATGGGATAGATTCTAAATTAGCTGTATGGGTTACGGAAGAGCATCCTTTTTTAATAATAAAAAAACAAATGCCGAAAAAAACTTGGAAACAAAAAAAAGATATATATTTTAAAGGCAAAGAATATCGTAAAAAAATTTTTGAAAAAATTAAACAATATAAAAATTGGGTAACAGCAAAAGAAGTTCAAATAAATGATTTTGTTATATTCCCAAGAATAAAATTTGGTAATAAATCTGAAATTATTATATCATATTTTAAAAGAGGTTATAATGTTAAGCCAATAGAAGAAAAATTAAAATTAAATAAAGATTTAGGTTGGTTATTAGGAATTTATTTAGCTGAAGGATGCAATGCACATGGAAATCATGTAGCTTGGTATTTATCTTTAAAAGAAATTGATCTTGCTAATAAAATTAAAAATATTGTAGAAAAATATTTTAAATGCAAAGTAAAAATTAAAAAAGAAAAATGGAAATTAAGTGTTCAAGCAGAAAATAACAGATTGTGGGCTTTTTTAAAAAATGGAGGAAAACTTGCTTGGAAGAAAAAAATTTCAGAAAATATTTTACAATGTAAAAAGGAAATTTTACAAAGTTTAATATACGGTTTTTGGGAAGGAGATGGTTGTATAGTTAATTCTAAAAAAGAAAAATATATAAGTTTTTCTACCACAAGCCCTCATTTAGCAGGGCAAATTTTTATTATTTTACTTGCTTTAGGTTATATTCCTTCTATTCGTGTATATAACTTTGATGAAAAATCTCAAAAAAATGCAATTATAAAACATAAACATCCAATTTTTAGAATAGATATAAGAGGTAAAGAACAAGTAGAAGATTTTTTAAATAAAAAATATAGAAAAAAAAGACAAACACATAAAGGGTTTGTAGATGAAAATTTTGTTTATATTCCTATTAGAAAAATATTAACAAATGAGTATTCAGGAAAAGTATTTGATCTATCGTTAGAAAAAGAACACAACTTTTTAACACCTTCAGGAATAGTTCATAATTGTCCAAGAGCCAGGCGAGTAGATTTTATGAAGGCTATAGAAATGTGTTTATGGTTTACTAAAAAAGAAGTAAAAGTTGGATATTTTAATTATCAATTAGGGCAACATCCTGATTATTTTATGTATTCTATCCCTCAAGATAATTCTAAAGAAGGAAAAAGAACACACCCAACCCAAAAACCAGTTGCTTTTTGTAAATGGCTTATTAGTTATTTATCAAATGAAAATGAAATAGTTTTAGATTTGTTTTTAGGTAGTGGTACAACAGCTATAGCTTGTGAAAAATTAGGAAGAAAGTGGATTGGAATAGAAATTGATAAAACTTTTTGCGAGATAGCTAAACAGAGGATTTTAAAAGAAATAAGACAGTTGAAATTATTTTAAAAGAAATGGTTGCAATAGCTAAAAGAACTGGAATTTGTTGTATTTGTGGAGAACAAGGAAAATACGGTTATTGGGGAAAATACTATTGTAAGAAATGTTTTTTTGAACATTTTAAAGTAGACCCTGAAGAAATTGCTGATAAAACCAGTAATGGACATAGTGGAATGCTTGCTCTTAATCCTAAAGAATTAAATCTTTCTTTAAGCCAACTTTATTTATTTAATCATAACTCCAATTACCCAATTTTAATTAAAGTTCCTAAAGGTAATAAAATTTTTGCTACACTTTATTTAACTCATTATCCTCAATCAAAAGGTATTGTTGGAAGATCTTTAAATTACATAATTGTTTATAAAAATAAAATTGTTGGAATAATTGGAGCTTGCTCTCCTCCTTATTCAGTTAAAGCAATTGATGAATTTTTTGGAATAAATAAAAATAATAGAAATCAAAAATTAAAACAGATTTTAAACAATGAAATTTTTAGATTAATCTATCACGAAAAAAATTTAGGAACTAAAGTTCTAAAAATTTTCCGTGAAGTAATTAAAAAAGATTATAAAGAAAAATACAAAGATGATTTAATAGGTTTAATAACTTTTGTAGAACCTCCTTTAACTGGAACAGTTTATAAAGCTGATAATTGGATATATTTAGGAATGACAAAAGGATATGGAACTCTTAGAAGAGGAAAAAGATGGTTTGATAGAAAATGGATAAGAAAAACTCCAAAACATATTTTTGCTTATAAATACAATACTTAAAAGCTTATGAATAAAAAGGAATTTCCAGAAGTAGCAGTAAAACTTGAATGCCCAGTTGGTTCATTCTGGCTAATTCCTGATAAATATAAACATATTTTTAAAGCAAATGAACCTGTTTTTGTTGTAAGCGAAGCCTATGAATTAGTAAAAATCAAAAAAGAACACTTACCTCAAGTTTTGTTAATAAGAAAAACCTTTCCTGATTCTAAAATAAAAGTGATAGTTAAAAGAAAAGGAGGTAAAGATGGAGGTTTGCGAGTTAATCCATCTAACAGCAGTTCTTAAAACAATTCTTGAATTTCTTAACTGCTTTGAAACTTTTGAAAATTTGAATCAAAATTACTATGAATTTTACAAAAAAGTTTTTAAAAAACTTGAAAGTAAATATTTTTTAAGAAATGGAGAATTATTAGAAATTAATGAAGAAGCAGAAAAAGAATTAAAAGAAATTTTTCAAAAAACTAAAGAAGAGGTTTTTAAGAAATTGGAAAGTCTTGTTAACGAAGTTTGATTTGATTTTTTTTCGCAGGTATAGTGCGTATTAGTAGGTAGGTATATATATAGTATTAGTATTATTGTTTTTATTTTTTTAATAAAAATATAATAGAGAGGTGAAAAAAAATTACGAAAAGTTGCCTTCCCTAAGCAAGATTTTATCTATGTTAGAAAGCGTTGACTTAAACTTTCGTAATTGTTTCACCCACTTTTCGTATTATTTTTCGTATTTTTTTTAAAAGTCTTCATATTATAAAGTCATTTATTTCCATTTCTTACTTCATTTCACCCTGATTTCGTAGTGGTTTTCACCTATTTTTCTCACAATTTTTCGTATATGCCACTATACCTTTTTATATTATTACAAATTTTTATATTATAATATCTTTTTATATTGTTGCGAATTTTTATTTTATTAAGATATTTCGCACTTATTTCTCACCACATTTCACCCATATTTCGTAGTGGTTTTCGCATAATTTTTCGTATATGCTACTATGCCTCTTTATATTATTGCATTTTTTTATATTATAATTTTCTTTGCATAATTTCCAATTCTTCAGTTATTTTTTCAATAATTTCAATTATTTCAAATTTAAATCTTGACATTGAAAAAAAATGTGTTATAATTTTAAAACAATAATGAAAGAAATAAGACAGATTTTAGAAGAGCTTAAAAATAAAGGAATTAAAAAACAATTTTTTACTCTTAATGAATTTTCTCAAATTTTAGGAATTTCACCAGAAACTTCAAAAAAATTAATAGATACACATACAATTTTAGGAATTAAACATTTCAGTCCAAGACTTAATAAATTTGTATATTCAATCCCTGTTTGGGCTTTTAAAAGAATATTATCAGAAGAAAGTTATAAAATTTTTCTTGAAGAGCTAAAAAAAATTTATGATCAAAAAGATAAAAATAAAACTTTGTTTTTAAAAACAATAGAAATTGCCAGATTTTTAAATATTTCCGTTAACACAGTTATAAGATTAATAAAAGAAAATAAATTAGAAGCAATTGAAATACGCATTCCTAATAGCAAAAAAAAGAAATATCTTATTCCTGTTTGGGAAGTTAAAAGAAAATTTTTTAAAACGGATGAAGATTATCAAAATTTTCTTTCAATTTGGGAAGAGACTTTAAAAAATGTTTGAAAATAGATTAAAAGTTAAACATAGAAATTTTGAATTAGAAATTGTTCCTCAAAATTATTATAAAAGAGAAATAAAAAAACCATATTTTGAATTTGATTACTTCTTTTTTGATGCAATTTTAAGAGAAAGAGATGAAAATGGTGTTCCTTTAGGAGAAAAATATTTAGAAATTGAATATACAGGAAAAAATTTAGAAAGATTATGTGGTTTTGTTACTATAAATGAAATAATAACTAATCCAAGTGTTACATATTTTACTTTAGAAAATGTTGTTACAGATTTTTTGTTAGATTATGAAAACTTGCGATCAAGAGTTGAATTTGATAAAGAAGTAAGTAAAAAATTGGGTATTGATAATAAAAATTTTTCGATCTCAGTTTTGTTAAATAAGATTTATGAAGAAATAGAAAATAAACATATAGAAGAATTAAATAGACCCACTCAATCTAAATTTTTATATGAACCATTTTTCTTTAAAGCTGGAGAAAGTATTTTAGTTTCTCCAATGGGAGAAGGTAAAACTCTTTGGGTTTTATCTATGCTCTATAGACTTCAAAATAATATTCCTCTTATTCTTCATTCAAAAGATCGCATTTTTTCAATAATAGATAAATTTTATATTGAACCCTGTAATGTAGTATATTTTGGATTTGAAGGAAATATAACAGAAATTTTAGAAAAGAAAGAAGAAATTAAAAATTGGATTAAAATTGAAGCTGAATTAATTGGAATCAAAGATGTAAAAGATTTTTATATTCAGTTTTTAACAGGAGATATAACTAAAAAAATTAATAGAAAAATAATAAGAAAAGTTCTTTCAGTATTTAATCCTAAATTTGTTGTAATAGATTCAGTAACCTCTGCATTTCTTTCATTTTCTTCAGTAGATAAAACACATTTGATTTATTCATTTATAAGAGAAACTTTTATTTCAAAAGGAATAGGAGTTATGTTAATTATGCATCCAAGCAAACAGGATTTAAGAGATGAGGCTAATTTACCAAGAGGAACAATTCACCATTTAGCTATTCCCCGTGTTGTATGGGGATTAAAACAAATAAGACAGGTTAAAAATGGTTTTGTTGTTGAAATTAAATCAGTTAAAGACAACTTAGGATTAAAAAGATTTAGTTATGAATTTGAAATAGTTTTTGAAGAGGAAGAAGAAAATAATGAAAAAAGATGTGAAATAAAATTGTTACAAATTAATGATGAAAAAGCTAAAATTAAAAAAGTAGAAGAATTGATTCTTGAATATATAGAAGAAAAAGGTAGAGATGTAATTACGCCTAAAGAAATTGCGGGATATTATGACTTAGATGGCAAATATGTTTCTAAAGTTTTAAATGAAATGGTTGGTAAAGAAATTTTAGTTAAAATTGAAAAAGGTAAGTTTAAAAAGAAAAAAGATATAGAAAATATTAATAATTTTGAAAATGGTGAAATTACAGATGATAATGACAAAATTCCATTTTAAGGAGAATAAAAATGAAAGGAGGAATTAGTTCTGGAGGATATTTATGGATTAAGAGAGGTAAGGAAGAAAGAAAATATCAAGTATGCCCTTTTATTTCTGATACTGAAGAAGAAGTTTGGTGTGGAGACTGGTGTCCGCATTTTGGTGAGCCTAAAATTGAATGGTTAGCAGAAAAGAAATTAACAGGTGAAACAAATTTTGTAAAATATTGGACTTTAAGAATTTGTCAAAATAAAATTTTAGTTTTTGACGAGTTTATTGATGAAAGAAAAAAAGAAAAATGAAAATTTATCAATTTAAAACTAAACCAGTAAAAGGAATATTAAAAAAACTTGTAAAAGGAATATATGTGGAACCATTTTGTATTTCCTCAGTTGGCATTAGAGAAAGACAGATAGATGGTAAAAATATTTATGTTGCAATTCTTAAATTTGAAGATATTTTTATAACCAAGTCTTTTGAAAAAGAAGAAGAAGCTCAAAAATGGTTAGAAAATGAGTTTGAAATTGAAATTATAGAAACAAAGGAAGGAAAAATAGAAGAGTTTGTAAAATAAACTTTTTCGGCAAAGAACCGCGGAGTAAAAGTGAGCTTGATAAAGAGAGCAACAAAAAGAGGGCAAAGCGAACTATCATTTGGGAGTAACAAAGGAATTGAGTGAGCTAAATTTGCTAAGTAACAAGAAAAATAGAGCAAGCTATGGTGGGAAAGTAACCTAAGGGAAAAAAGCGAGCTATGTTCCATAAGCAACAGGAAGCGAACGCAACTGGAAGTGGAAAGAGCCAAAGGTTAAAAGTGAACTATGTGGTAAAAGAGACACTGGTAAATAGTGAACTTTTCCAGCCAAGTAACACGAAAAATAAGTGAAGCTGAGGTGTGGTAGTAACACAAGCCATAAGCGAGCTGGAGGGGTTAAAGTAACATTTTTATTTAGCGAACTTGATAGTGTGAGTGACTTTAAGAAGGAGTGAAGCCAAGGTGTGATAGCACCGCTGCCATAGAGCGAACTATTAATGCAAAGAGCCTAAAAGGTTTAGTGAATTTAAAATAATAAGTAACATTTTTTGTAAGTAAGCTATGTTTTTCAAGAAACAAAACAATTTAGCGAATTATATTAAGTTAGCAGAAAATTTAAACTAAAGCTATTAAGTAACCAAGAGCAAGAGTGAAATGAACTTTTACAACGAACTTGCCGAAAAGTTTGTATTAGCTTCTATTCTAAGCCCCCTTGATGATAGTAAAAAAGTTTACGAAAAAATTAAAAATCTTGTTAAGCCAGAAGATTTTTACCTCCTCAAAAACAGATTAATTTTTCAGGCAATTTCTGATCTATATGATAAAAATGAAAATATAAATCTTGTTTCAGTTTATCAAAGACTTTTAGATAAAAAAGAACTTGATAAGGTAGAAGAATCATATTTAAAAGAACTTGCAGAACTTTTGCCAACAACTGGTCAAGTTATCCATTATGCAAAAGTTGTAAGAGAATTAAGCATTGTAAGAAAAATTGTAAGTTTATTGAATGATGCTATTTTAAAAATACAGATTTCTGAAATAGAAGAAATTAAAGAATATTTAAAAGATTTTATAAATGATTTAAAAAATCTTGTAGAATGTTTAGAAAATGAAAATAAAGATTATAAAAAAACAGAATTTGATAAAATTTTTGATAAGATTGAAATTTTCTTTGCAAAGGCTTTAAATAATCCATCGACAAATTTTGAAAAGTTTGTAAATTCTATTTTTCAAAGTTTAGAAAATAAAAAGAAATATACAAAAAGAAAAGAAATTAAAAAGTCTTGACAAAATTTAAAAATGTGTTATAATAAAGATAAATGAAATTGTAAAATTGTTTTAAGAAAAAGCTTTATATAATAAGTTTCTTTAATTAAGAGCGAAACTGCATTTAAAGAGCAACTTGTGAATAAAGTGGATTTATAAATAATTTGGCAAACTACAAAAAGGAAGAAACTTGCCTATAAAGTGAGCTAAAGAGTGGGAGTAACTATATTGAAAATCGAACTGTTAGTTTCAAGCAACTTAAAAAATAAGTGAGCTAAACTATTAGAGAAACTTAGGGAAGGAGCGAACTTTATGATTTAAATTTTTATTAAAAGTATTTAAAATTATTTAAAAAAGAAAACAAAAAATGAGGTTAACAAGAGTTTTTAAAATACCTTACAGAAAAGATTTAATTGAACTCTTTAAAGCTTCTAAAAACTTATATAACCAAGCCCTTTCTTTAACTAAAAACCATTATAAAGAAACTAAAAAAATCTTAAACTATCCCACCCTTTATAAAATTATCAGAAATGACTACCCAGACCTTTATAAATCTTTACCTTCTC
>CAZJYT010000034.1:0-10284 GCA_964550325.1 uncultured Candidatus Saccharibacteria bacterium | reverse complement strand
ACTATCTGTTCACCTCAGTAACAACTCCTAATAATTTCTTTTCTGAGGCATCTTGCCTCGGGGAGCACGAAGTCGCCTTAGGTGCTGAAAAAGAAGGTTTGTTCCCAGGCGCTCCTATACCTCGCCGAGCCTTACAGAGTCCCTGCTGAAATACAATCTTCTTCTTGGGCTCGGCTGCGGTATGCTCCCCTCGACAAGATGCCTCGATATAAATTTGTTACCAAAGTGGTGAGCAATTACACCTCCTCTATACCTCCTTTCATATAAAAGTCTTCCTCTCTCTTTGAATCCATCTCTCCAGAAATTATCTTTTTAAATCCGGCAATGGTATCTTTCAAGGAGACATATTTTCCTTTTCTACCAGTAAAGATTTCTGCTATATGAAAGGGTTGAGACAAAAACTTTTGAATCTTTCTTGCCCGATATACCAAAAGTTTATCTGACTCTGATAATTCCTCTATTCCTAAAATAGAAATAATGTCTTGAAGTTCGCGGTATCTCTTTAAAATCCTCTTTACCTCATTTGCCACAAAATAATGTTCTTCTCCTACAATCTTTGGATCCAAAATTGAGGAAGAGCTTTCTAAAGGATCAACTGCAGGATAAATACCCAAATCAGCCAACTGCCGAGACAAAACCACGGAAGCATCTAAATGAGAAAAGACAGAAACCACTGCCGGATCTGTTAGGTCGTCAGCTGGAACATAAACAGCCTGAAAAGAAGTTATAGAACCCTCTTTTGTGGAGGTAATTCTTTCTTGAATCTCACTCATTTCAGAAAACAATGTTGGTTGATAGCCAGTTTGAGAGGGAATTCTTCCTAATAAGGCTGAGACCTCACAGCCCGCCTGGACAAATCTGAAGATGTTATCCATAAACAACAAAACATCTTTTTTCTCAATATCTCTGAAATACTCAGCAATAGTTAAACCAGTCAATCCCACTCTAAATCTCACTCCTGGGGGTTCGTTCATTTGTCCAAAAACTAAAACGCAATTTTTTAAAACTCCACTCTTTTCCATTTCCAAAAGAATATCATTCCCCTCTCTGGAACGTTCTCCTATTCCGGTAAAAACTGAATAGCCTTTGTGGACCTCGGCAACATTCCTAATTAATTCCTGAATAAGAACAGTTTTTCCCACTCCCGCTCCTCCAAACAGACCTACCTTTCCTCCCTTTGGAATTGGCGTCAATAGATCTATCACCTTGAGGCCTGTTTCTAAAATCTCAATTTTTGTTTTTTGTTGGATAAATTTGGGGGCTTTTCTATGAATGGAAAAAAAATTTTTAGCTCTTATTTCTCCCTCTCTATCAATTGGTTGACCTAAAACATTTAATACCCTTCCCAAAACCTCTCTTCCTACTGGCACCTTAATTGCTTCTCCCATATCCAATACCTCATCTCCCCTTTTTAACCCATCTGTTGGACCCATAGCAAGACAGGACAAAATACCTCCTCCTAAATCCTGGACCGCTTCCAATACCAACTTTTGGCGCTTTACCAATAAGGCATTATGAAGAGAAGGAATTTTTTCTTTAAACTCCACCTCAACTACAGGACCCCTAATTTGAATGATTTTTCCCATAACTTTTATTTTAATACTTCTTTTGCCATTGAAATCTCGCTAACTTCTGCTGTAATTTGGGCTTGACGGGCTTTGTTTCTCTCTAATTCCAATTTTTCTAACATCTCTTGGGTATTTTCTGAGGCAGACTTCATTGCCATCATTCTTGCAGAATGCTCAGAGGCATTTGATTCCAAAATGAGGTGATAAATATAATATTCAACAAGCTGGGGGACGAAATTGTCAAAAATTTCTTCTGGTGAGGGTTCAAAAATATAATCAATTTCTTTTTCTTTCTCTCTTTCTGAAATCTCTTTCTCTCTGTTTTTCAGCTCATAATTTTTTAATATCTCTTTAATTTTTTCAAAATCCAAAGGTAGAAGCTGAACCATTGTGGGTCTCTGCAAAAATGCTGAAATAAAATCTGGATAGAAAAATAAAATTTTTCTAAATCTTCCTTCTCTAAAATATTTTACCAAAAGTTCAGCTATCGGTTTTATTTCATCAAACTCTCCAAAGTCTCCAATCCCTGAAAATTCAACTAAAACCTTATACTTTCTTTTTTTAAAATATTTAATTCCCTTTTTCCCAATGGCAAAAATTTCTACTTTCTTTTCTTTAATATTTTTTTCAAAAAAATTCAAAATATTTTTGTTAAAAGCTCCGGCAAAACCCCTATCAGAGGTCACCACAACCGCCAAAACAGTTTTTCCATTACCCTCTCTAAAAAAGAGACTCTTTTTTTCAATTTCTTTTTGGTAGCGAGAAAGCCTTTGTAAAATCCTTAAAGAAGCCTCGGCAAATGGGCGACACCCTAAAGCCAACCTTTGAGCCTTTTTCATTTTAATTATTGAAATAAGTTCAACAGCTTTTGTCATTTCAAAGATATTTTGAATTGACTTTATTTTTCTTTCAATTTCCCTCTTTTGCATATTTTGTTTTGTATGCTTTTTTTACCTCTTCTATTGCTCTTCTTAGAGCATCTTCTATTTTCTCATCTAAGTCTTTTGTCTCTCTTATTCTTTTTAAAATTTCTAATTTTTCAGCTTCTAAATAGCTAAAGAGATCCTTTTCAAAATTTTTTATATCTTCTATCCTTATCTCATCTAAAAGTCCTTTTGTTCCAGCAAAAATAATTGCCACCTCCTTTTCAAAAGGCAAAGGTGCTTCCCTTTCTTGTTTTAAGATTTCTCTCAATCTCTTCCCTCTTTCTAATCTCTTTCTTGTCTCAGGATCTACCTCTTCAGTAAATCCCAAGAACCTCTCCAGTTCTTGAAATTGGGCAATTTCCAACTTTAGTCTTCCTGCTACCTTTTTCATTGCCTTTGTCTGAGCACTTGAACCCACTCTTGAAACAGAAAGCCCAATATTTACCTCTGGCTTTTGCCCTCCCAAGCGCAAACCTGTATCCATAATAATCTGGCCATCACAAATAGAAATTAAATTTGTGGGAATATAAGCTGTGATATCTCCAGCTTGGGTCTGGAAAATGGGAAAAGCTGTCATAGAACCTCCTCCCTTTTCTTTGTTTAGCTTTCCCGCCCTTTCCAAAAGTCTTGAATGTAAATAAAAGATATCTCCAGGATAAGCTTCCCTTCCCGGTGGTCTTTTCAAAATCAAAGAAATCTGCCTCCAGGCATAGGCATGCCTTCCTAATTCATCGTAAACAATCAATACATCCCTTCCCCTATCCATAAAATATTCCCCCATTGCGCATCCTGCATAGGGGGCTAAAAACCAGAGAGAGGCAGGATCAGAAGCTAAGGCACAAACAAAAATGGTATATTCCATCGCGGATTTCTTTTTAAGGGTTTCAATAATTCTTGCAATCTCTCTGCTTTTGTAACCTATAGCTACATAAATACAGATTGGTCTTTTGGGCTCATTTTTTTGGTTCAAAATAGTATCAATGGCAAGGCCTGTTCTGTCGGTAATATTATCTCCCAAAATTACCTCTCTTTGTCCCCTACCAATGGGAATTAAGGCATCTATTACTTTCATTCCAGTATGTAGAGGAAAATTCACAGGTTCTCTCTCAACTACAGAAGGTGCTATTTTTTCTACAGGATAAAAATCTTTTGCCAAAATCTCTCCCTTACCATCTATTGGTTCCCCTAAAGGATTGACTACTCTTCCCAAAAAATTCTCTCCAACCGGAACTGAAAGAATCTTTTTTGTCCTCTTTACAATCTCTCCTTCCTTCAGCTTTAAATAATCACCAAAAATTATCGCCCCTACCTCATCTCTTCCCAAATCTACTGCCAAGCCCAAAATTTTGTCTTTGAATTCCAAAACCTCCATTGACCAAACATTTTTCAAACCAGATATAGTGGCCACCCCATCTTTTACCTCTAAAATTTCTCCAATCTCCTCAAGATTAATCTCAGATGTAAGCTTTGCAATTTCTTTTTTTAAATACTCACTAATATCCATATTTTTCTTTAATCTTTTTAAAGATACCTCTTAAAGAAGCATCTATGAGAAAATTTTGGGTCTTTAAAATAAATCCTCCGATTATATTTTTATCTATTTTAATTTCTAAGATTTTGCTCTCTTTTAAAATCTCAGAAAAACTCCTTTTAATTTTTTCTAAAATTCCTTTATCCAATTCTCTGGCAAAAATCAAAATTCCCTTCTTTCTTTTCAAATATCTCTGATAGCTCTCTAAAATCCGGGGTAAAAGGTAAAGCCTCCTTTTTGTCCTTAAAATCTCTATCATCTTTTTTATTATCCTTTCTTTCTCTCTATCTTCTTTCCCCCTTGTTAATTCATATAAAATCTTTCCCCATTTTTCAGCTTGATTTACCATATTGTTTTTGAAATCTCATTAAAAATCTTTCAATTAAATCTTTATCTTTTTCTACGCTGAACTTTTCTTTCAAAACTTCCTCAGCTAATGCTAAACCTATTCCTATAGCCTCTCTTTTTATCTCTTTTTGGGCCTCTTTTTTCTTTTCATTGGCTTCCCTTATTGCTTCTTTAATTCTCCTTTCTCTTTCCTTTTCTCCTTCAAGGATGATTTCTTCTAATTTCTCTTTTCCTCTCTCTTCAGCCTTTTCAACTATTTGAATAGCTTTTTTTTTGGCATTCTCTAAAATCTCTTCCCTTAGATTCTTTATTTTTTTTATCTTTTCTTCTGCTTTCTGGGAATTTTCAATTCCTTCTTTAATCTTTCTTCTTCTCTCTTCCAAAAGAGACAAAAAGGGATTATAAACAAACCTTTTTAAGAGGTATAACAAAATGGCAAAGTTTATAATTTGACCCAAAAAAATTTTCCAGTCAATTCCAATTTTTTCCATAAAATATTAAACAAATTTAATCACTAAAGCTACTACCAAGGCGTAGATTCCTATAGCCTCAGCAAAGGCAATCGCCAATATCATTCCTGTCTGAATTTTAGTTGCAGCTTCTGGATTTCTACCTATTGCTCTCATCGCCTCTCTTCCTATGAGACCAATTGCCAAGGCAGGTATCATTGCCCCAATAGAAATTGTAAGACCAGCTACTATATTTTTAACAATCTCAATATCCATATTTTTTAATTTATTATTTTTCTTTTTGACCTTTTCTCCAAAAATGGGAGTATCAAATAACAAAGCTCAAAAAAGACACTCAAAAAGCTTAAAAAAATGAAAAAGATTAAAAACAAAGGAAAGGTGTGGGCTTTTTTATCTAACCACAATCCAAAAAGTAAAAATAAAACCAAAGGAATGGCAATGGAAAAACCAAAAACAGAACCTAAAGAAAGGGCGTGAAAAAAATTAAATTTTTCTTTCATTTTATCCTTCATGGCAATGTGTTACAGCAGTAGCATAAAAAATGACTACCAAAGAAGAAAAAATAAGAGCCTGAACAAAACCCACCAAAATTTCTATTCCCAAAAAAGGGAGAGGAGCAATATAAGCCATCAAAAAAGAAACAATAATTAAAAGGACCTCTCCCGCAAACAAATTCCCAAAAAGTCGGAAGGCAAGAGAGAAAACTTTGGTAATCTCACTTATTCCTTCCAAAATTCCAATAAAGAGGGTAATAGGATTTTTTAGATTTAAAAATCTCTTTAAATATTTAAAAAAGCCTAACTTTTTAGCTGCCAAAAAATTTACGAAAATCATTGAGAAGGTAGATAGGGCAAGTGTAAGATTTAAATCAGAGGTAGGGGCTCTAAGGAAATGAAAAACTCCAATACCCGGGGATAGTTCAATTATATTACAACAAAAAATTAGAATAAAGAGAGTAGCTCCTATTGGAAAAATTTCTTTTGTTTTACTTTTATCTTTGGTGATTGAATCTATAAAATTAAAAATGGTCTCCAAAATCCATTCAGAAAAATTTTGGATTTTTTGAGGAATGAATTTTTTATTTCTAAAGCTAAGATAAAAAAAGAGAAAGATAGAAATTTCTATTAAAAAGGTTAAAAAAAATGTGTTTGTAACCTGTAAGCCAGGAATCTCTAAAATTTTTTCTCCTGAAATTGTAATCTCTGGAACATGCATCTGATAAAAAATTTATTAATTAGCCAAAGACAAGAGATTTAATTATAAAATTTTAAAAATGGCTTTGTCAACATCCGAAATCCTAAATCCTAAACCCCGTTAGAGAATCCAATCTCTAACGGGGCAGGCAAAATTCCAAATAAAATTCAAAAATCTAAAAACAATTTTTTAATTTTTATTTCTTAATTTTTATTCAATTCTTATTTTTTAATTTTAAAAATGTTTAAAAATTAAAAATTGATTAAAAATCAAAAATTAAGAATTAAAAATTTAGATGTAATTTTGAATTTATAATTTAACAAAGCTCGGATCCCTGTCAGATTGACGCTTGTTTAAGATACCAATTCTTTGGTTTTCATTAGGACAATATTCTCAAATCTTTCTCTTTCCTCTAATTTGTTGGAGATATACTTTATGGTAGATTTTAATTTCGGAAGATGAATGTATTCTAAAGCATTTACCCTTCTCCTTGTTTTTTCCAATTCAAAAGCTAAATTAAAAGCTGTTTTTTGAAGTTGAGCTAAGTTTACTAAATCCTTTATTATCTTTTCCATTCCCTTTAGTCCCAAATCTAAGTTTACACTGCTTGAAAATAAACCATAATTTAAAAAATCTCCCTTTTCTTTTAGCTCTAAAATGGGCACTTTCACCCCCATTATGATTTGACTTTTTGTTTCTATCCAGATTTCTTTTGTCGGGACAGCAAATATTTCCTCAATTTCTTTATTTCTAAGAGAAGCCCGAGTAAAAATAAAATTTTTAAAATTTAAAGAGAGCTCTTTTTTTATCTTCTCTCTCTGAACTTTTAGTTCTTTTACTACTTTCAAAAATTCTCGCATTAACCCATCCCTCTTTTTCTTTAAGAGTTTATAACCCTGAGTTACTACTTTAAGCTTTCTCTTCAGCCTAATGAGTTCTATTCTGGTGGGATTAACCTTCAATAACATAATTTTTTCTGTATTTTTCAATATGCTCTTTCTTCACTCTTTTCAATTCAGCTGTAGGTAAAAGAGAAAGTAGTTGCCAGCCAATATCCAAGGTTTCCTCTATGGTTCTATCTTCTCTCTTTCCCTGCTTGAGGAATTTTTCTTCAAATAATTGAGCAAATTTTAGATATTTTTTATCGATCTCAGTTAAAGAAGCCTCTCCTAAGATAGTTGCCAAATCGCTCACCTCTTTTCCTTTAGCATAAGAGGAAAAGAGCTGATTTAAAACCCCGGAATGGTCTTCTCTTGTTTTTCCCTCCCCTATTCCCTTATCTTTTAATCTGGAAAGCGAGGTCAAAACATCAATGGGAGGATAAATTCCTTTTTGGTGAAGTTCCCGAGAAAGCATAATTTGACCTTCAGTGATGTATCCTGTCAAATCTGGAATGGGATGGGTTTTATCATCTTCTGGCATAGTGAGAACGGGAATCTGAGTAATAGAACCTTCTTTTCCTTTTATTTTTCCTGCCCTTTCATAAATTGTTGCCAAATCTGTATATAAGTAGCCGGGATATCCTCTTCTTCCGGGAATTTCTTTCCTTGCTCCAGAAATCTCCCTTAATGCCTCACAATACATTGTCATATCAGTTAAAATCACCAAAATATGAAGTCCTTTCTCAAAGGCTAAGAATTCAGCAGTAGTAAGGGCAATTCTTGGAAGAGCAATCCTTTCAATTACCGGATCGTCAGCTAAATTAATAAAAAGAACTGTCCTCCCCAAAACCCCCGCTTCCTTAAAGCTTTTAATGAAAAAGTTAGCTTCCTCAAAGGTAATTCCAATTGCTCCGAAAATTACGGCAAATTTCTCACCACTTCTTCTCACTTTCGCTTGTCTTACAATTTGGGCCGTTAACTCATTATGGGGAAGGCCTGCCCCTGAGAAAATAGGAAGCTTTTGCCCTCTCACTAAGGTATTCAATCCATCAATAGCAGAAATTCCCGTTTGGATAAAATCTTCAGGATAAGCCCTGCTATAGGGATTTAAAGGAGCTCCATTAATGTCTAATTCTTTTTCGGGAATCACTTCTGGACCCTCATCAATGGGTTTTCCGCTTCCGTTAAATATCCTTCCTAACATTTGAGAGGAAACTCCAATCGTGAGTGTCTTTCCCAAAAATATTGCCTTTGAGTTTTCAACCTTCAAACCCCTTGTTTCCTCAAACATTTGGAGAATAGTCATTTCTTCGCTCGCCTCTATTACCTGTCCCAATCTCTTTTCTCCATTTTCCATCACTACCTCAACCAATTCTTGATATTTGGCTCCTTTTACCCCTTCCACAAACAAAAGGGGTCCTTTTATCTCTTTTATTGTCTTATATTCTTTTTGCATATTAGAGGGTTTCTTCAATTTCTTTTATTACTTCCTCAATTTCTTTTAATTTCTCCTCTGGGATATATTTTAATCTTCCAATTTTCTCTTTTATTTTCCCTTCCTTATCAATCTCTTCTAATTTTTTTCCTACCTCTATTAATTCTTTAGCTTTCTTTTCAAAAGTAAAGATGGTTTTCAAAATAAGATATTGCTTTTGTAAACTCGAGAAAGTATCTATCTCGTCAAAAGCATTTTGGATTAAAAAATCTTCTCTGATTGATTTTGCTATTTCTAAGAGCAGTTTATCTTTTTCAGAAAGTCCTTCTTTTCCTACCAAACTCACAATTTCTTGTAATTTTGCCTCTTCTTGAAGGGTTTTTTGGGCTAAATTTATTAATTTTGGAAATTCAGGATTAATTTTTTTTGCCAAAATCTCCCCTACCCTCAGCCGATAAAGAGAATAAGAATTTAACCAATTGATGGCAGGAAAATGGCGTCTGTTGGCTAAACTATCATCTAACCCCCAGAAAACCTTTGTCACCCTTAAGGTAGACTGGGTGACCGGCTCTGAGAAATCCCCTCCGGGAGGAGAAACTGCTCCAATGACAGATACTGAACCTTTTCTTTCATCTTTTCCCAAACAAACCATTTTCCCTGCCCTTTCATAAAAGGCAGAGGTTCTTGAAGCTAAATAAGAAGGATATCCTTCTTCTCCTGGCATTTCCTCCATTCTACCAGAAATTTCCCTCAAGGCCTCAGCCCATCTTGAAGTAGAATCTGCCATTAAAGCAACATCATAACCCATATCTCTAAAATATTCGGCAATAGTAATACCAGTATAAATAGAAGCCTCTCTGGCAGCTACAGGCATATTAGAAGTATTGGCAATGAGAACGCTTCTTTCTAAAAGAAATCTTTTGGTGCGAGGATCTTTTAATTTTGAAAACTCAATTAAAACATCTGCCATTTCATTTCCTCTCTCACCACAACCAATAAAAATAATGATATCTGCATCTGCCCATTTCGCCAATTGATGCTGAACTACTGTTTTCCCCGCTCCAAAAGGTCCTGGAACGCAAGCTGTTCCCCCCTTCACCAAGGGAAAAAGACTATCAATTACTCTTTGGCCTGTCACCAAAATCTCATCAGGAACAATCTCTTTTTTTACCGGTCTTTTTCTTCTTACGGGCCACTTGTGATACATTTTTAAATTCATTATTCCCTTCTCTGTCTCCACCTTGCAAATTTCCTCTTCAATAGAATATTCTCCTTCTTTTTTAATTTCTTTTAAAATTCCCTTCTCCAAAAATGGAGGGACTAAAATTTTATGAGAAAACTCTCCTTCCTTCACTTCTCCCAAAATATCGCCCTTTTCTATTTTTTCTCCTGGAGATAAAAAGGGTTTAAAGTGCCATTTTCTCTCTCTATCTAAAGCTGGCACCTCCACTCCTCGCTCAATAAAAGCTCCTGTCTTCTGGGTAATGAGGTTTAAGGGTCTTTGAATTCCATCATAAATTGAATTCAAAAGCCCAGGACCCAATTCTACAGATAATAGTTCTCCAGTAGGAAAAACCGGCTCCCCACAGGAAATACCACTGGTGTCCTCATAAACCTGAATAAACACCTTATCTTCTTTAATATTAATTACCTCACCAATTAATCTTTTCTCAGATACCTTAACCACCTCAAACATCTTCGCTCCTGAAACTCCTTCAGCTACCACTAAGGGTCCAGAAATTTTTATTATTTTTCCTGTTTTCTCCATAGATTAATCTCTACTATTTTTGCCCTTCAGTAACAACTCTTAATATTTTTTTCGCTGAGGCATCTTGCCTCGGGGAGCACGAAGTCGCCTTAGGTGCTGAAAAAGAAGGTTTGTTCCCAGGCGCTCCTATACCTCGCCGAGCCTTACAGAGTCCCTGCTGAAA
>CAZJYT010000033.1:0-10742 GCA_964550325.1 uncultured Candidatus Saccharibacteria bacterium | reverse complement strand
AAATTGAAGTGCCAATTAACGAAACCATTTATCATTTAATAAAATTTTTGGAAAAAAGGTAATTCTATCTTAAAAAGTCTTTTACAAATTCAAAACCTCTGTTAATTGCCTTAAGAAAGAAACTACCACTGGTTGAGGTAGTAAACTTATGTGAGGCTCTCCGTTAACTAAAAATTTCCAGGGTCTTTGGTAAATTTTTACTTCGTTTCCTTTCAATTGATAATAAAATTCTGGAGTAATTTCATAATCATCAAATAAATCCTTTGCTACCTCTGCTGGGAAAGAATTTTTTAAAGAAATTTTAGGTATTCCCTTTAAAGAACTAATCTTTTCCATCAATTTCTCATCTTTTTTTAATCTCTCTTTAATAGGTTTTATTCCCAAACTGTCTCCTTCTTTTTGGACCATTCTTTTCCCTTTACATTTTGGATTGTCACAGATTAAATAAAACTCTCTCTTTTTTTTGTCATATCCTACCTTTGAGGTAGGAAGGAGTTTTAGATTTCTGGAGGTTTGACACAAGGGACAAATTCTTCTCCATTTTATCCTCTCTTCAATTACTTCATTTGGCACATCTATTAAAACAAAAATATCAGAGAAGTTAGAAAAAGAAATGAGGTCTTTGAAGAAAAGAGAAAAAGTAATCTGGTCAAACTCTCTAGGAAATCCATCCACAAAAATGCTCTTTTTCTCTTTGTTTTTTTTGAGAATTTCTATTTTGGTTAAATTCAAAATTAACTCTGTAGGTAAGAGTTTCTTTGTATCTCTACTTTTCAAGACCTCAATTACTTCTTTTGGAGAAAGAAATCCACGATAATTTTCTTTCAACTCTTTCATCAATTCTTCTCTCTCTTTCTTTCTCTTCAATCTTCCTTCTACCTCTCTAATCATATCTCCTATTGAGAAATGAAAAATCTTTCCACCTAAAACCTCAGCCAACATTTTTGAATAAGTTCCCTTTCCAGAGTTTTTCTTTCCAATCAAAAAAGCCAAAAATCTTTTTCTTTTTAAAAACTCTTTTAATTTCCTTTTTTCCTCCCCTGCCTTCAATCTAAAATACTCTTTTTCTTGTTTTGGGTCTGTTAAATTAAATTTTCTTTTAATTTTTCTATTTTTTGTTTTATAAATTGAAAAATGCATTCCCCTCAATTTTACTTCTCTGTCTCATTACCTTCTTTCTTTTTTGGTAGAATTTTAAACATCTTTGTCCCACAGACTGAACAAAAACCAGTAATGGCTCTCCTCTTTGTGTTCCCTTTGCCAGGAATCTCCACTTCTTGCTCATCTCTCATTGGCTGCTTTTTTTTGCACTTTACACAATAGGCTTCGGTTGCCATATTTTAAAATTTTTCATTTTTAAACTATACGCGCGACCTTTAACTAATTTTTATGATGTTTGGATTCCCTTTTTCAATTATTTTTTTGGAGCTAAATATATTTTCTCTTTTAATTTCCTCTCTGTCAATACCCCCCATCATTACCAAACCATAACACAGAGGTAAAAAAGCCCTAAATCCAGCAATACCTCCAATTCCTGCTTCCCTTACCTCTTTTGTATGTCTTGGAATATCATTTCTTAAATGAGTATGAAGAATTTTTTCTTTATCCCGTATTTTTTCAAATATTCTTTTATTTTCTCAATTGTTTCTGGCTTTGGTTGGAATCTTTCAAAGGCTTTTTTAAAAAGCCTAAGGCTGTCTGTCATCTGAAAAAAAGAGATTCCTTGAGAAGTAATCATTTTTACTGGATTTTCTCCTTCATTTGTCTTTTCCATTCTATTGGTTAAAACCAAAACCCCTAAAATTTCTACCTTAATCTTTTTTAAGCTTTCAATGGCAGAAAAAATAGAACTACCAGTAGTAAGGACATCTTCCAAAACTATCACCTTTCCTCTTGGAGCTCCCAAGAAATACTTATCTTTTGGTTCTCCATGATCTTTGGGCTGTTTTCTTCCCATACAAAGAACATAGCTTCCAGGGCCATAGCGGGGAGAAAGTTTGGCATATTTGTATTGGGTAATAATCGCCAACTTTGTGGCACCTTCTGGTACCCCATAAAAGCAATCTGGAGAAATTCCCTTTTCCTTAACAAAAGAAATCACATAATCTGAAAGTTTATCGGTTAAAAAGACATCTTCGGTTACATTTCGCCAATTAATGTAATAAGGAGAAAGTCTTCCAGATTTTAACAAAATGGGCTTTTCAAAAAAGCCTATCACTTTATTTTCTAAAATAAAATTTTCAAATTCTTCTTGATTAAACTCCTTTTCTTTAACACACATTTTTAACTTATTTTATCAATTAACCAGACCCATTACAATATACATAAATAACAATATCTGTCATAATGATTTAGGGAAGATTTTTAGAGAGAGCCATATAAATCTAAAATTTTCTCTCTTTCTGGTCCAAAAGAAATAAGCTTTATGGATAAATTTAAAAAATCCTCAATTTTTTTTATATATTTTTTAGCGTTTTCTGGTAAATCTGAAAAATTTTGACAATTTTTGGGAAATTCTTCCCATCCCGGTAATTCAACATAAATTGGTTGATATTTTTCTAACTCAAACAGAGAAAATTTCTCAAAAGGAATCTCTTTTCCCTTTTTCTTATAACCTACACATATTTTTAATTTCTCAAATCCAGTCAGACAATCTAAACGGGTAAGAGCCAAATAATCAAAGCCATTAACCTTTGTTACATATTTTAATAAAACAAGGTCTAACCAACCACACCTTCTTGGTCTACCGGTGGTTGCTCCATATTCATTGGCTCTTTCTCTTAAAAAATTTCCTTCTCTTTCTGGCATTTCGGTAGGAAAGGGTTGATTATCTGAACCTACCCTGGTGTTATAAGCCTTTACTACTCCCAAAATGGTATCAATTTCTTTAAGAGGTATGCCTGTCCCTTGAGAAGCACCAGCAGAAAGGCAAGATGTAGAGGTAACATGGGGATAGGTCCCAAAATCAATATCTAACAAGCTTCCTTGAGCTCCCTCTAATAAAATATTTTTCTCTTGAGAAAGTGCTTTCCATAAAATAAATTCAGTTTGAGCCAGATATGGCAAAAGAATTCTTCTTAAATAGAGCAATCTTTTGTAAATTTTAGGAAAGGAAAGCGTTTTTGTCCTCAAGAGGCCTCTTTTTATCTCAAAAAGAAAATAGAGTTTCTCTTTAAATTTTTTCACATCTCTTATTTCCCCTACTCTTATTCCAAAACGAGAAGCCTTATCAGAAAAAGCAGGACCAATTCCTCTTAAAGTAGTGCCAATTGGCTTTCCTCTTTTTTTTCTTCTTTTCTCTTCCTCTTTTTTATCAAGTAAAATATGCCAAGGTAAAATAAGATGGGCTTTATCACTAATTCTCAGATTTTGGCAAGAAATTCCTCTTTTCTTTAACTCTTTGATCTCTTTCACCAATACCTCTGGATCAATTACTACTCCATTCCCAATCACAGAGAGTGCTCTTTGATTGAAAATTCCAGAAGGAATTAGATGAAGCCTAAATTCTCCATACTTGTTCACTACTGTATGTCCGGCGTTAGGTCCTCCATTATATCTAACAATTATCTCTGACCTTTGAGCCAAATAATCAACAATTTTCCCCTTCCCCTCATCTCCCCATTGGGCACCAATAACTAAGGTAGTGGGCATAAACTACTCTTTTTGTGGGAAAAAACCTATTTTATAATTCTCTTTTTCTTCTTTATCACTTTTTATTTCTCTTATCTTTCCAAACTTCTCTTCATATTTTTTTAAATTCTCCTCCAGGGCTCTAACAATTCTCTTTAAATGCTGAGGACTAACAACCACTCTCGCAGTAACGACACCACTGGGAGGAAAAACATTTAAAAATTCTAAAATGAATTCTTCTGGTGTATGGAAAACCCTCATCATATTGGCATAGACACCCTTTAGTTCATTCTCCCCTATTTTAATTTGAATTTCTTTCCCGTTTCCTGGCATAATTTAATTTCTTATTTTTTTTATTTTCTCAACCTTTTTTAGTAGCTAAAATATAATCTCTTTCCTTTAGGACCTTTTCTATTTCATCCTTTCTCATATCTATTGATTTTAAAACTTTAGCATTAATTTTTCTACACAAAACAATTCCATTATTTAACAATTCTCTCTTTTGAAATTTTGATATAGAAGTCAAACAGGTAATGGGGTACAGCCTTAAACTCTCTAAAAGCTGTTGAAAATTTCCTTGAGAAGGATAGCTCCAGGCTATCATTTTCATCCCTATGCATTCTCCATAAGAAATGGCGTCTTTGGTAAGCTTAGTATTTGTAAAGAGGACAGGTCTCAGGACCTTTCTTTTCTTAATTTTTCTCCATCTCTTTTCAATATCCTTTAGTCTGGCAAAGGTATAAAGGGCAGTCTTAACATCACTCTTTATACCTCCAAAATTATGAAATTTACATTCTACCAAAAAGACCTCTCTTCCCTTCTCAGCTATTACATCTACCTCATGTTTTACACAAAAACCTTGAATGATCTGAGTAGTCTTTACCTTAAATCCCTGAGCCTTGAAAACCCCAGCTACCAATTTTTCAAAGTAGTGACCTGCAGGACCTAACTCAAAAATTGCCTTTTTTAAACTATATCTACCTGCAAAAGTAGGATATTCTTTTTCTAAAAGAGAAAAGGTTAATCTGTAAATCTCTTTGGTAGTCATTCCTGGTTTTAACTTCTTTTGAATCTTCCTGAAGATTTCTCCAATTACTTTCTTAGTAACACCTGCTTTTTTAAGAGAATTCTCAAATTTTTCTTTTGAGAAGAACTCTTTTTCACCATTAGCTTTTATTATCAAAATTTTATTTTTTTGACTCATTTCTACTATTTAACTAATTCAGTAATTAATTGTTGATAATTTCTTTACCGAGGCATCTTGTCTCGGGGAGCACGGAGTCGCCTTAGGTACTGAAAGAGAAGATTTTTCCCGGGCGCTCCTATACCTCGCCGAGCCTTAGAGAGTCCCTACTGAAACGCTATTTTCCTCTGGGGCTCGGCTGCGGTATGCTCCCCGAGACAAGATGCCTCTACTAATTCGTTACCAAATTGGTGAGTAAATACAGCCATTTCTCCCTTATAAAAATTTTAACAAAATACTGCCTAAAATACAGAGAGACCCAAAAAGAAAACAGAATTTGGAAAAATTTATTCTTTGGGAAATTTTCATTAAATAATCTAAGACTAAAATTCCTACCAAGAAACTAAAAACCAAAGAAATTACACTTTTTGGACTTATTAAAATTGGATTTTTGAAAACCAAATAAAGATTAGCCAAAATAACTACTGGTACCGACATCATATAAGAGATTTTAAGAATTTCAGTAGGATTTTTTATTCCTAAGGAAAGACCAAAAATGGTTGAACCCGATCTTGAAAATCCAGGAATTACAGAAAAGCCTTGTAAAATTCCACAAATTACCGCTGAATGAAAAAAGTTGAGGTTAAAATTAAATTTCTCTCTTTTTTCTGAAAAAAACCCTGAAAGGAGCAAACCTATTCCTACTATTAACAAAAGATAACTACCAAATAGAGAAATGGTTTTTAGCCACTGATAAATTAAAAAACCAAAAATTAAAGAAAAGAATGTAGAAATTGTCAAAAAAGACAATAATTTTTTATCTTTAAAGGTGAGAATTTCTTTCCATTCTTTTTTAAAGTAAATTAAAACCGCTAACAAAGTTCCAAAATGTAAAAAGAGAGAAATATCAATGGGATGGGGTTCTTTTAATAAATAACTTGTAATTGCCAAAATTCCTTCGCTGGAGATAGGTAGCCATTCAAAAATTCCTTGTAAAATTCCTAAAATGATAGACTCTATCATTTATTTAAAAAGACTAAATAATAGCTCTTTAATATATCCAAGATAGTGCCAGGAAACTATTAAGAAAAAAATGATTACCAAAATGGCAAATATTTTGGGAGAACCCAGCCATTGATAAAATTTAATTTTCCATTCAGTAAGAGCTTCTATTTCTTTGGCTAAAATAAAATCTTTTTCTGTAATTCCTTTAATTTTTTCATTACTTAGTTCTACTCTTATTTTTGGAAATTCAATTATTATCTTAAGGGGGAAATAATTTATCTTTTCTCCAAATCTTAAAATTTCATAAACAAAATCAGTAATTTCTCTAAAATCCTTAAAACGAAAGACTTTAAAAATCTTATTTTTATCATCTGAGATCTGCCAACCTTTCCATTTTTTTAAATACTCTTTAATTTTCTCTTCTTCTATAGGTTTTTCTTCTTTTTTTTCTTCCTCCTTCTCGTTCTCTTTCATAAAATTAACTCTTTTTAAAGTAATTAATTAGGGCAGACCTCATAGCATCAAGTGGAGGATTTCTCTTTGTGTATAATTTGAATTGAGCCACTCCTTGCCAAAAAAGCATTTCAATTCCAGGTATAATCTTAGCTCCTCTCTTTTCAGCTTCTCTTAACATCTTTGTCTTATATGGAATATAAACCGCATCCATTACCACCTGATGTTTAGAAAATACTTCTTTTGGAAGAGGAGAAATACCCTGATAGGGTGGCATTCCCAAAGGAGTGGCATTGATAATAATATCAAAATTTTTGAGCTCATTTAAATCTTTAAAGCTTCCGATCTCTACCTGAAAGTTTTTTGCCAAATTTTCTGCTTCTTTCAAATCAATGTTAAAAACCTTAATTTTTCCACCTTTCTTTTTTACTCCATACACAATTGCCTTAGCTGCTCCTCCTGCCCCAATAATTCCTACTCTTTTTCCTTTAATTCTGGTCTTTTTTTCAATTGCTTTTTGGGCTCCTATCCAATCTGTGTTATAACCAATTAACTTTTGGTTCTCATTTAAGACAGTATTAACAGCCCCAATTTCTCTGGCTGACTCTTCTATCTCATCTAAATATTTCATTATCTTGACCTTATGAGGCATAGTGCAACTTACTCCTCTGATTTTTAAGGTTTTTATTGCAGTTTTTATATTTTTAAGTTCCTCTATTTTCACCCTTACCCCCAAAAACACAAATTTATCATCAATTCCTAAAGCCTTATAACCTACATTGTGCATCAAAGGAGACAAAGAATGCTCAATAGGATCTCCAATCACCAAACAAATTTTTGTTTTAGCTCCGATCATAGATTAATTTTAAAATCTTTTCTAAGGCTTCTTTTTTTGCTAAGAAATTATTCTCTAAAATATAATCTGCTCTTTTTTCATAAAGGGACAATCTCTTCTTATAAATTTCCATTTCTTTTTTTAAATCTATTTTTTCATCTCCAGAAAGAGAGGGTCTAAATTTTTTATTATAATTTAAAAATTCTTCTGAAGTCAATCTTTTAATTAAAATTTCTTCTTTCACCTTCAAAAAAATTATTAATTTCTCGGGGAGGTCCTTCACCAAATTAAAATTATATTCTCCAAAGGTAATTCCCCTTTTGTATTCTACATCATTTACAAATAAACCTCCTCCAGTATCTACTACTATTTTATCTTTTTTTAAAATCTCCTTTAATAACAAGGTCTCTTCTTCCCTAAACCTTTTCCAATCCTTCCCTCTGTTTGTAAGCTCACTTATTGTCTTTTTTGTCCTCTCTACAATTAATTTATCCATTTCAATCACCTCAAAATTTAGTCTCTTTCCCAATAAAACAGCTAAAGTAGTCTTTCCCGCCCCTCTAAATCCTGTGAGAAAAACTTTTTTTTTCATTTGTACTACTTAACCAATTCAGTAGCAACTCACACTAATTTACCTAATGAGGCATCTTGTCTCGGGGAGCATACCGCAGCCGAGCCCGAGAGGAGAATTATATTTCAGTAGGGACTCTGTAAGGCTCGGCGAGGTATAGGAGCGCCCGTGAAAAATCTCCTTTTTCAGCACCTAAGGCGACTCCGTGCTCCCCGAGGCAAGATGCCTCAGGTGATTTGTTACCAAATTGGTTAGCAACTACATTTTAATAGAAACCTTCTGCCAAATCAAATCAGGAATTAGTTTTTTTAAGCTTTTCGGTGAAATTTCAATTGAATGCTTCCAATCTCCGCTGTTTAAAATTATTTTTCTTTTTGTTTTAAATGAAGAGTCAGCAATAGTAATAATCTTCCATAAGTTACCAAAAGGAGGAATAGCTCCCATCTTTGTATTTTTGATTTTCTTTTTAATCAGTTTTTCTGAAAGCAAACTTATTTTCTTTCCCAATTTCTTCAATTTTTTAAAATCCAGCCTTTTATCAGCAGGAATTAAAACAAAAAATAAATTTTTATCTATTTTTAAAACCAATGTCTTTGCTACAATATTGGGAGAAACCTTTAAGGTTTGGGACTTATCAAAAGCGGTAAAGACCTTCTTATGTTTTAAAATCTTATATCTAATTTTTGATTTTTCCAAAAAATTAATTATTTTCTTTGGGACTGCCATTGTTCAATGAATTTCAAGAGAATTTTAAAATCTTTTTTCAATATCTCTTTCATTGTGGGATGATAGGTAGCTACTGCTGGATGGTAAAAGGGAATAATTTTTATATTTTTAAATAAGGTTTTTACTTCAAAAATTTTTCCATGAATTTTTGAGATCTCTTTTAATTCATTTTTTAGCCCATATTTTTCAAACACAAACCTCATTGAGTATCTACCCAAGGGACAAATTATTTTTGGATTAATAATTTCTATCTGTTTTTCTAAAAATGGACTGCAAGCTGAAATTTCTTCTGGCTTGGGATCTCTATTTTCGGGGGGACGACATTTTAAAAGGTTTCCAATAAAAATCTCATTTCTTTTTATTCCAATCTTTTCTAAAAGCTCATCCAAAATCTTTCCTGCTGGTCCACAAAAAGGAATTCCTCTTTGATCTTCCCAATATCCCGGGGCTTCTCCAATAAACATAATTTTTGCCTTTGGATTCCCCTCACCTGCTACAGTATTGGTCCTCGTTTTATAGAGAGGGCATTTCTTACAATTCAAAATTTCTTTTTCTATCTCTTTCAATGTCATTATTTTTTGTTAAGTTTTACCAAATTCTCCAAGAGAGAAGCTACTGTCATAGGTCCTACTCCTCCGGGAACAGGAGTAATAAGACTTGCCTTTTTAGAAACTGATTTAAAATCCACATCTCCAACCAATTTCCCTTTTACCTTACTCGTACCAGCATCTATTATCACCACTCCCCTTTTTACCATTTCTCCCCTTACCAAATTTGGCTTCCCCACTCCAGAAATAATAATATCTGCCTTCTGGGTAAAATAGCTCACATCTTTTGTAAACTCATTTAGAACAGACACCGTTGCCTTTTCTCTTACCAAAACCAAGCTTAATGGAAATCCCACTAACCTCCCCGCTCCAAAAATAACCACATTTTTACCCTTCAATTTAACCTTACCGCTTTTCAAAAGTTTTAAAATCCCACTTACAGTAGGGGGTAAAATTTTTGATTTTCCCTGATAAAATTTTCCCAAACTCTTTTCAGAAAGCAAATCAATATCTTTTTCTGAAGGAATAAGGTTTAAAAATTCTTCTGGAGAATATTCTTTTGGCATTGGTAATTGAATAATAACTCCAGAAATTGAAGGAGAATTAACAATTTTTTCAATCTCTTTTTTTAATTTTTCTTTCCCAATATCTTCTGGAAATTTAAAAACCTGAAACCCTATCCCAATTTTCTGAGAGGCTCTCTTTTTTGAATTAATATAAACCTCAGAAACCTTATTTTCTCCTACCTGAATTATACCTAAAGTAAGCTTTAATTTTAGTCTTTCAATCTCTCTTCTGAGGTTTTTTAAAATCTTCTCTGATAGTTTTTTCCCATCCAAAATTCTCATTTTTCTAAATTAAAACTCATTAAAGCCTAAAAGTCAAAATTACAACCTACAGTTTAAACTACCTTATCTTTATCTTTTAAATTTTTAATTTTTAATTTTTAATCAATTTTTAATTTTTAAACATTTTAAAAATTGTTTTAGATTTTTGAATTTTATTTGGAATTTTGCCTGCCCCGTTAGAAACCTTATTTTCAAACTTATACACAACAATTTATCGCCAAACCTTTTTACTTGCCTTGTTAGATAAGTTAATACAGAATTTTACACCTTATTCAATAATATGTTAACATAGTGAAAATAAGGAAGTGGAAAGAGAGAGCTTTTATGAAAAATAAAAAAATTGCAATTGGAGCAATAGTGGGTATTGTAGGGATAATAGTTATTGGAGGAATATTTGGAGGGTGGTTTAAGGAAAAAGAGATACAAAGTATAACAATAATGGGTTCTACAACTGTTTTACCTATTGCTCAGAAGGCAAGTGAGATATATATGGAAAGACACAACGATGTGGATATCCGAATAAGTGGTGGTGGTTCCAGTGTGGGAATTCAAGCTGTAGGAGAAGGAATAGCAGATATTGGGATGGCCTCAAGAGATTTAAAGGAAAAAGAAAAAACAAGATATCCCAATTTGAAAAAGATAGTGATAGCAAAAGATGGTATTGTAATTATTGTTCATCCTGACAATCCAATAAGTGCTCTTTCTTTAGAACAAATAAAGAAAATTTACAATGGAATCTACAAAAACTGGAAAGAACTTGGAGGTGTAGATATGAAAATTGTTGTTATTAATAGAGACAGTGCCTCTGGAACAAGAGAGTTTTTCTGGAAATATCTAATGCAAAAAGAAAGGTTTGTAGAGTCTGCTCTTGAAAAGAATTCAAACGGTGCGGTAAAACAGACAGTTAGTCAGACACCTGGAGCAATAGGGTATATTGGCTTGG
>CAZJYT010000032.1:0-10758 GCA_964550325.1 uncultured Candidatus Saccharibacteria bacterium | reverse complement strand
CTCCTTTTTTCAGCACTTAAGGCGACTCCGTGCTCCCCGAGGCAAGATGCCTCAGGAAATTCGTTACCAAATTGATTAGCAAATACAATTTATATTAAATTCTATGAGAAAAAAATTCTATCTTACCACCGCCCTTCCTTATGTTAATTCTGTTCCCCATTTAGGTTTCGCCTTAGAAATTATCCAGGCTGATGTGGTAGCAAGATATCAAAGATTTTTAGGAAAAGAGGTTTTCTTTTTAACTGGAACTGATGAAAATTCTTTAAAAAATGTTCAGGCAGCAAAGAGAGAAGGAATTTCCACTCAAGAGTTGGTAGATAAAAATGCCAAAAAATTTTATCAACTAAAAGAAATCCTCAATATTTCATTTGATGATTTTATTAGGACTACTGAGGAAAGACATATAAAAGGAGCCCAAAAGTTGTGGTTAGCTTGCAAAAAAGATATTTATAAGAAAGAATATGAGGGGCTTTATTGTGTTGGGTGTGAAGAATTTTATAAAAAAGAAGAACTAGTAGATGGTCTCTGTCCCGAACATAAAACAAGGCCTCAATTGGTAAAAGAAGAAAATTATTTTTTTAGGCTATCAAGGTACCAAGAAAAACTAAGAAAAATTATTGAGAGGAATGAGATAGAAATCATCCCAGAAAAAAGGAAAAATGAAGTTTTACAAATTATTAAGGGAGGACTTCAAGATATCTGTATTTCGAGGTCAGCTAAAAGAGCACATGGTTGGGGGATTGATGTTCCCGGAGATAGCTCTCAGAAAATTTGGGTATGGTTGGATGCTTTAGGAAATTATATTACAGCTTTGGAATATGAGAAGGAGGGAGAAAGATTTAAAAGATTTTGGTCAGGAGATACAGAAAAGGTTCACATAATTGGAAAGGGAATTTTGAGATTCCATGCTATTTATTGGCCTGCTTTTTTACTCTCTGCCAATTTATCACTTCCTAACAAAATCGTTGTCCATGGATATTTAACCATTGAGGGAGAAAAGATGTCAAAGAGTTTGGGTAACGTGGTTCAACCTGAAGAGGTGGTAAGAAAATATGGAAGGAGTGCTTTGAGATACTTTCTCTTAAGGGAGATTCCCTCTATGGAAGATGGAGATTTCACTTTTGAAAAATTAAAAAGGAGATACGAAGGAGATTTGAGAAGGGGATTAGGGAATTTAGTAGCTCGAGTGATAGCCTTGATAGAAAGATTTGAAAAAGAGAATGGAAAGATTGAAATTGAAGAAGAGAAGGTAGAAGTTAAAAAAGAAACTGAGAGGGTTTTCAAAGAATGGAAAAAGAGATTAGATAATTTTAAATTCAATGAGGCTTTAATTATAATTTGGGAATTGATTTCTTTTTGTGATAAATACTTAGAAGAAACTAAACCATGGAAGCTATTTAAAGAATTAAAAAAGAACTCCTCTCTTCAGAAACTGAAAAATATTCTCTTAAATTTATTATTTGCCCTGAAAGAAATTGCCAAAATGCTTTCCCCCTTTTTACCTGAAACCTCAGAAAAGATTTTAAAACAAATAGAAAATAAGAAAAAAGAGATTTTATTCCCACCTTTGAAATAAATAGAGACTTATGTTAATTGATACCCATTGTCATTTAAATTTTTCTGCTTTCAAGAGAGATTGGAGAAAAATAATTGAGGATTGCTTAAAAGCCGGAATCTGGATGATAAATGTTGGCACTAAATTTGAAACCTCAAAGAGAGCTATTGAGATTGCTAAAGAATTTAAAGAGGGTGTTTATTGTGCGATAGGCTTACATCCAATTCATTTGGAAACGGGCTTGGTAAAAATAAAAGACGATACCCAAGAAATAGAATTTAAAAGAAAAGAAGAAGATTTTGATTACAAAGGTTATAAAGAGCTGGCTAAAAATGAGAAGGTTGTCGCTATTGGAGAAATAGGCCTTGATTATTATTTTCATCCAAAGAGCAAAAAGAAAATGAAAGAATTTAAAGAAAAGCAAAAAATGGCTCTATTAAACCAGTTAGAATTAGGAAGGGAAATGAAATTACCCATTATTTTTCATTGTAGATTTGCCCACCAGGAGTTAATAAATCTCCTTTCTGATTATCTTAAAAGAAACTCTTCTCTTTCTGGGGTTGTCCATTGCTTTACTGGAACCTGGGAAGAAGCCCAAAAATATCTTAAAATGGGTCTTTATTTGGGTTTTAATGGGATAATTTTTAAAAGAGATCTCACAGAAGTAATAGAGAAAACTCCTTTAGAAAGAATGTTATTAGAGACCGACGCTCCCTATTTGCATCCTCTTCAAAAAAGAGAAAGAAATACCCCTTTTTCTGTGAAATTAGTAGCTGAAAAAATTGCAGAGATTAAAAAAGTCTCCTTTGAAAAAGTAGCCCTTTTAACTTTTGAAAATGCTAAAAGATTATTTAGATTATGAAAAAAACAATTAAAAATAAAATTTTGGAATTAGTAAAGGGAGATATTACAGAAATGGAAACAGATGCCATTGTGAATGCTGCCAATGAATTTTTAAAACATGGGGGAGGAGTAGCAGGAGCCATAATAAGAAAGGGAGGAAAGATAATCCAAGAGGAATCAGATAAAATTGGATATTGTGAAGTAGGGAAGGCAGTAATTACAACCGCTGGAAAATTAAAAGCAAAATATGTAATCCATGCAGTAGGTCCCAGATGGGGCGAAGGAAATGAGGAAGAAAAGCTAAAAAATGCCATTTTAAATTCTTTAAAATTAGCAGATGAGAAAAAAATAAATTCTATTGCCTTTCCCGCTATAAGCACTGGTATTTTTGGCTTTCCTAAAAAAAGAGCGTCAAAAATTATGCTAAAAACCGCTATTAAGTACCTTAAGGGTAAAACAAATTTAAAAAAGGTAATATTTTGCCTTTTTGATGAAAAGACATTTAAAATCTTTAAAGACTCTTTAGAGGAAATATTGCAAGATGAAAAAATTCTATCTTGAAACTTATGGTTGTAAATTAAATCAAGCAGATTCTGAAATTATAAGAGAGATTTTAGAAAAAAATAACTACCAATTTAGTTCAGAGAAAGAGGCAGATTTTGTGGTGATAAATTCTTGTGGAGTAGTGGAAAAGACAGAGAGAAAGATTATAAAGAGGATAAGGGAATTAAAAAAGAAAAACAAAAGAGTCATTTTAGCAGGATGTCTCCCTTTGATTTCTTTCAAAGTCTGCAAAAAACTCGCTGATGGAATTTTAGGACCTAAAAATCTCCTCTCTTTACCAATTGTTGTAAAGAGAATTTTTGAAAACAAGAAATCAATCTTTCTCAAAGAAAGAAACTTTAGCAAGATTAAATATCTCCCAATTAAAAAAAGAAAGAATAGGGCATTTGTGATAATTCCAATTTCTGAAGGGTGTTTGGGAAGTTGTAGCTATTGTGTCTCAAGGTTTGCCAGAGGAAAATTGAAAAGTTTTGATGAAAAAGAAATTCTGAGAAAAATTGAGAAGGCTTTGGATTTGGGTTTTAAAGAGATTCAATTAACCTCACAGGATTTAGCAATCTATGGATTAGATAGAGGAAAGCCTTCATTGCCAGATTTATTAAATGAGATTTTAAAGATAAAGGAAAATTTTAGAGTAAGATTTGGGATGATGAATCCTTTTTTTGCCAAAAGAATTTTTTCCAAGATTTTGAAATTAATGGAGTCAGAAAAAATTTATAAATTTTTACATCTCCCTTTACAGTCTGGTTCAGAAAGGATTTTGAAGGCAATGAATAGAGGCTACAAGCTAAAAGAAATTTTAAAATTGATTTCTCAATTTAAGAAAAAATTTAAAAACTCACTTTTAGCAACAGACATCATCTTGGGTTTTCCTATGGAGACTGAAAAAGATTTCCAAGAAACAGTAAAAATAGTAAAAAAAATAAAGCCTGAAATCTTGCATATCTTCAAATACTCAAAGAGAGAAAGAGCGCCTGCTTCTAAATTAAAAGACTTTCCAGATAAAATAAAAAAAGAAAGATCAAGAATTTTGACCAAAATCTCTCGTGAAATTTGTGAAAAAGAAAATAAGAAGTATCTTTTGAAAAAATTTGAGGCTTTAATTACAGAAAAGAGAAAAGATACCTTTTTGGCTCGACTTCCTTCTTATAAGGCGGTGATATTAAAAGAAGGAAAATTAGGAGATTTTGTTAAAATAAAGATTGTTAATGCAAAACCAAACTACTTAATTGGTGAAATCATAAGAAGAGAGTCTTAATTAAGCTTTTTTATGAAAAAAATAATCTTACATATTGATATGGATTATTTCTTTGCTCAAATTGAGGAAAGAGAAAACCCCCATTTTAAGGGAAAACCATTAGTGGTAGGAGGAGATCCAAAAAAGGGAAGGGGAGTGGTTTCCACTTGCAATTATGAAGCAAGAAAATATGGAATTCATTCCGGAATGGCAATTTCCAAAGCCTTTTCTCTTTGCCCCCAGGCAATATTTTTACCAGTTAGTATTGATCTTTATAAAAGGATTTCTCAAAGAATTTTTTCAATTTTAAAAAAGTTTTCTAAAAAATGTGAGATTATTTCTTTGGATGAGTGTTTTCTGGATATAAGCTTTATTGGGAGTTATCAATCTGCGGAAAAATTAGCAAGAAGAATAAAAAAGGAGATTTACCAAAAAGAAAGACTAACCTCTTCAATAGGAATTGGCCCTAATAAATTAATTGCAAAAATTGCTTCAAAGAAAGCCAAGCCTAATGGCATTTTGATAATTAGAGAAGAAGAAATTGAAGATTTTTTGAACCCCTTAGATATTAAAGAAATTCCCGGCATTGGTCCAAGGACCAGTGAGAAACTAAGAGAAATGGGAGTAGATAAGATAAAGGACTTAAAAAAACTGTCAAGAGAGAAATTAAAGGAAATGTTTGGTAGAGTGGGGGAGAGAATCTATGAGAAAGCGAGAGGGATAGATAAAAGTGAGGTGATTCCAGAAAAGATTATTAAATCAATTGGTAAACAACATACCTTTGAAAAAGATACCAAGGATGCTAAGTTTATTTTTGAAATTTTTGAAAGACTTCTTAGAGAAATCTATTTGAGATTAAAAAAAGAGAACCTTTATTTTAAAACCATTGAGGTAAAATATAGATTTTATGACTTTGAGACCCATATCAGATCAAAAACCCTTTCCTTATCCTCTCAGGAATTTGAGGTTTTAAAAAAAGAAGCGAAAAAGCTTCTTTTGAAGGCTTTAATAAAGAATAATAGAAAGCCTTTTAGGATGCTTGGAATTAGAGTGAAAATTTGTTAACATAATTTAATTTATGAACAAATTTTTTAAAAGATTTTTAGTTTTTTTAATTCTCAATGCTCTTATTCTTGGAGGAACTTTCCTCTTAGGTGTTTATTACGGAAAAAGTAAATGTAAAATTTGCCCTCCAGAGGACATGGATTTTTCTCTTTTTTGGGAGGCTTACCGAGCATTGGAGGATAATTTTATCGATAATGAGAAGCTCACGCCTAAAGAAATTGTTTATGGAGCAATAGAGGGAATGGTTAAAACCCTAAAAGATCCCTACACCAATTTTTTTACCCCTCAAAAGAGCAAAAAATTTATTGAGGAGGAAATAAAAGGAATGTATGAGGGTGTGGGAATGTATATTGGAATAAGAGATAATCAGTTACAGGTAATCTCTCCCATAGAAGGAACTCCTGCCTACAAAGCTGGTTTAAGAGCAGGAGATAAGGTTTTGTTTATAAATGGCACTTCTACTGAAGGAATGACCTTGGAAGAGGCATCAAATCTAATAAAAGGACCTAAGGGCACAGAAGTTACCCTCACCATCTTGAGAGAAGAATGGAAGGAACCAAGAGATTTTAAAATTAAAAGAGCAAGGATTACTATTCCTGTTGTTAGATGGGAAGTAAAAGAAAATAATATTGCCTATATCAAAATCTTCCATTTTACAGAAAGAACGGATGAGGAATTTAACAAAATTTCTTTTGAAATCTTGAATTCTCCAGGAATTGATAGAATTATCTTAGATTTGAGAAATAATCCCGGTGGATTGTTAAGTGAGGTAATAAAGATTTCAGGCTACTTTTTAAAAAGAGGAGATCCTATTGTGATTATCAAAGAAAAAGACAAAGAAATTGTGAAAAGGGCTAAAGGAAATGAAAGATTTTTAAAATATCCCTTAGTAGTTTTAATTAATAAAGGAACAGCCTCTGGAGCAGAGATCTTAGCTTCTGCCTTAAGAGAAAACCTAAGAGCAAAGTTTCTAATTGGGGAGACCTCTTTTGGTAAGGGATTAGTTCAAGAACCTATTTATTTAAGCGATAATTCACTTTTAAAAATAACTACTTCAGAATGGCTTACTAGTAAAGGAAAAGCTATTAATAAAATTGGGGTAAAACCAGATATTGAAATTGAAATGAAAGAAGAAGACTATAAAGAAGGTAAAGATCCCCAGTTAGAAGAAGCGATAAAGGTTATAAAAAAGATAAAATAAAAAAATTATGCGGGTGGTTTTATTACAAGATGTTGAAAACTTAGGAAAGAAATATGAGATAAAGAATGTGAAGCCAGGATATGCTAGGAATTTCTTAATTCCAAGAAGGTTAGCCAAATTGGCAACAAAAAAAACAATTGAGTGGGCAATCTCGCAGAGAAAAAAAGAAATTAAAATAGTAGAAGAGAAATTAAAAGAAATTAAAAAATTAGCTTCTGAAATTGAGGGCAAAAAAATAGTTATTCCAGTAAAGGTAGGAGAGAAGGAACAGCTATTTGAGGCAGTTAATTGTCAAAAAATTTCTGAAAAGCTAAAAGAAATGGGATTTACCATTGAAAAGAGTCAGATTAATTTACCCCAACCCTTAAAAGAACTTGGAGAATTCCCCATAGAAATTTCTTTAGGATACAATCTTAAGTCTCGAATAAAACTGGTTATTACTAAAAAGAAGTAATTTTATAGTTATTATAATGACTAAGTTTATTTTTGTTGCTGGAGGAGTAATGTCTGGTATCGGGAAAGGAGTAGCCACAGCCTCTATTGGAAAGATCTTGAAATCAAAAGGGTTTAGTGTGACTGCCATCAAGATTGATCCTTATATCAATGTAGATGCAGGAACAATGAATCCTTTAGAACATGGAGAAATTTTTGTAACAGAAGATGGAATAGAGTGCGACCAAGATATTGGGCATTATGAAAGATTTTTAGATCAAAATTTAACCTCGGACAACTATCTAACCACGGGAAAGATTTATCAAGCTGTAATTCAAAAAGAAAGGAATTTTGCCTATGGAGGCCGTTGTGTAGAGGTAGTACCTGATATTCCTAATGAGGTAATTTCTCGAATAAATAAGGTAGCCCAAACCACAAAAGCTGATTTTGTATTGATTGAAATTGGGGGAACAGTAGGGGAGTACCAAAATATGTTATTTTTGGAGGCAGCAAGAATGATGAAACTACATTTTCCTCAAAGAGTAATTTTTATCTTGCTTAGTTATTTGCCTATTCCTAAAAAGATTGGTGAGATGAAAACAAAACCTACTCAAACCTCAGTAAGATTACTCAATGAAGCTGGGATTCAACCTGACATTATTTTAGGAAGGTCAGCAGTACCGTTAGATGAACCGAGAAGAAAAAAAATTTCCGTTTTTTGTAATGTTGCCTTTAAAAATGTAATTTCTGCTCCTGACGCAGAGTCTATTTATGAGGTACCGCTAAATTTTGAAAAAGAAGAATTAGGAAATAAAATCTTGAAAAAGTTTGACTTAAAACCTAAAAGAAATGACTTAAGAGAATGGAAAAGATTAGTAAATGTAATAAAAAATGTTAAAAAGCCTTTTAAAGTTGGAATAGTGGGAAAATATTTTAAAACTGGAAAATTTACCCTGATGGATTCTTATATTTCAATAATTGAAGCCATAAAACATGCTTGCTGGTTTTATTATCGTGAACCAGAAATTCTTTGGTTATCAGCAGAAATGTATGAAAAATGTCCTTCGAAATTAAGGGAATTAAAAAACTTCAACGGGATTATTATTCCTGGGGGATTTGGAAAAAGGGGAATAGAAGGCAAAATTAAAGCAATTAAATACTGTAGAACAAAAAAAATTCCATTCTTGGGACTATGCTTAGGAATGCAATTAGCAACAATAGAATTTGCGAGAAATATGTGTGGATTAAAAGATGCTCATTCCACTGAGTTTAACCCTAAAACTCCTTATCCCGTAATTGATGTAATGCCAGAGCAAAAAATACTTTTAAAAGAAAAAAGATATGGAGGGACAATGAGATTAGGAGCTTTTAAATGTCTAATTTATCCAAAAACTTTAAGTTTCAAAGCCTATCAAAGAAAAAAAAGAGAAAAAATTACATCTCAGTCCTTAATTGTAAAAGAAAGACATCGTCATAGATATGAATTTAATAACAAATTTAGAGAGATTCTTGAAAAGAATGGTTTAGTAATCGCTGGAATAAATCCTGAAAGAAATTTAGTGGAAATAATTGAGCTAAAAGATCATCCTTTTTTCGTAGGAGTCCAATTCCATCCAGAATTTAAATCACGGCCCTTAAATCCTCACCCTCTATTTAGAGAATTTGTAAGATGTGCTATTCCACACTAACAACCTTTACTTTTCTTTTTGAACCATCAAATCTTATTTTCTTTTTAGTCTTAAACTTAACCCTCCCGGCTTTTATTGCATATAAGGTATAGTCCCTTCCCATTCTTACATTTTTCCCAGGTAAAAATTTACTTCCTCTCTGTCTAATAATAATTGCTCCAGGTTTAGCTTTTTGTCCATCAAAAAGTTTTACCCCTAAATATTTTGGTAGAGAGTCTCTACCTAATCTTGTTGAACCTGCGGATTTTGTTTTAGCCATATTTTTTTGTATTATTTTTTATTGGGAAATCATAATTATTTTCCCAAAAATTTTCTAAAAAGTCAAATTAAAAAGTCTTATGAGAATAGCAATTGTTGGAGCTGGGGTTTGCGGTCTATATTTAGGGTGGAAATTGTCTCAAAAAGGAGAGCAGGTAGTGATTTTTGAGAAAAAGGAAAGGATAGGTAAAGAGTGCTGTTCTGGACTTTTCTCTGAAAGAATTTTGGATTTTATTCCAGAAAGTAAAAAATTAATTAAAAATAAAATTCAATTTTTCTTTTTACATCTTTCTCAAAAAGATATCAAGATTAAATTTTCAAGAGAAATGTTAGTAATTAATCACAATGAGTTAGATAGGTTATTAGCTGATTTATCACGAAAGGCAGGAGCAAAAATTCTATTGAATTATCAGGTTACCTCAAAAAATTTTCCAAAGATAGAAAATTATTTTGAAAAAATTATTGGGTGTGATGGAGTAAACTCTTTTTTAAGAGAAAGATTAAAGGAGAGAAAGCCTGAATTTAGGTTGGGAATTCAGGGATTTGTAAAAGAAAAAGACTTTTCAAATTTTGTAGAGATTTGGCCCACGGAAAAGGGATTTATTTGGAAGATTCCCAGAGGAGAAAAAAAAGAATATGGAATAATTGAAAAGCCCAAAAAAGCAAATTTTTTATTTCAGAGATTTTTGAAAGAAAGAAAAATCACTATTTCAGAAATTAAATCTGCCCTAATTCCTCAAGGATTGATTCTACCAAGAAATTCTCGGATTACCCTCTGTGGAGATGCAATGGGTCTTACTAAGCCTTGGAGTGGGGGAGGAGTAATTTGGGGATTAATAGCCTGTGAGCTTCTCTTGAAAAATTTTCCAGATTTTTTAAAATATAAAAAAGAGGTTGAAAGATTCTTTTTACCAAAAATTTTTGTTTCAAAAAATCTAGTTAAAATAGCTTATTTCTTATTTAAATTTCCCTGGATTTTTCCAAAAAATTGGCAAATTGAGAGTGATTTTTTATTATGAAAACATTACCAGAACATTTAGGAATTATTTTGGATGGAAATAGAAGATGGGCAAAAGAAAGGGGATTGCCAGTTTATGAAGGACACAAAAAAGGTTTAGAAACTGCCTTAAGGATTATTGAGTATTGTCAAAAAAAAGGAATAAAAATCCTTACCTTATTTGTTTTCTCTACAGAAAATTGGAAAAGAGAAAAAAGAGAAATTAATTGGCTGATGAAATTAGCAGAAAAAGCTTTTTCTAACCATTTTCCTCACATTTTAAAAAATGAAATCAGAGTAAAAATAGTTGGAGACTTAAGTTTTTTCCCTAAAAAACTACAAAAGAAGATTTTAAAAGTAGAAAAAGAAAGTGAGAAAAATAAAGGAATGGTTTTGAATTTAGCCTTAAGTTATGGAGGAAGGACAGAGATTTTACATGCGGTTAAAAAGATTATTGAGAAAAAAATTCCTCCAGAAAAAATAACAGAAGAAACCATTAAGAAATATCTTTGGACTAGCGATGTTGATTTAATAATCAGAACTGGAAGAGAAAAGAGGCTCTCTAATTTTTTATTATGGCAAGCTGCTTATTCTGAATTATATTTTTGCTCTCGATTTTGGCCAGACTTTAGTGAGAAAGACTTGGAATTAGCTCTTATCTCTTTCAGACAGAGAGAGAGAAGATTTGGAAAATGAGAAAAAATCTCCCTTTGGCAATTCAGGCAGTTTGGTCAAGTGGCTTCAATTTGGTTTCCAGGATTTTACCTTCATATTTTGCTCAAATTGCCACAGCTTCTGAAATTAGTTTAATTTATTTACTTTATGCCTCGGCTAAATTTTTAGGAATACCCTGTGGCTGGCTCTCAGATAAAATTGGCAAAACCAAAACCTTATTTTTGGTATTTCTTTTGCTTCCTT
>CAZJYT010000031.1:0-10961 GCA_964550325.1 uncultured Candidatus Saccharibacteria bacterium | reverse complement strand
CTCCAAAAAAGAATTAGAAAATAAACCTTTAACTGAAAAAGAATATGATTTTATTGAGAATTTTGGCAGTATTTCAGAAGGAGTAATAAAATTTGTTGCTGAAGGTGAAACTGACCCTGATATATTTAAAACCACCTTAATTGCTGATGTTCATACTGAAGGAAATACCAAAAAAGTTTTAGAAGAAGGGATAGGTTATATTAAAACCTTAGTTGTAGCTTACAAACTTCCCCAAGGATACATCTTGGTAGGTGTGGGCCCAGTTTTCAGCTATTACGAATTCAAGCAACCAATGAAAAATAGATTAACTGATGAGGCTTGGCGAGAAATCTTAAAAAGCGACAGCCATCCAGCTGAGCCAGAATGGACAAAAAGTTTCTCAGAATAATAGCATTTGGATTTTAAATTTCAAGGGGTTGTTATGAAATTGTCCGGTAAGGGTATAAGACATAACATTACAGCCGCCTTTACAAACAGCTCCATATTTACAATCTTTGCAATTCTGGCAAATCTTTAAAGTTAATTTTGTTTACCTTCTTCCAAAATTGTTAGCAAATGCGGAAGAGATAGAAAGATTAATCAAGTTTGGGTTATCTTCAATTGTGGAATAGCCCTTATTTTTTCAAATTGAGTGGTAGCTTTTTTTTGATGAAAAAAACCAACTACAGCTACCATTGTCGCATTATCTGTGCAGAATTTCTTTTTTGGAATAAAAAGCCTTATATCTTTTTTTTCTTCTTTTATTTTCTCTTTCAATTGTTTTCTCAACTCATCATTTGCAGTAACACCTCCTCCTAAAAACAAAGATTTTGCTCTAAACTCTTTTATTGCCCTTAATGTTTTAAAAATCAAAACATCTAAAATAGCCTGTTGAATCTCTTTTGCCATTTCTTGGATATACTTTTTTGATTTTTTCTGAGGCACTTTTCTCTTTCTTGTCTCATATAAGACGGCGGTTTTTAGTCCCGCAAAAGAAAAATCATAATTTTTTTGATGAATCATTGGCCGGGGCAAGGAAATATTAAACTCAGAAGTTTTGAATTTTTTAGCTTCTTTGTTAATCTCTGGACCGCCGGGATAACCTAAGCCTAAAATTCTTGCGGTTTTGTCAAAACATTCTCCGGCAGCATCATCTCTTGTCTCACCTAACAATTTATATTTTCCTATGTTTTCAATTAAAATCAATTCTGTGTGACCTCCAGAAACTACCAGAGAAACTGCAGGAAATAATCTTGAAGGCTTTATTTTTTTATTCATTAAATTCACCAAAAAGTGGGCTTCAATGTGATTTACGGGTAAAAGCGGGATGTTCCATTTTTTTGCCAATTTCTTAGCAAAATTTATTCCCTGCCAGAGGCATGGTTCTAAACCAGGACCCACAGTTACCCCAATGAGAGCTATTTTTGACAAAGATTTAAAATTAGCTTCTTTTAAGACTTTTTCAAAAACCAAAGGCAGATTTTTCTGATGTTCTCTCCTTGCCAAAAAAGGATATACCCCTCCATATTTTTGATGTAATTTTACCTGCGAGGAAACAACATCAGAGAGGATTTTTACCTTAAAAAAAGAATTTATGAGTTCTGCCGAAATCAAACTAATAGATGTATCGTCACAAGAGGTTTCAATGCCTAAGATATACATTGTTTAACAAGATGATATTTCTTTTAAGGTTTTCTTTTTCAAATCTAAAAGCCCTTTGCTAATCTCTACAGGATATTTTGAAGGATTATTAATTTTCTGATATTTTTGAGGTAATTTTTTCAAATTCTCTTTTACCCTTTCTCTTACCACAGAAAGAGAAGGAAAGCACAAGATTAATCTTCCATTTTTGAAGATCTGCTTTAAAATCTTCTTTCCTTTTAGATTCTCTTCTTCTAAACCAATGACATCTTTTAAAAACCTTCCTCTTTTTTCTATCCTAAAAACCTGTTTAGCTCCTGGGAGGGTCATTTTTTCCTTTTCTCCAATTTTCATTGTAGATTGGAAAATTCCCTCTCTTTCAATCCCTACCAATTTGTAGGCACTATCTAAAAAAGGAGTATCATCTGAAACTACCAAACTTGTCCCAACACCAAAGGCATCCATCTTAGCTCTTTTTTTGAGGAATTCCTCAATCACATATTCATTTAGGTTTCCACTGACGAATATCTTGGTTGAGTAAAAATGGGCTTTATCTAAAATTTTCCTTATCTTTTTTGAGAGAGTTAGCTTATCGCCAGAGTCTAACCTTATTCCTTTTAAATTTTTCATACCTAATTTTCTACAAACCTCAATTGCCTTTTTTGTTCCAGAAATAGTGTCATAGGTATCTACCAACAAAATAGTATCTTCTCCCCACATTTTAAGCCAAGCCTTAAAAGCCTCTTCTTCCTTTTTAAAAGCCTGAACAAAAGAATGAGCCATTGTTCCAAAAATGGGAATTTGATAAATTTTTCCAGCTAAGACATTAGAGGTGCCAATACAACCTCCAATATAACTTGCCTTTGCTGCCTTTAATCCAGCATCTATTCCCTGCGCTCTTCTTGAACCAAAATCTACCACCGGTTTTCCTTTGGCTGACTTTACCACTCTTGAGGCTTTGGTAGCAATCAAACTTTGAAAAGAAATGGTATTTAGAAAAAAGGTCTCAAAAATTTGGGCTTCAATAATGGAAGTTCTAATCCTAATCATCGGCTCATTTGGAAAGACCAACTCTCCCTCTTCGGTTGCCCACAAATCTCCTTTAAATCTCAAATTTTTCAAAAACTCCAAAAATTCTTTTTTAAATCCCTTTTCTCTTAGATAATCTAAGTCTTCTTTTTCAAAATGGAAATTCTCTAAAAACTCACAAATTTCTTTCAGTCCAAGAGAAATTAAGTAGCCCCTATTTTTTGGCAATTCTCTAAAAAATAACTCAAAGATAGCCTTTGGATTTTCCGTCTTAAAATAATAGGTTTGAGCCATTGTCAGCTCATATAAATCTGTAAATAAAGTTAAACTCTTAGACATATTTTGCCAAAAAGAGTTTTTTCATTAGAGAGAGAGCAAAATTGTGCGATTTTTTGTCAATATATCCCAAACAATCCTCCTTTAGCAAAATCTCATAATCCAATTTAAAGGCATCAAAGGCTGTGAATAAGACGCAGATGTTGGTAACACAGCCAGTAAAAATGAGTTTTTTAATTTTAAATTTTTTCAATATCTTGTCTAAATCTGTCTCAAAAAAGGCGGAATATGTTCTCTTTTTAATAATGATATCTTCTTTTTGAGGAGTTAACTCCTTCACAATCTCTGCTCCCCAACTATTTTCAAGGCAATGCTTAGGCCAAATTTTAAACTCTTTATCATTTCTTTTGTGCCAATCTTTGGTAAAAAAAATTTTAATTTTCTTTCTTCTGCAGTTTTCAATCTCTTTTTTTATTCTCGGAATTATTTTTAGGTTGTTTTTCAAAAATAAACGGCCTTTTGGATGGGCAAAATCATTTTGCATATCAATTACCAATAAAGCTCTATTTGCCATAATCTTTTAAAATTTTTATTTTTAATTTTGACCTTTTATTACCCTTTCTATTAAACCTGCCCTTTGGGCAAAATCACAAATTACAATTGCCAAAATAGATTCTACCACCGGCACCGCCCGAGGAACAAAACAGGTATCATGCCTTCCTTTTAGTCTTAAAATCTCCTCTTTTCTCTTCCTTACATTTACCGTTTTTTGGGGTAAAAAAATAGAAGAAGGGGGTTTCAAGGCTATTCTCACCACTAAGGGCATACCATTAGAAATTCCTCCCAAAACCCCGCCACTATTGTTGGTCTCAGTGACGATTTTTCCTTTTTTAATCCTAAATAAATCATTGTTTTGAGAACCCTTCAATCTTACCACCCCAAATCCCCTTCCAAACTCCACTCCTTTCACTCCCGGAATAGCAAAAAGGGCTTTGGCAATTTCTCCATCCAAATTATCAAAAATTGGCTCTCCCAAGCCCAAGGGTAAATTTAAACAAATAGCTTCAATTTTTCCCCCAATGCTATCCCCTTCCCTTCTTATCTTCTCTACCAATTTTTCCATTTCTTCTGCCACCTTCAGATTGGCACAGCGCATTTTATTCTTGTAAACATTTTTTCTAATCTCTGAAATTTTAACTTTTTCTACCTTTTTCTCTCCAATTTGGATGGTATGGGCTAAAATCTCTATTTTTAATCTCTCTTTTAATATCTTTTTTGCCACCGCTCCTGCCATCACAAAAGAAACAGTGATTCTCCCCGAAAATCTCCCTCCTCCTCTTAAATCTGAAAATCCTCCATATTTGAAAAGAGATGTGAAATCTGCATGTCCTGGTCTCACCAATCCCTTCTCAATTTCTTCATAATCTTTTGATCTCGCTCTTTTATTCCAAACCAAAAGGCAAATGGGAGCACCGGTAGTATAGTTTTTATAAACGCCGGATAAAATTTCCACCTCATCTCTTTCTTTTCTCCCGGTAGAGATTTCTTCTGCTTTCGGTTTCCTTTTTTCTAATTCTTTTTGGATATCTCCTTTCTCCAATTTTAAACCCGCAGGACAACCATCAATTACCACCCCAACACACCTTCCATGGCTTTCCCCAAAAGTAGTAATTTTAAAGAGTTTTCCAAAACTATTTCCCATCTTCAATTTTAATATGGGCTTTTAATTTCTTTAATTCTTCCCAATAATTGGGGTATGACTTTACAACGCACTCTCCATTTTTAATTACTATCTTCTTTTCACTTACCAATCCCAAGATGGAAAAAGCCATTGCAATCCGATGATCTTTTGTTTCAATCTCTCCTCCTTTTGGTATCCCCCCTCTCACAAAAAAGCTATCCCCTCTTCTCCTCACTCCAATACCTATTCTTTTCAAACCCTTTCTCATTTCCTCTAACCTATTTGATTCTTTAAATTTTAGCCTCCTAATTCCTGAAATTTCACTTTCTCCTTCTGTCCTTGAGGCTAAAACACAAATTATTGGGAAAAGATCAGGACAATCTTTTACATTAAAAGAAAAAGCCCTTAAAGAAGACCTTTTCACTTTTATTTTTCCATTTTTTATTATAACTCCCGCCCCTGCTTTTTTTAATACCTCTATGATTTTTTTGTCTGCCTGAATACTCTCAAAATTCAAACCTTTAATCTCCACCCTTCCCGCTATTGCTCCTCCTACCAAAAAAGGAGAAGCTGAAGACCAATCTCCTTCTACGAAATAGTCCCTATTTCTGTAATTCTGTCTTTTAATTTTAAATCTCCTTAAATCTTTTGAGCATTCAATCTTTACCCCAAATTCATTTTGCATCTCAAGGGTGATCAAAAGATATGGTGTTGATTCCAAGGGAGTAGTAAGGATAATTTCTACTTCTTTTTGACAAAAAGGAGAAATTAAAAGTAAAGCAGAGATAAATTGGGAGCTAATATCTCCCCTAATTTTGGTCTTCCCTCCCAAAAAGTTATTTTCCAAAATTATCTTATTTTTTTCCTTTTTACACTTCACTCCCAATTTTCTCAAAGCAGAAAGTAAAGGAAGAATCGGCCTTTTTAAAAGAGAGCTTTCCCCGCTCAAAATACATCTTCCTTTTATCAAAGAGCAAACAGCAATTATGAGTCTAAAAGTAGTGCCAGATTCTTTGCAAAATAAAATTTCTTTTGGAGGTTTTAAATTTCCTCCCTCTATTTCCCAAAATTCTTTTTTCTTTTTTATTCTTATCCCAATTTTTTCTAAGCAATTAAGGGTGGCTATTGTATCATCGCAAATTAAGGGATTAAAAATTCTGCTTTTTCCCTTTGCCAATGCAGATAAAATTAAAGCCCGGTGGGTATAGCTCTTTGAGGAAGGAGCCTTCATTCTACCCAATAATTCACTTTTTTTAACCTCAACCAACATTTGTTTGAAAAAAGTCTCTAATTTTGAGCATTTCTTGGATAAATCTTTCTTTGTCTTTTCTCTTAATAATTAGGTTCCATTTTTTGACATTTTCTTCAAATTTTTTCTCAATTTCTTCTATTTTTGGGAGATGAAAGTGTAAATCACTATAAAACTCAGGAGAGGAAAAGGCAACATTTTTAATTAAGCTCAGTAATTTCTTAAAAGAGGGACCTAAAACATTCATTAGTCTTTCTTTATCAAAATCTAAAATAGTAGAACCTGAAACCAAAGCAACAAAATGGGGAAATCCCAAAATTTCAGTCATAAATTCATCATGCTCTTTTGGAGAGAGAATTTTTACCCTAAAGTTTCTTTTTTCTAACCACTCTTTAAAATCTTTGGCAAAATCTCTTTCTTTTTTGTTGGTGGGAGTAAGGAGAAAATTGTGTCTGGTGGACTTGGTTTTTGGTCCAAATAAAGGGTGGGTTCCCAAGGTTATATTTTTTTTAAAAAAGCTATGCATAATTTCTACTGGTTTTTCTTTGATGCTTAAAATATCTAAAATTTTTTGTTCTTTTTTTACCAGAGGAGAAATCTCTTTTACCACCTTTAAAAAATCTTTAAATAATACAGAAATTAAAATAAAGTCTACCTTTTTTACTAATTCTTTATTGTCTTGAAAGAAATTTATTCTTGGATTTTTTAATCTTTTTGGTAATTTCTCCTTTTTAACATCTGAAATGAAAACCTCTATTCCCTCCTTGGCAAAAAAATTGGCAAACCAACTTCCCATTTTTCCCCTTCCTCCAATAATGCCAATAGTTTTTATTTTCATATATACTAAACAACTTCCTGGAATTTCTTTACCGAGGCAAGATGCCTCTAATAATTCTTTACCAAATCGGTTATCAAATATAAATTGGTTAGCAAATACATTTTCATATTCATAAAAAGAGACTTTTAAATTTTTGCCTCGGGATAAGAACCCAAGATTCTTAAAAAAGTGGTTTTTCTTTCTAATTCTTTTAAAGCAGAAGAAATCTTTTCATCTCTTTGATGTCCCTTAAAATCTAAATAAAAATGATACTCTCCCCATTTTCCAATAATTGGCCGGGATTCAATCTTTGTCAGGTTTATCTTTCTTTTAGCAAAGGGTTTTAAAGCCTCAAAAAGAGCGCCTGGGATGTGTTTTAACCCAAAGACAATAGAGGTTTTGCTATTTTTTATTTTTTTGGCAGGTTTTTTTGAGATGACAAAAAATCGGGTAAAATTTTTTTTGTTTGTCTCAATACCCTTTTTTAAAATTTTCATCTTATAGATTCTTCCCGCTCTTTCACTGGCAATAGCCCCTACATCTTTTTCTCTTTGTTTTTTTAACATTTTCACAGCTCCCGCGGTATCATAGACAGGAATAGCTTTTATTTTAAATTTTTCTAAAAAGTCCCTACATTGATTTAGAGCCTGCCAATGAGAATAGACCCTTTTAATATCTTCAATCTTTGTATCTTTTTTTCCAATTAAACAATGCTCAATTTTTAAAATTGTCTCTCCATAAATTTTTAAGGGAAAATCTAAAAGGAGATTATAGTTTTCTCCAATTGTCCCCCCTAAAGAATTTTCAATGGGAATTATTCCAAAATCTGCCTCCTCCCTTTCTACCTTCTCAAATACCTCTCTAAATGATAAAGAGGGGATGGTTTCAATTTCTTTTCCAAAAAAGCTAAAACCTGCAATCTCAGAAAAAGCCCCCTTCTCTCCTTGAAAGGCTAACTTAATCTTTTTGAATTTTTTTGGCATTTTCAATTAAGATTTTGAAGATTTTTTTTATCATTACCGGATCTAAATTTTCTCTTTTTGCCAATTCTTTTACTCCTTTTAAAACCTCTCTTTCTCTTTCTCTGTCTTCAATTTCCAAATTAAGTTCTTTTTTCATTGCCTTTAGATTAACTACCAATTCTTTTCTTTTTGCTAAAAGCCTAATTAATCTTTCAGATATTTTATCTAATTTTTTTCTCAAAGCCAGAATCTTTTGCCAGGTTTTTAAATCCTCTAAGCTCAATTGCCCCGGGGCACTCTTTTCATTTAAAGAAAAATAAGAGAAAAAGTTATAAAATATTCCTTCTAATCTTGCCTTCTTTCCCTTCTCTCCCATTGCAATCCCAATTATATTTTTTTCTCTTTTAATTAATTCTAAAACCGCCTTGTTTTCCCTTTCACCAAAAGAAAAGATAGCAATTTTGACAATATCTGGATGGAAGCTTGAAATTTTATTTTTTATTCTTTTTAACTCGGGGAGGGTGTATCTTTTTTTAAAATTGTGATAACTCAAGATTAATTTTGTTCTTGATTTACCTTTTAGTCTTTTCCAGCCAGTTTTTAATCTTTCTAAAAATTTCCACTCCAAATCCAAAAATTCAAAGTTTAAAGAAAGGGCTTTTTTTATCAATCTCAATTTTGTCACAAAAGGAAAAGAAAGTTTTCCTCCCTCTTCTTTATCTCTAAGGGTGAAAATAGCTAAAATCTTTTCTTTTTGACAAATCTCTCTCAATTTTTCCAAGTCTTCCTCTCTAATTTCTGAAAAAGAATCTCCCCTCAACTCTATTGCCTCTCCTCCTCTTTTCTTCGCCTCTCTTATCTTTTCCCTCAACCTTCCAAAGTCCTTATTTAAAAAAATTGGAACCGCAATTTTTGATTTTTTTCTCATTATTCTCCTCTTGCCAAGACCTGGGCAAAGACACTTTTTGCTCCAGATTTTTTTAAGATTTTTGCGATTTCTTCTAAGGTAGCCCCGGTAGTATAGACATCATCAATTAATAAAATTTTCCTGCCCTTTATCTCTTCTTTCCTTTTTATTTGGAAGCAATTTCTTACATTCGCTTTTCTCTCTTTTTTATTTAGTTCTGTCTGGGAAGGGGTGTTTTTTATTTTTACTAAAATATCTGTCTTCAGCTCTAAATCAAATTCTTTGCAAAAATATTTTGCCAATTCCTCTGCCTGATTGTATCCTCGCCATTTTAGTTTTCTTTTTTCTATAGGAACAGGCAAAACAAGAAAATCAGAGAGGTCAATTTTGGTATCCAAAGAAAGAAGATAATCTTTCAAGCAAAGAGCAAAAGAAACAGCTAATTCTCTAACAAAGGGTTCGTATTTAAAATTATGAATGAGTTTTTTGATTAAAGGGTCGCGATAAGAAAAAGGAAAAAATAAGCCATCTAAATTTTTGTGTTGACACTTTTCACACTTTCCAGGAAAGGAAATTTTTTTTGGTGGGTCGCAAAGGCAAAAAAAGTCTTTTGTAAAATCTAAGGTCGCTCTACAATCTTCGCAGAGATACTCCCCTTCTCTTTTGCAAAGAAGACAAACCTTGGGAAAAAAGAGATCCACCAAAAACTCTTTTACTTCAGAAAGAGTCATAAAGAGCAATTTCTTTTTAGTTGCCGGGTAAATTTTTCAAGTTCAGAGAGCATTTTTCCTTTTTGGTTTAAATTCTTCTCAATGATTTTAATAAAAGCACTTCCCAAAATTACACCATCACCACCTGCCCTCAAAATTTCTTTCACATGGCTTGGCTTTGAGATTCCAAAACCCACCGCAATTTTCACCTCCCTTGAGACTTTCCTTATTCTTGAAATCATAGGTTTTATATACTCTGAGAGCTTCTCCCTTGCTCCCGTCACTCCCAATAATGAAACTAAATACAAAAATCCTTTTGTCACTTTAATAATTTTTTTTAATCTTTCATCGTTAGTAGTAGGAGCTACCAAAAATATCAGGTCTATTCCATATTTCTCACAAAAAGATAACAAAGGAGAGGCTTCTTCTATGGGCAGGTCTGGCACAATTAAGCCAGAAATTCCCGCCCCCTTACAATCTCTGACGAATTTTTCTAATCCTCTCTGGAGAACTAAATTATAATAAGTAAGGCAAATTTTTGGAATCCCTTTTATTTTCTCTACCGTCTCAAAATAAAGATTAGGATTCATTCCAGATTTTAGGGCTCTAAAGGTAGCTTTTTGGATGGTGGGGCCGTCAGCGATGGGATCAGAAAAGGGCAACCCCAATTCAATCATATCTATTCCTCCTTTTATTAAAGAATTACAAATAGAAAGGGTATCTTTTTCTGTGGGATCCCCTACGGTAACAAAGCCAATAAGGGCTCCTTCTTTCTTCTTTTTCAATTCTTTAAATTTCTCTTTTATTCTCATATTTTTACTCCTAATTTTTTAGCTACCAAGAAAATATCTTTATCACCTCTACCAGAAAGATTTACCAAAATGGAATCTTTCTTTGATAGTTTTTTTGCATATTGAATGGCTTTAAATAAGGCATGGCTACTCTCTAAAGCGGGAATAATTCCTTCTTCTTGGCTTAAAATTTTAAAAGCAGAGATTGCCTCCTTATCAGTGGCAAAGGTTATCTTTATCCTTCCCTTTTTAAGCAAATAAACCAATTCAGGTCCCACGCCCGGATAATCCAAGCCGGCAGCAATGGAATGGGAAACTTTTATTTGTCCAAATCTATCTTGAAGGAATTTGCTATACATTCCGTGTAAAACTCCCTCTCTTCCTGCCCAAAGGGTAGCTCCATGGGCTCCAGATTTTATTCCCTTTCCTCCTGCCTCCACTCCAATCAATTCCACCTTTTCTTCGAGAAAATCATAAAAGGTTCCCATAGCATTGCTTCCTCCTCCAACACAAGCAAAAATTGTTTTGGGAAGCTTCTTTTCTTTTTCTAAAATTTGCCTTTTTGCTTCCTTTCCAATTACCCTTTGAAATTCCCTCACCATTACCGGATAAGGATGAGGACCTACCACGCTTCCAATAAGATAATAGGTCGTTTTGATATTTGTTAACCAATCTCTAATGGCTTCGTTAATGGCATCTTTTAGGGTTTGGGAGCCTGTATCTACTGGAATTACCTTAGCTCCCAAAAGCCCCATTCTAAAGACATTTAATTGTTGCCTTTCTATATCCTCTTTTCCCATATAAATCTCGCATCTTAAACCCACTACCCGGGAAGCCATAGCAGTTGCTACTCCGTGTTGTCCAGCTCCAGTTTCAGCAATTATTCTTTTTTTGCCCATTTTTTTTGCCAAAAGAGCTT
>CAZJYT010000030.1:0-11107 GCA_964550325.1 uncultured Candidatus Saccharibacteria bacterium | reverse complement strand
TCTTGAGAAAGAGAAAAAAGAGGCAAGAGAAGAAAGAAAAAAAGGAAGAGAAAGAAAAATAGCATTTTTTTCATAGAATTTCTTTATTGCTGAGCTCTTTGGATACAATAAAAATTATTTACCAAATAATGAATGGCGCTTTCGCAGGTATGGGTAAAACGGTTATTTAAGCAATCTTGTTTTTGTGAAAGAGAAAGTTTTTTGCTATTGTAGGGATAGCAGTTTAGACAGGTAGAAGAAGGAGGATAGGGAAAGAGTGGCGAAAGGGCTACTATTCCGGTTTGAATTAAATCTAAGGTCATTTCACAAGAAACAACCCTTTTTTCGGTAGTAAGTTTTTTATAAGGAACTCCGTAACCTGTGATACACTTTTTTAATCTTTCTCTTGAAATAGCAAGCTTGTGTAAAATAGTGCAACGATTAGGATCTCTGGGCTGTAAATTTTTTGCTCTTGTCAAATTATAAAATCTTTGAAAACCATCAATGATGTTTTCAAGATTAGTATTAATACCAGACAAAAGATTGCGAATGTTCTGGTATTCACTATGAATGTGACTATAATCAGAATCTATACTCCCAAAAGGACAGACACTTCCATAACAAGAACCACAATGCCGTCTTACTATACAGCTGGCATCACACTCACAATCTTCCCCGGGATCTGGATAACAGTCACAACAGCAATCTGCATCATAAGTAACACAACTTGCATGGCAAAGAGCTCCTAAAGTAGGATAACCAGGCCCTCTACAAAAATGAACACAATCTTCACCATTATCATCCCCTTGGCTGGTCATATCAATTAGGTCCCAGGCATTATCAATTGCACGGCGAGCTGCATCTCTGGCAGATAAAGCCCGTGATTTTGCCTCATCTAAGTTATCATATATTTTTTCTAAGCTACTTTTAATAAGATCACCAAGCTCTTTTGCCTCATCTACTGTCTCTCCAATAGGGATTAGGCTTTTAATAAAACCTGCTTCTCCCTTCTCTACATCTATACTATGCTTAATTTTTACCTTTTGACCTACAAAACGCTCTTTTAAATTATCAGAATGTAAATAAAAAGTAGCAGGATCCCCATCATATAAATAATAAAGAGTAAGAGGGATAGCAGAAAATATGGCACAAACACTCTTGGCAGAGTTGAGCTTACATCCTACACATAGCCCTTCAGGGGTTGAATTTTGGCATTCAAACTTATAACAATATCTATCAATTGGAATAGGATTACCAAAATAATCTCTAAAATTGGAGCTCTTGTTAACATACTTCTTTTTTGCTTTGTGCTTTTCCCTATAAAACTCCATTAAGGTTAATCTATCTCCATAAGGCTCTTCCATTTTTTGTCTGGCGCTATCTAAATTAGAAAGGTCTTTCCCCCAATCTGCAATAAATTTACTTAACCTATCTAAAGCCTCTTCAATGGTCAAAAAGCGGGAATTCACGCTTACATCCCAGGTACGAAGAGGGGTATTGTTGCTTAAAGTAAGATCGTAATAGTGAGAAAGAGTGGAGCTGGAACCTAGCCCCCAGGCATTCGGATACCACCTTACATATTGACTCGTGCTCGTACTTGCTCCATATATTAAAGAATAAATCTCAATTCTCAATTTTTCAATCTCCTCAATAATAGGCGGAATATCATTTATTCTTAAATCATTCATTTGGCTTCTATTCGTGTGACAAGGGTCAACACCCCCTTTATCACAGCAATAATCACAATCGTGACTAGGACATGAACACTCACAAGAGTCGTCGTCACAGTGATTGCTACAAGAGCAACAATGGATTGGATCTCTACAATAGCTACACTTACAATTGTGGGCGAGGTCTTTTAATTTTTTAGTGGCTGAGTCTAACTCCTGCATTTTTAGAGTCAATCTCTGAACCAAATCTTGTAATTGGGCAGATTTATTAAATATTGCTTTTAATAATCTTTCAATACAATCTAATCTATCATCATCAACCAACAAAGAAGTTTTATCTCCAGTATAGTTTTTCCAATCACCCCTGATAACACCTAGCCCGGTTACCTTAATTTCGTCGTAAAAGGTCCAGGAGTTATACCATCTATCATAAAGATTTTTTGTTCCCACAAATAATATTATTTTATGGCCCGCGTAGGGAGTCAAATCAATTTTAACCTTCCTCCAGCCTGTATCACGAAACCATCCCCAACCACCAGGAAAACAGTAGTCAAATATCCCAATTGTCTTGCCAGTACTGAAATCGTACAGATCTACATAGGCATGATCATAAGGGCAACTATCAGATCCTTGAAATCTATACCAAAATTCCAATTTTGGCTCGCCTACAGGAAGAGTAAAAGCAGGCGAGTAAAAATAATCATATCCATCAGCTGTAAGGGGACAGGAATAAAAACCTGTAAGAAGGGATACATTCCCATCATGGGCGGTAATACTTGTCGTGCTATGCTTTCCTGAACCAGCACCTGTCCAGCCACCTAAACCTGTTTCAAAGGAAGGATCAGTTAACCAATTTATGTTACTAAGAGTAGAAAGTAAAGAACTTGTCGGTGTAGTAGCATCGTAATCATAACAATAATAAAAAGAAGTAGTGGGAGAATAAATTGTAGAAGAAGGAGCCAAAATATTGCCTGTTTTACAATCAATTAATTCTGGTGCCAAAGTAGCGGAAATTGAAGTGGCGAAACAGCTAATGTGTTTTGTTAAAAGATCTTCTGTTAATGTGCCTAAGGGAATTTCTTCAAAGGTCTTACTGGGAAGAGAAGGTGCCGGAGGAGAAGTAACAACAACAGGGGGAGAGGAAATAATATTTCCAGGTAAAATGACCAATTGGGGGTTAATGGTAACTAAGACCAAATAGATACAAAGCAAAAGTAAAAGGCCAAAGAAGGCCTCTCCCATTTTTCTTTTAGCCTCACTCCTTTTGGCAGGATTTGAGGCAGAGGTAAGATATAAAAATCCTGCCCATACCAAGACCAAAAGAGCAATCACTCCTCCAATCATTAGAGAGAAATTGAAAAGATATTTGATATATTGGGGAAGCTCTGTTGCCTTGGTGGGAGGAGAAAGTTTAGGAACAGGAGGATATTTAAGCTCTTGAGCTAAAACCTGGGTAAGGGGTAAAATTAAAAAGTTCAAAAGCAAGAAAAAGAAAAGAAATTTTTTCATAAATTGATTGCGCCTGTGTTTTTCATTATAATTAATATATGGTAAAATTACAAGAAGATATGGCAAAAGAGAGAGGATTTAGCCCTATCTTTCTTTTTGTAGTAATAATTTTGGTAATGCTAGGAATTTCTATTTTAATAGGCTTAGGCCAGATGATTATATGTGTTACCTGTGGAACCGCAGAAAAAATTCCAGTGATTGGATGGATAGTGGGTGGGGTGGCAGGGGGGATAAAAAAAGTAATCCCTTTGGGATTGGCAGGAATAATAGATGCCATTATAGGAATGGCAGACTGGTCTTTACAGAGAAAATTTTTGGCTCCTGATGTTACTGTTACTTCTCTTGCTCAACAAACAGGATGGACTACGGTTAGAGATTTAGCCAATATGGCAATGGTTTTGGGATTAGTAATTATTGCCATTTGTATCATTTTAGGAATTAGAGAATTTGAGGCAAAACGCACCCTCCCAATATTTATCTTAATTGCTCTTTTAATCAATTTCACGCCAGTAATATGTGGTTTTATCATTGATCTCTCTGACAAAGTTACCAGTTGGCTGGCAAAAGGAGGTATTTCAACGACATATGCCCAAAAGGTAGAAAATGAAATTAATAACAATCCTGACAAATATTGTGATTTTTTTACCATTTTTCTTTTTGCCCTTTTTATGTTAATAGCAGCTATCGTCTATTTTATGTATTTTCTCCTTTTTATAATTAGATTTGTCTATCTCCTCCTTTTGGTAATCATCTCTCCCCTTGCCTTTGCCAGCAGAATTTTTCCACCATCAGATAAAGTAAGACACTTTTTTCCTAAATTTTTACATTGGGATGGTTGGTGGAACGAATTTTTAACCTGGTGCACTATTGGTTTTTTTGGAGCTTTCTTCTTAATGCAAGCTAATAATCTTTTTGAGCTTCATATCACCGGAAGTTCAATTACAGGAGATGCAGGGATTTTAGGAGATATCATTCTCTACTTTTTACCCATTTTGTTTTTATTAATAGGATTTTTCGTTGCTCTCCAAACTGCCCAGGGGGTAGCAGCAGTAACAATGATAGCTTCAGGGGTATTTCTTGGAGGAATGGCGTTAAAATCATTTGGAGGAAAAATGGGAGCTGTAAGTAGAAGGAAAAGAAAAGAACTGGAAGCAAAAAGGGAGGCTGGAGAAAAATTAACTAAAAGAGAATGGGCAACATTACAGGCAGCCAGAGTAGGGGAAGCTCCAACGCGGATTGCCTATTGGGCCCAAAGGAGAATTCCTTTTGCTAAGAAAAAAACACCAGATGAACTCCTTTGGGAAGAAAGGAGAAAACAAAGAGAAGAAGCAAAGAAATTAACTAATGAAGAGTTAGTAAAAGAATTAGGGTTTGCGAGTGTAGCTGGAGAACGACGCGAATCAAGGTATCTGGAAATAGTTGATAGGGGACCGTCGGCAGTCGAGCGTTTAAAAAATGAGGTGGAAAAAGGAACAGGAAAATTGAAGAAAGAAAATGTTATGGAAGATCTAAAAAATAAAAGCCGATTGGCTCGTGAAGAAGGGAGATATGATGATGCCCAAAGGCTAACTGCCTTAATGTATGAGCTAAATGACGGAAGAACACCTAAGGGAATAGGTAGTGTTTGGCTCACTAAAGATATGAAAAGGGAAATAGCAGCAAAAGAAACAAAGAAAGATATAAAAGATGTAACTGAAGAAGATATAAAGAATTTAGACGAAGAGACTCTTAATCGTGAGGCAGAGAAGATCTTTCTCCAAAGAGCCAGTCCTGAATTATTAGCCAGAACTATTTCAAGAAAAACCGCCCAAAGTGAGGTGTTTATGGGAAAACTGACAGAAGCAGACGCAGCTCCACATGTACTTGCTCTTTCTAGCCGGTTTGGAACGGAATTTACTAAGACCTTCCAGGGCTACATAGAAAAACGCTTTGACAAGGTTGGCGAGCAACTACACACTGTCCTCAACACCACTACTGCCCATGCCTTGGGTCTGAGGGTACCAAAGAAAATACAAGAGTTAGAAGCCTCAATTGATACCCATTTAGAGAAAGAAATAGAGAAAAGAGAAAATGTCTTAAAAGAACTCAAAGCTAAAAAAGCAGAGCTCCCAGAAGACTCACCAAAACGAAAAGAGCTTCAAGACAGAATAGAAAACACTCAAAAAGAAATGCAAGAATTAATCGCCAATAGTGTTAATTTGCACAAGATGAGTGGAAGTGAGATGATAGAGTTGGCAAACAAATATGGTATAAAAATAGAAATGCCGAAGGAGGAAGAAGAAATTCCAGAAGAAACCCCAGCAACAGAAGAAGAAGGTAGATGGAGAAAATTCGGGAGAGGAATGGGAAAAATCGGGAGAAGAGTAGGAAGGGTGGGGATAGGAGTAGGAGAAAGAATAGGGAAAAAAATAGGAGAAAAAATAGAAGAAAGGAAAGCGAGGAAAGAAGAGAAACCCAAACCACCCACTACTCAAAGAATCAAAGAGATAGAAAAAGAGATAGGAGAGTTAGAAAAGATTAAAAAGCGAATAAAAGGGTTGGAAGGCCAAAAAGAAACTATTTCTAGGTCTCCTTATCTCTCACCTGAAGATAAACAAAAAGAGAGAAAGAAATTGGATACCCAGATTTCTAAGATTTTACAACCAAGGGGAATCAAAGACCTAAAAGATTTGAAGGGAAAAATAGAAGAGATGCAAGGAAAAAAACAAGAATTAATTGACAGAGAAATAAAAATAAGAAAAAAAATAAAGGAATTAAAAGAACGCTCTTCCTTAAAGATAAAAAAAGAAATAGAGGAAATAGATAAAGAGCTCCAGGGATTGCCAGAAAAAGAAACTGAGTCACTATCAAAAGAAGAAATAATTAAGAAAAGAGAAGAACTAGAAGAATTAAGGAAGAGATTAAATGAGTTAGCAGAAAGAAAAGAAAGACAAGAAAAAGTAGAAAGAGGAGCTTAAAAATCTAAAGAGAGTTAGTTTTAACTTTTTCCTTGAAAGAGGTTAAAAGGTGATTCGTTATAAAATTAGTTAGCAAATACATTTTAAAAAATTTATGGAAGCCAGAAAATATACCATTGAAGAGGCATGGAAGGCATATGAGGATTTACCAGAAGAGCTGAAAAAAATGATTTTTTCATTGGATACCGCTGAAGAAATTCTAAAAATTTGCGAAAGAAATGGAATTAAGGGAAGGGATATGTCTGAGTTAGCCACTCAGATAGGATATGTCTTATTAGGGCTGTTTCCCCCGGATGAATTTAGAGAATGGTTAGAAAAAAAATATGGAAAGGAAAAGGTAAAGATAATTTCTCATGATATAAACAGATTCATTTTCTTTCCGGTGAAGGCTGAGCTTGAAAATCTTTACCATACAGAGATAATTAAAATCCCAAAAATCAAAGGTGTATCTCCTCCAGAGAAAAAAGAAGACATCTACAGAGAACCAGCTGAATAAATTATATGAGCTATGTAGTGCCTAAATTCATTGAAAGAGAAGCAAAAATTGTAGGTCCCTTAAATTTTAAGCAATTTTTAATGTTTCTGGTTGGAGGGGCTATTCTTCTTGTGTTATATTTTACTATTGGAAAAAAAAGTTTTTTCTTGTTTATGTTTTTTGCTCTTCCAATTTTGATAATTGTTCTTTTCTTAGCCTTTGGAAAAGTAAAAGGGAGAGCTCTTCCTATATTTTTGAAAAATTATTTTTCTCATCAAAGTGCTCCAAAAGTATATTATTTTCAGAAAAAAACCTTTGCCCCTACTATCTTGCATTTTAAAATAGAAAAGGGAAGTGAAGAAGAAGCCACGCTGAAATTTAAAAGAAGAAGGCCGGAATTACATCGGTTGTTCACAGAGGTTGAAACCAAAAGAGAAGATTAAATATGTTTGCTCCTACTCAACAATTCTTAGAGATTAAAGATATAAAAGAAGGAATTCTCATTCTGAAAGATGGGAGTTTAAGGCAGGTTTTGATGATCTCTTCCTTAAATTTGGCTGTTAAATCACAGGAGGAACAAGAGGCTATCTTTTATCAATTCCAGAATTTTCTAAATTCTCTTGACTTTTTCTGCCAAATTGTGGTTCATTCCCAAAGATTAAACATTACGGGATATCTTGACCAATTAGAGGAGTTGGAGAAAAAACAGCCAAATGAACTTTTAAAAATTCAAACCAGGAATTATCGGAAGTTTATTGACAATTTAGTATCCACGGGAACAATTATGACTAAATCTTTTTTTCTGGTTGTTCCTTTTTATTTTTCAGAGGTTACCGGGGTAGCTTCGAAAGGGGAGAAAGGGAAAATTTCAAAAGAAGAAATGTTAAGACTTAAATTCAATCAGGCCAAGGGTCAGTTAGCTCAGAGGGTAGAATTTTTAATCTTGGGCTTAAGAAGGTGTGGTCTAAACGCTACTCCCCTAAATACCCAGCAACTGATTGAATTGTTCTGGAGCCTTTATCACCCAAAGGAGGCTGAGATGGGTTATTATCCCACTATTCCCCCAGAGATCTTAAAATAAAATTTTATGAAGTCACCATTAGCTAAGATATTTAAAAGCTTTCAAAATATTTTTAAAAAAAAGAAAAAAAAGTACGCCCTTCCTGTAGGAAGAGAGGCTGAGGTTACCCTATTAGATTTTATTGCGCCCTCTTCTATTAAAATTCAACCAATGTTTATTCGCTTAGGTGGGACCTTGGCTAAATCCTATTTTGTTTTTTCTTATCCTCGCTATCTCACCCGCGCTTGGCTCTCTCCTATTATTAATTTAGACATCCCTCTCACCCTCTCTTTCTTTTTTCATCCTACTGATACCGGTTATGTGCTTAAACAACTCCAAAAAAGATTAACTGAAATTCAGGCTGAGATTGCAGAGAGAGAAGAAAAGGGATTAATTAGAGATCCAACCTTAGAGACCGCTCACCATGACATTGAAGAACTTCGGGATAAGCTTCAAACAGGACAAGAAAGGATGTTTAGATTTGGACTTTATTTGACACTTTATGCAGAGGAAGAAAAGGAGCTTAAAGATATAGAAACAGTAGTAAGATCGAACTTAGAATCAAAATTGGTTTATATAAAGCCCTGCTTTTACCAGCAAAAACAAGGATTACACTCTTGCTTTCCCTACGGACTTGATCAGGTGATGACCCACCACCTGATGAATACTTCTCCTCTCTCAAGTGTCTTCCCGTTTGTCTCTTCTGACCTAAGTGCAAATGAGGGAATTCTCTACGGTATTAATCAACACAATAAATCCCTGGTTTTGTTTAACAGATTCAGCTTAGAAAATGCCAATATGGTTGTATTTGCAAAATCAGGCTCAGGAAAAAGTTATGCAGTAAAATTGGAAACCCTACGACTGATAATGACAGGAATAGAGGTAATTATCATTGATCCTGAAAATGAGTACAAGCCCTTAGCGGAGGCAGTTGGAGGGTCCTTTGTGAATATCTCACTCAGTTCCCCTAATCATGTTAACCCTTTTGACCTACCAGAAAAACTCAGAGAAGATGAAAAACCAGAGGATGTTCTCCGTTCTAATGTTATTAATTTAGTGGGATTATTACGGCTAATGTTGGGGGGATTAACCCCGGAAGAAGATTCCATTATAGATCGGGCTCTTACTGAAACCTATGCCGCCAAAGATATCACCCCAGAAACTGATCCCTCCACCTGGAAAGAGAACATTCCCTTGCTTGAAGATTTAGAAAGCGTATTAGAAGGAATGGAGGGAGCAGAATCAGTTTTAAGAAGATTACGAAAATTTACAAAAGGAACCTATTCTCAGTTTTTTAATCAGCCAACCAATGTAGCCTTGGATAAACCCTTGGTAGTTTTTGGAATCCGTGATTTAGAAGATGCTCTGAGGCCAATGGCAATGTTTGTAATAATGAGATATATTTGGAATAAAGTGAGATCAGAGATTAAAAGAAGGATTTTGGTAGTGGATGAAGCTTGGTGGTTAATGCAATATGAAGATTCAGCTTCTTTTTTGTTTGGTTTGTGTAAGAGAGGAAGAAAGTATGGTTTGGGGGTAACTACTATTACCCAGGATGTTAATGACTTTATGAAATCTACCTATGGCCAACCAATCATTACTAATTCTGCCTTACAGCTTCTAATGAAACAGTCTCCTGCTACTATTGATGTCCTTCAAAAAGCCTTTAATCTTACTGAAGAGGAAAAATATCTCCTTTTAGGAGCTTCGGTGGGAGAGGGTCTTTTCTTTGCAGGCCCAAAACATGTCTTATTAAGAGTGGAGGCTTCTTATACTGAACATCAGATTATTACCACCTCTCCTGAAGAGGTAAAAAAGATTAGGGAGAGAAAAAAGAAATTAGAATTAGAAGAAGAAAAGAAAGAGTAGTATTTTTCAGTTTATTTCCTCTTTTTTGCTTTTTTAAAGTAGTAGTATTGATGGTAAACTGAAAACAAACTATTGCTTATCCAATACAGAGCCAAAGCAGAGGGAAGTTTAAGTAAAACAATTATTGTAATTGCGGGAAAAAAATAAAGCATTTGCTTTTGAAGTAAATCAGAAAAAGAAAGAATTTTTTTCTCTAAGGGAGAGGGTTTTAGGGATTTTGATTTTAGGGATGGATTTAGGGTTTTGGTTTGAATAAATTGCAAAATTCCTGCCAAAATCGCCAAAATTAACACTGGCCAATAATATTCTGTCTTACCTCCACTTTCTACAAAAAAAGGCTTTGAGAGGTCTATTATTCCTAAAAAATAAGAGTTAATGTGATTGCTTGTTACCTCTTTAGAAAGCCCTTCAAAAAAAACCCGAAATAAGGCTAAGAAGATGGGAATCTGAATCAGAATTGAAAAAAAACTAAAAATGGGGTTTATTTTCTCTTTTTGTAAGAGTTCTCTTATTGCTTTTACTTGTCTTTCTTTATCTTCTTTATATTCTTCCCTAATCTCTTGAAGTTTTTTTTGAAACTCGGAAAACTTTTGAGACTTCATTGTCTCATTAGTAAAAGGAGAAATCACTAATCTAATTAAAATGGTTAAAATTATTATTACTATTCCTAAATCTTTAAAAGGTAAAAGATTATAAAGAAAAACTAATAATTTTAGAATTGGGAAATAAAAAAAATCAACAATTGGATTATGAAGGAAAATCATAATTAAAATTATTTAAAACAATCTGTTTTTTTGAGTAGGGCTTCAATAAGGGTCTTTATCTCTTCAAATTTTTTCTTTTCTATTCCAGGTAAGGTAATAAAAACACCATCAAATCCTGATTTAAGATGGGGGAGGAAATTTCTTACTATTTCGCTCATTCTCCTTTTTATTTTATTCCTTAGAACGGCTTTTTGAGAAACCTTTTTCCCTATAAAAAAGGCGAATCTGTTAATATTTAAACCATTGTTAATTTTTTTAAAAATCAAACAATCTAATTTTTCACTTTTTCCTTTTTTAAAAACTCGTTCTAAATCTCTCCTTCTCCTAAGACGGTATCTTTTTGTAAGCATTTTAGAAAGGAACCTAAACAGTAAGCTGTTTCCTTCTTTTTTTCCGGCGCCTTAATAAAATCTTCCTTCCGCTTTTCTTCCTCATCCTCTTTCTAAAGCCGTGGATTCTTTTCCTCTTTTTCTTTTTAGGACGGTAAGTGATAGACATAGATAATATTAATAAATATAACAGAAAATAAAAATAATTACAAAAGATCGAATTCTGCAGTCTAAAATGTAACCGAAGGGGTATTGGTTCTGTAATATAAAATGTAACCGAAATTAATGGAGTAAAACGAGATAATAAAAAGTTAGCCAAAAATTGACAGGGGTCAGACCCCTGTAAACTCAAAAATCCGAAATTCGAATTTCGAAACAATGTTCAAAATTTAAATGTTCAAATGACCAAAACAAATAAAAACAAACAATATGATTTAGAGGATAGAACTTATGAGTTTGCAAAGAGGTGTCGAGATTATGTCAAGAAACTTCCAA
>CAZJYT010000029.1:0-11168 GCA_964550325.1 uncultured Candidatus Saccharibacteria bacterium | reverse complement strand
AGATGAAAGCTATTTTGTTGTTTTCTGGAGGTTTAGATTCAATTTTGGCAGTAAAAATTTTAAGAGAGCAAAAAGTAAGAGTTTTTCCAGTCTTTTTTAAAAGTTATTTTTTTGGTCCAGAGATAGCCTTAAAATCTGCAAGAAATTTAAATTTGAAATTGAGAATCTTTGATTTTTCTAAAGAACATTTAGAAATTGTCAAAAGGCCTAAATTTGGTTGGGGAAAGGGAATGAATCCCTGCTTAGACTGCAAAATTTTAATGTTAAAAAAAGCAAAAGAGATAATGAAAGAAATTGGAGCTGATTTTGTAGCCACTGGAGAAGTAGTAGGGGAGAGACCATTTTCCCAAAAGATGAGCACCCTATCTTTAATAGAAAAAGAGAGCTCTTTAAAAGGCTATCTTTTAAGACCCCTTTCTGCTAAATTATTAGAACCTACTCACTTAGAAAAAAAGGGCTTAATCAAAAGAGAGGCTCTCTTTGATATTCAAGGAAGAAGAAGAGTGAGACAGATTGAATTGGCAAAAAAATTTAAAATTACTTTCTATCCCTCTCCCAGCGGGGGTTGTATTTTAACTGATTTAGAATTTTCTAAAAAATTAAAAGAGCTCTTAGAAAGCTATCCAGAATTTCAGGAAGACGATGTAGAGCTTTTGAAATTGGGGAGGCATCCTTCTCTCTTGAAAAAGGAGGGGGTAAAAATAGTAATAGGGAGAAATGAAAAAGAAAATGAGCGACTAAAGAAATTAGCTAAAAAAGGAGATATTTTAATTGAGATTATAAACTATCCTAGTCCCCTCACTCTAATTAGACCATATCGTGGAGAGATAAAAAAAGAGATAATAGAGAAGGCAAAATCTCTTACCAAATATTATGCAAAAAAGGCTAGAGAGAAAAAAGATATAAAGTTTGAAGTTATTACTTTAGGATAGTTCCAATAAAATCAGGATGACCTCTTAAAAACTCTTCTGCTGCTAATTCTTTTTCCCCTTCTAATTTTAGTTTTTGAATTACTAAGAAATCCTTTTTACATTGAACTCCAATCTCGTTTTGGGGAACAACCAGAACTTTTCCCAAAGGATACTTCACCTTAGTGGGGAATTTATAAACCCTAGTTTTTAAAACTATCACCCTTTGAGGAGTATCTTTTAGTACCTCCCAAAAGGTAAAAGTACCTGGCCAAGGATTGAAAGCCCTTACTTTTCTTTCTATTTCTTCTGCTGTTTTCTGCCAATCAATTTTTCCGTCCTCCTTTTTTAAAATTTTGCTAAAGGTTGCCTCTTTTTCATCCTGGAGAAGAGGTTCTATTTTTCCTTCCATCCATTTTGGAATAGTTTCTATTAACAATTTACCCCCCAATTTAGCTAATTTTTTTTCTAAGGTTAAATAATCTTCTCTACCAGTAAAATCTTGTAATTCTCTTTGGGCTAAAATAGGTCCTGCGTCAACACTTTCTGTGATTTTAATGATTGTAACCCCTGTCTTTTTATCTCCATTTAAGATGGTGTATTGAATAGGAGAAGGACCCCGCCATCTTGGTAAAAGAGAAGGATGTAGATTTATACATTTTCTTTTTGGAATGTCCAATATTTCTTTTGGTAAGATTTTTCCATAGGCGACGGTAATAATTAGGTCTATATTATTTAAATTTTTAAGTTTGGAGAGAATTTCTTTTATATCATCTGATTGAAAGGAGGGGATTTGAAATTTCCGAGCTATTTCTTTCACAGGTGGAGGGGTTAAAACCTTCTTTCTTCCTACAGGCTTGTCGGGATTGGTAATTACTAAAGAAGGCTTATATTTGCTTTGACAGAGTTTCTCCAACAAAATTGCCGAGAATCTTGGATTTCCCAAATAAACAATTTTCATAACATCTTGACAATCTGTTTTACCGTGGTAAAATTAAAGAAGTTAGCCTTTTAAAATAATAAAAAATTTTAAGAATATGTCAAAAAAAGAAATCAAAATTGCAATCGCAGGAGTAGGAAATTGTGCCTCCAGTTTAATTCAAGGACTATTTTATTACAAAGATGTGAAAGATGAAAAAGAACTAATCCCAGGTTTAATGCATAATGTAATTTCTGGATATAAAATTTCAGATATCAAAGTAGTTTCAGCTTTTGATATAGACAAAAGAAAAGTAGGTAAAGATATCTCAGAGGCAATTTTTTCCTTACCCAACAACACAAAAGTATTTTTTAGAAATATTTCCAAATTAGGTGTAAAAGTAAAAATGGGTCCTGTCTTAGATGGAGTGGCAGAGCATATGAAAGAATATCCTGAAAATCAGAGATTTGTGATAGCCAGAGAGAAACCAGTTGATGTGGTTGAAGAATTAAAGAGATCAGGAGCAGAAATTTTAATTAATTATTGTCCAGTTGGTTCTCAAAAGGCAACAGAATTTTATGCCAATTGCTGTTTAAAAGCGGGAGTGGCATTTATTAATGCAATACCTGTCTTTATTGTTTCTAACAAGGATTGGGCAGAGAGATTTAAAAAGAGAGGCTTGCCTTGTATTGGCGATGATATAAAAAGCCAGGTAGGAGCAACAATTGTTCATCGTACCTTAAGCCATCTCTTTTGCCAAAGGGGTGTTAAAATTGAGAGGTCCTATCAGTTAAATTTCGGAGGCAACAGTGATTTCCTTACCATGCTTTCAAAGAAAAGACTAAAATCAAAGAAAATATCAAAAACAGAAAGCGTTGAATCGCAACTTTCAAAGAGATTGAGTTACGATAATCTACACATTGGCCCCTCTGATTATGTTCCCTTTCTAAAAGACAATAAAATCTGCTTTATCCGAATTGAAGGAAGAAAATTTGGAAATGTGCCAGTAGAATTGGAATTACGACTTTCAGTAGAAGACTCTCCCAATTCAGCAGGCTGTATGATTGATGCTATCAGGATTTTGAAATTAGCTTTGGAGAGAAAAATTAAAGGACCTTTGATTTCTTCTTCTGCTTATTTTATGAAACACCCTCCTCAACAATTTTCTGATGAGAGGGCAAGGGAGATGGTAGAGGAATTTATAAAAGGTCAACGAGAAAGATAAATCGGGAATTACTTATGTTGCCATTTGAACGGTTTAAAAAAGTAAATACAGAAGGAAATCTATGGATTTATGTTTTGAGTTTAGGAAGGGAGGAGTTAATTTGTGACGATGATGTGAGGAGACTAATTTTTGAAAAATTTGGATTTCTCCCAAACTCTTTGTTGCTAAAAAGCGTCTTATATAGATTGAGGAGAAAAGGTTTTATTAAAACCGAAAGATATAAAGGGAAAAAAGCTTACCGAACTAGTGAAGAGGGGAAAAGACAATTAGAGAAAATGCGAAGATTTTGCCAAGAATTGTTAGAAAAAGTATGAAAGAAAAAATCCCAAAAGAGATTGCCCTCTTTGGTTTAGGGAAAATGGGGAAGAATATGGCAGAAAGATTGATTGAGAGGGGATGGAAGGTTTTTGTCTTTGATAAAGAGAGCGAAAAAAGAAAGGAGTTAGCAAAAGAAGGAGCTATTGAAATTGAAAATCTTTCCCAATTAAAGGAAAAAATTAAACCAAAAAGAATCATCTGGTTGATGCTTCCTCACCAAATAGTTGAGGAGGTTATTTTTGGTAAGGGGGAAAAAAAAGGACTAATAAGTATTTTGGAGAAGGGAGATATCATAATTGATGGAGGTAATTCCTTTTTTAAAGAAACAATAAAGAGATATAAAAAATTGGAAAGACTGGAAATAGAGTTTTTAGATGTTGGAGTTTCTGGAGGACCAGAAGGAGCAAGGAAAGGAGCTTGCTTGATGATAGGAGGGAAAAGAGAAAATTTTGAAAAATTAAAACCTCTCTTTAGAGATTTGGCTACAAAAGGGGGATTTGAATTTTTTGAGGGAAAAGGAGCAGGCCATTTTGTAAAAATGGTTCACAATGGAATTGAGTATGGAATGATGCAGGCTATTGCTGAGGGATTCAATTTATTAAAAAATTCTCCATTTAATCTAAATTTAAAGAAAGTAGCCAAGGTTTATAATAGAAAAAGTGTCATTCAATCAAGACTCATTGGCTGGTTAGAAAGAGCATTTAAAAAATATGGTGAGGAGCTAAAAGAGGTCACAGGAAGAGTGAAAATGACAGGAGAAGGGGAGTGGACAGTAAAGACAGCAAAAGAGTTAAAATTAGCAGTAGAGGTGATTGAGAAATCAGTGGAATTTAGAAGAAGGTCTCAAAAAGCCCCCAGTTATATTGGTAAGATTCTTTCAGCTTTAAGAGAGGAATTTGGAGGACATTCAGTTAAAGATTAGCTTTAACAAAGCCATTCTACAATAAAGCCCATTTTCTACCTGGCTTTCTCCGCCCCATCTTTTACTGAGATAGACCGCTCTTTCATCCTCATCAACCCAGGTAGGAATTTCCTCTAATCTTGGTAATGGGTGAAGCAAAATGGCATCCTTTTTCATCTTTTTTAAAAGGCTTTTTGTCACTCCAAATTTCTTTGTAAATTCTTTTTGAAGAGAGATAAGCTTTTTTTCTTTTTTAAATCCTCCTGCAATTCTCTCCAATTGCAATCTGGTAAAAATCCAAAAGTCAATTTCTTTGGCAAACTTTTCAATTTTTTCTGTTTTTAAAATTTCAATCTTTTCTTTTTCTAATTCCTTCATTAGTTCCAAAGGAAAGTTATTTTGTTTTTCTGAGATTAAAATTAGTTTTGTCTTATATTTTGCCAAAATTTTGGCATTAGAATGTAGCACTCTGCTGTTTTGAAGATCTCCCACTAAAGCTCCCACCAATCTCCCTTTTTTCAATTTTTCTCTTTTCTTTCTCCAAATGGTGTAAATATCCAATAGCATTTGGGTGGGATGTTCTCCCTTTCCGTCTCCTGCATTTATCAATCTTACTTTTGGAGAATATCTTTCTAAGGTTTTTTTAGCAATTTCTGCTGAACCTTCTACATTGTGGCGCATAATAATTCCATCTACCTTTAAATCTACACACACCCTAATTGTATCTTCTAAAGATTCTCCCTTTACCGCAGAGGAAAATTTACCCGCATTAAAAATTGGAATGGGAGAACCTCCCATTTTTAAGATAGCATTATAAAAACTCAAAAATGTTCTTGTAGAAGGCTCCCAAAAGAGCAAAACAATAGATTTATTTTTTAAATAATTTCTAACTACTTTTTTCTTCCTTATTTTCTCTGCGGTTTGAAAAATTTCTTCACAAATTTCAGGACTGAATTGATTGGCAGAAACAATGTGTTTTAATTTCATTTTTATATCCCCAAAAATATATTTACCTTATTCTCTATTACCTCTAAGACCCCTCTCTTGAAATGATAAACAATTTTTTTTTCTTTTGAAAGATGTAAGGTTAATTCATTGAATATCAGGGTGATAAAATTAGTGTGTCTTGGAAGAATGTCAAATTTCCCTAATTTATTTTCTGAAGAAACTGCTTCTGCCTTTCCTTCATATCCCTCTTTTCCCAAAAGGGGAGAGCAAAATACCCTCACTTTTAAAAATTCCTCTCTCATAAATAAGATTTTAAATCTTCAGTGCTTCCAATATACAAAAAAGCTTCCGGAGGAACACTATCTAATTTTCCATCTAAAATTTCTCTCACTCCTCTTATGGTATCTTCTCTTTTCACATATTGGCCAGGTCTCCCAGTCTGTTCTGATACTACAAAGAGATTTTGGGTCATAAAATTTAAAAGTTTCTTTGCCCGCTGATACAAAATCCTATTTTCTAATGAGAGTTCTGCTTCTCCTACGATAGAGACAATTTGTTCTAATTCTTTGTGTTTTTCTAAAAGTTTTTTCGCTTCCAGAAATGCCTGGTAGTGCTCTTCTCCTAAAATTACAGGATTTAACACAGAAGAAAAAGAAGCCAAGATATCCACTGCCGGGTATCTTCCTTCTTGATAAACCTTCCGAGAGAGGATAATTACAGAGTCAAAATAAGGTAAAAGGGTTTGGACACCTAAATCAGTAATATCATCTGCCGGAACATAAATTGCCTGAACACTGGTAATTGCTCCTTTTTTGGTAGAGACCAATCTACTTTCCAGTTCTCCTACTTCACTTAAGAGAGTAGGCTGGTATCCATCTTCTGAAGGAATGGTACAAAAGAGTGTGGAGAGTTCATTGCCTGCCTGTAAATATCTATAGACATTATCAATAAAAAACAATATCTCTCTATTTAAGGTATCTCTAAAGTATTCTGCTAAGGTAGTAGCTACCTTTCCTACCTTCTGTCTAATAATTGCAGGTTCATTCATCTGACCAAAGACTAAAGCTACTGAAGGCAAAACCTGGGTTTTTTTTAGGGTTTCCCAAAGCTCCTGCCCTTCTCTAATTCGTTCTCCCAATCCTGCAAACACAGAAATTCCTTTTTTAAAAAATGAAATATTGTGCATCAATTCCAGCAATAAGATTGTCTTTCCCAACCCTGCTCCTCCAAAAATTCCCAATTCTTCCCCTTTTCTCAAAGGAGTGAAAAAATCAATTACCTTTATTCCAGTTTCAATAATTTGAGCAGGAGAGATAATTTCTTCATAAGAGGGGGCAAGAGCTTCAATTTTTCTTTTTTCCTTTGTTTTCAAAAAGGGTAATCCATCTAATGGTTCTCCAAAAATATTAATCACCCTTCCCAAAAGCTCCTCTCCAACTGGAATTTCTAAGCTATTTTTTGTCCTCTCAACAACTGCCCCCCGATACAATTTTTCTTTTCCCTTTAAGGCAATACACAAAAAGATATTTTTTTGAGGAACACTCTCTACCTCCAGCCATACCTGAGGATCTTCCTTTAATACCAAGATTTCCCTCAAAAAAGGATAGTTACCAAAAAACTCCACTTTTACAATTTCTCCATCTAAAGAAATTATTCTCCCTTTTCCCATAAATGATATCCTCCAAATAAATTAATTTGCTTTTTGTTGAAAAGCTGAGATATTAATCTCTTTTTCTTAATTTCTAATTGATTTCTTACATTTTTTAGATTCTCATTTGCTCTAAACATAGATATTGTTCTACTGGCATATTTTGCTAATTGGTGTTCTAAAAGAGAGTGATAGAAGAAACCAGAGAAAAGTTCTCTCTCAAAAAATTCTAAGATCTCTTTTGGGGAGGGTTCAAAGAGATAGTTCTTTGTGGACTTTCTTTCTTTTTCTTCCAAGATTTCTTTAGAAATTACTGTCTCGGTTACCTTCTGCGACAAAATGGTATGGAATTTTCCATGAAAGGCAATTATTTCTTTGTAGTTTTTGATTAGCTCAACAATTTTTTTTATCTCCTCTTTTTCTGGATAGTTATCATCTAACTCAAAATAATATTTTTTCACTTTTAGGTTGGTCTTTTCCATTAGCGACCTTCCTATTCTTCCTATAATAACCAAATCGGAGCTCTTTTTTTTCAGAAATTCAACTGTCTTTGAGAAAATTTCTAAAATCAAATCTCCATAGAATTTCTGATTGGCAGAAAAAAATATAACTATTCTCTCTTTCTTTTTTTCTATTTTTTCTCTCCTTTTTTTATTTTTAAAGTAAACATTATAAGCTCGGCTTACCCTAAGATAAACCTCAGAGAGATCTTCAATGAATCTCCGATTTCTTAGAACCTCTTGACGAATTTTATTCATTCTTAAATTAGCCACCTCTTGATACACCTGAATAATTGTTTCAATGTTTTCTAATGATTTAAGATTTTCCTCAATCTCTTTTAAAACTGGCATAAAAATCTACTTTTTTATCGGTAATTCAATGTAAAAGGTAGTCCCTTTATCTTTTCCCAAAGATTCTGCCCATATCTTCCCCTGATGGGCTTTGATGAATTCAATAGAAATTGCCAAACCCACACCTATTCCTTCTTTGTGAATTTTCTTTCCTCTCTCTCCTCTTTCAAATAATTTTCCCTTCAAGAAATTTTCTATTTCCTCTTTTTCCATTCCAATTCCGGTGTCTTTTACCTCAATTATCAATTTTGGACCTTCAATTTTAGCTTTAACACTTACTCCTCCCCTTTCAGTATACCTGATCCCATTATAAACTAAATTCCAGATCGCTTCTCGTATCTTTTTCTTGTCAAGGTTTAACTCTGGAAGGGGGTCTTTTGGTTTTTCAAATCTTAAAAAGAGAGCTTTCTCTTTTGCAAAGAGAGATAGTTCTTCAATGACACTTTCTATTAGATTTTCAATCTTGCAACTTTCTAAATTTAAAATATTTTTTCCCAGCTTTAATTGCTGGACATCTACCAGACTTTCTACTAAATTGTAGATTATATCCAGTGATTTTTTTATCTGAAAAAGCTTTTCTTTAATTAAAGGATTTTCCACTTTCCCATAAAACCCTTTCAGGATACTGTCTAAATACAATTTAACTGGCACCAAAGGAGTCCTTAGATGATGTTGAAGAGATAATATAAATTCATCTTTTGCCTGATGTAATCTTTCCCACTCTTTGGCTAATTTTTCAGCCTCTTTTCTTTTTTGGATTTCAGTAATAAGATAATAGCCAAAAATTAATCCAACGCCACTCAGGATTCCAAAACCTGGAGCAGTCCATAAGTGAGATTTTAGGTTGATAATTAAAGGTAAAAATAAATAAAAAATGGTATTACCTACTACAAAAATCTCTAAGCCAATGAGGCTATAAATCAAGTGGGTTTCTTGAGAAGGAGAAGCTACAAGATATTTTTTAAGAGAAATTGCAAAAATTAAAATTATATAAAGCAAAACCAATAAGACAAAGGTTGTGGAGATAGGAGAGAGAATTTTTAAATAGTTAAAAAGCGGAATAAAAATTCCTATTAAAAAAAGAAAACCAAAAAGAAAAATAATTTTTTTAAAAGGTAGCTTTAATCTTTCTAAAAAGAGAGAGAAAAACCTCCAAACCAGAATAAAACTGAAAAAAAGGCTCAATTTTAACCAAAATTTAGAATTTAAAAAAATAGGTGAGTGATAAAAATACAGAGATAAAGACCAAAGGGGCATCAGTATGGCAATTAAAATTGAAAGATTAACTTTGGAAAGCTTCATTTTTTTCAAATGTTCTCTTTAATTAATCTTGCTACTTCATCAAGGGTGTAGTTTACTTTTAATAAAATCTTATCCGCACCCTCTTTTTGAAGCTCCTCATTAAGATCTTCTTTGTAATAATTTGTTAACACAAATACCTTTATGTCTTTTGTCTTTTCATCTCTTTTGATTTCTTTTAAAATCTCAAATCCATTTACATCCGGAAGTAACAAATCCAATAAAATTAATTTTGGTTTTTCCTTTTTTCCTTCTTTTATTTCCTCCAATCTTCTTAAAGCCTCCTTTCCATTATGGAGAATTTCACACTCTATATCATAAAAAGGGAGGATATCTTTTAAAGCCTGGATAATGGCGGGATCATCCTCTATTGTCAAAATTTTTATTTTTTCCATAATTCCTTAGAATTGATACAATATCTTTTTGACCTTTGGCACAAATAAATCCCTGGTGATTTTTTCAAGCTCTAAAAGGCTTTCTATTTTTTCAAAAACAATTTCCTTTATCTTTAAAATTTCCTCTTTGTTTTCTAAGATTGTTTTAATTTCTCTTTTCATTACATTTTCTGATTTTCCCTTCCAGAAATTACTAATTAACAAACCTGAAAGCAACAGTTGAATTTTTCTTGGAATTATTGTCTTTGAATCCTGATTAAAGAGAATCTCTATTTTTTCTCCCAATTCCAAAATTTCTTGACTTTCCTTAGAAAGTTCTTCCCCAAAGCGAGATAAATCTTTTATTCTCTGATACTCTGCTAATATCTTTCTTATCCATAAAGCTAATTCTCTTTCTAAGGGAGTTTTTGTCTGATTTCCTACCCTTGAGACAGACAAAAAGGTATTAACAGGAGGTAATTTTCCTCTCTTTGATTCATTCACATCAAAAAAGATATGGCCATCTGTCATTGCCATTAAATTTGTTTGAATATATCCTGAGAGGTCGTTTTCTAATGTTTCTACTACCGGTAAGGCGGTAATGCTTGTCTCCTTTCCTTGAGAATTTATGATATTTCCCGCTCTTTCTAACAATTCAGCATGCAAATGAAAGATATCTCCAGGATATGCTGATCTTCCTGGCAATCTTTTTACTAAAAGGGAAATCTCTCTGTAAAACTGGGCATGCCTTGTTAAGTCATCAAAGACAATCAATACATTTTTCCCTTTACTTTGGAAGTATTCAGAAAGAGTCATTCCACAAAAAGGAGCTAAATAATTTAAGGGAGTAATGTCTTTTGAGGTTCCGGCTATAATTATTGTTTTTTCAAAGACATTCATTTCTTTCAAATAGCTTTCCACTGCCTTTATCGCAGAAACCTCCTTTCCAATGCCTACATAGATGCAGATTACTCCCTTTTTAGCCTGATTTACCATTGTCTGAAGCAAAAAAGTGGTTTTGCCAGTTTTTGCGTCTCCAATTACTAATTCCCTTTGCCCGTAGCCGATGGGCACCAAAATATCCACTATCATTACCCCTGTTTCTAAGGGTTTGGTTATTCTTTTTCTTTGGGTAATGCCTGGGACTTCTTTTTTAATGGGTAAATATTCTTTTTCTCCCAAGACAGGTCCTTTCTCATCAATAGGAAGACCTAAAGAATTGATGATTCTTCCTAAAAGGTTAAAAGAGCAGGGGATTTTAAAAAAAGAGTTTGTTTTAGCCACCCTCTCTCCAATTCTTAGATTCTCGGTATTAAATACCAAGATTTCAGCAACCTCTTCTCTTAATCTAAAAACTATTCCTATCTTAAGACTTTCAGTGATTACCATTTCTTCTAATTTTAAAGAAGGCAATCCGGAAACATAGATTAGATATTCCTGAATTCCTACAATATAACCTATCTCCTGGGTTTTAGTTAAACACTCTTTGAAATCTAACATATGTTCTATTCTTGCTAATTTACCAACAACATCTGATAATTTCTTTGCCGAGGCATCTTCTCTCGGGGAGCACGGAGTCGCCTTAGGTGCTGAAAGAGGAAGTTTTATTTTCAGGCGCTCCTATACCTCGCCGAGCCTTACAGAGTTCCTTCTGAAATACAATCTTTCTCTCGGGCTCGGCTGCGGTATGCTCCCCGAGACAAGATGCCTCAGGGGGATTTGTTACCAAATTGGTTAGTAAATACATCATCATAAAAAGGTTTTAAAAAGTTTTTTC
>CAZJYT010000028.1:0-11264 GCA_964550325.1 uncultured Candidatus Saccharibacteria bacterium | reverse complement strand
AATCAACAATGCTGATAGCTAAAATAAGAAAGAAAATAATAAAAAGAAAATACCAAATAAGACTTGTGTATTCTGTTAAATTTTTAAATCTTTTAAACATTTTCTATTATTTTATGACCAGTTATATTATAATCAAGTCTATCACTATTCCAAACTTTTTTCAACTTTTCGTATTGCTCTTTAGTCAAATGAACTCCAAATTGAAGCACTAAAGCACAATTACTGCATTTAACAGCAATATCGACTCTATACTGATTTTCACTTCTTCTAAAAAGAAAAGCGTGTTTAAAAAAGAATCTACCGTTGCAAATAGGACAAAAGATAGGGTGTTTAGTTTTGGGAGGTTTTTTATCAAACAGAGAAGATATGTCCCAAATATTTTGCCCTATCATGCTTCAGATTTTTGTTAGATTTGCGTCAGGTTCTTTACCAAAAGGGAAATATTAACTCTCTTTTAATCCTTTGTTTTGGGCATAAAAGACTACTCCATTTTTGTCCATACTTATAAACTTTTTTGCTATAACTATAATTTATCTCACATGCACTTCTATATTGAACACATCTACCACCTTTCCTCCAAACACAAACCTTTTTTCTTCTACAATACTTATAACAATCTTCCCATTTATTACTTTTTGCTCTTTTACATTCTATAATTACCCAATTTCCTCCATTATAACGCTGATAAACAACCCAAAGCTTTTTCAACCATTCTGGATTACTTCTCCATAGCATTCCAATGTAATAAACCGCTGCTTCAATGTGTTGTTTACTATAAGGCTTATCATAATCAGGAAATAAAGGTCTTAAGTATTTATCTAAAAATTTAGGAGTTAATTGAAAGTAGCCTATAGATCCATGTCCATCTACAGACATTCTCCACCTACAGTTTGTTTCAACCTTTGCTACTGCTATGTTATACCAGAAAGGAAATTTTTTATCAATATATCTTTCTGAAGCTTCTCTTACTGGTTCAATAAGAAAACTGCATTTATCTTTTTTTGTTTTTGCTGAAACTATGGTGAAAATGCCAAATATAAATAAAGCAAGCCCAATTAGAATTAATAGAATATCAATAGAAGCTTTGAGTAATTTGTTTTGCACTTCTTTATCCCAAAGCTATTACAATAGCATAAGCAATTAATAAAACAAGAGCATAAATCTTTCTCCATTCCTCTTTTTCATTCCAGTTAATCATTCCGATCCTTGCCCTTCTTACCGCATACCAAACAAGAGTAAGTAAACCACATAAGCCTATTTTTCTTCCAAGCATTGCTATAAATTCTTTTTGGTCAAAAACAAATATGTAACCTATTACAATACCTACTACTGCTAAAACTAACTCAAGCCAACTTCTTCTAACAGTTACTAACATTTTGTTTTCCTAAATGCTATACCCCAAATTTGACTGCCATACTTTCCATTCTGAATGATAATTTCCAGTTCCAATCCAATAATGACAAAAGTTGTGAAGGGGATTACGAATTGCCCAGTAAATACAAGCAAATTTCCCATATCTTTGAAAACACCAATCAGGTGGAATAGGATCATCATAGTTACCGAAAGGATTTTTTTGCTATTCCACAGCTTAAGCAAGTCCATTTTTATCACACTTTTTCAGAAGGTTTTAATACATCCAAATTAGCTTTCTTAACTATTTCTTTTTTTATTTCAATTGGTAGCTCTCTTGGATTGGAAACAAAAATTCCTTTTTCATAAAGATATTGAAACAATGCTTTTCTATCCTCATCTGTAATAAGCTTTGAATTGGGTCTTAAAGCTTCTTCTACTATTTTATCAATATTCTGTCTCACTCTTTGCTTGATAAAATTTGTGTGAAATTCAATAATATTCGCTATATCAAGAGAAAGAGCTTTGGTTTCTTCTTCTGTAAGTTCTATTTCTTTTAAAACCTTATTTGTATCTGTATTTATATAAGTTATTTTAAGTCTCACTCTTTATCTCCTTATGCTATTTTTGCTACTATTAAAAATGTATGAGCTTGGTTATTATCAACTCGTGCATCTACCCCAAAAGTCTGTTTAGCATATAATTCAATATAATCTCCTGCAGAAAGTTGCTGTAATGTTATTGTTATACAATCTATTGCTTCTGATCTGCTTGTATGATTTGATGTCCAAACTTTGAGATCACCATTGACTTTTATATTTGTAGCTACAACTTTATCAGCAATAACATCAGCCCCTATCCACCCTACTTGACCTATCAATAAATAAATCCCATCTTCACTTACAGTAATTCTATAATTCGTAGTATCTCCTTCATTTTGAGTATCAAGAAGTTTAGCATCCAGAATTATTTTAGTATCTACATCACTTGAGATAGTTTGTTGTGTTGATTGATATAACATACAAATGCTTTGTGATGGCAATCCCACAATTCCAGAAGTTGAAACAGAAAGCCATTGATTTCCTGAAATAGAAGCACTGATAGCTGAATCTGTGTTTAAAGGTAAAAAAACACCTGCATAAAAATTTAAATCAATAGGGATTTCCCATCTACTTGAAGTATTTCCTTGATAATATATTCTTATTGAAGGGGCATTGCCACCACCACTTACACTTGCATAAATTTTACTAACAATTCTACTTCCTTCTGAAAGTATATAATCATTATCAAGCTGTAAAGGAACAATGAAAGTTTCTTTTGAAGTTGTCTCATTTGACAAAGAAGAGGTTGCTATTTCAACCTCTGTATTATCAGATTTTCTTTCTATAAGTTTCCAGTAAATTCTTAAAGTTTTTGTTCCTGATGTTTTTTCAAGAGTTATATTCCAATTATAAACTCCTTTTAGTAGTCTATCTGGAGTATTCTCACTTGGAGAAATCCAACCATCTATATAATCTCCATCTACTAATCCTGTCTTTTCAATATAAGTTTCTGCTAAAGATGATGGTTCTAATTTGCAAAGCTTATAGCCAGTTTCAGTATCAATTTCATCATACATATAATACAAAACTCCATAGCTTGATACCACTTTATCAATATACTCTTTATTAACAATTGCAGATAAATCTGATAGAGAAGATGGTGTTATATTTAAGGTTCCTTTAGATGAAACTGTAAGATTATTAACAGTTAACTTATCAAAGTATTTTATATTTTTTAACAAATAATAAGTTACTATATCGAAGTGCATAGCTTTATTTCTTATTTAAAATAAGTTTTATAACAATAATACCCACTATTGCAAGAATGAGTTCTAAATAGCTTCTTTTGATATTGTTAGCATCTTATTACTCCTTTTAAATCAATGCTTTAAAATGAACTACCCTATCCTGAAGGACAGGGCTTCGCAAGGAGTTTGGTAGCGTAAGCTACCCTTATCCTTGCTGGGTGGTTCACGCACCCACTACCCACTACCTTTACAGGCTCGTGGGTTACCTTTCTCATTATATTTATCGCTCCATTCACATCTGCATTTAATACTATATTACAATTTTTACAAACAAATAAAAAGTTATTATTCCTATTCCTATAAAAATAATTGCAGTTATAGTTTCTACTAACTCACTAAATTGTTCTTTCTTCCTCATAAAACGCCGCTCTTATTTCTTCTATATCACTTTTTGCTATAAAATTTCTCAATTCTTCAAATTTTTCTTCTCTAAATATTCTTCTAACTTTTCCTATTTTGAGCATAGCTTTAATCAATAACTTAATTACATCTACTTCTTTTACATTTTCTATAATGTATTTTGCAAGTTCATCAAAACTACAATCTGGTTTCTTTTTGATAAAATCAACTAAAGTAGCAATGAGTTTTCTTTTCAATTCAAGAAAAATCAAGTCAATTGGGTTCGCTTCTACTAAAATATGATTTGGTTTTCCTTCTGCAATTGGGAAGGGTTCAATACCCTTCCTGTTAGGATATTCTTTGTAAAGATAAAAACCATCTGTGAGAATACGATAAGTGCCTAAATCTTTATAAACATATAAAGAACCATAAATCCACTTGTGTTGAGTTTTTTCTAAATTTGTTACATCATAAAGCATAATTAATCCCCTCAAGCAAGCTTGTAAACAAAAATTTCATAAATTTTTGCAAAATATGTATCAGCTGAATTTCCAACAAAAGAAAATTTAAAACCAAATACATTGTTATCAACGGTCATAAGACACGCTATTGAATTACGAATACGCTCACTTGTTATAGCAGTAATTGCATTATTTATAGTTCCAATCCACCAAATTCCTCCACTTGTTACTGAATAAGTACTGATTTTCCAAGTAGAAGAACCTGAAGAAGACCATACACCAGATTTTATTCCAGTCAAATAAATACCATTTGAAGGAGGAATAATCATTATTGCTCCAAATTCCCCAGACCCTATTGTAGTTGTCCATCCAATTTCAGTTGATGTATTTGGGTTACCATCTAACGCATTCTCTAAATTACCAGGAGAAATTCCATAATCATAATCCGCTGTTACATTTGTCGTATTATCAGGAGCAGTATCAAAATGAATTTCATAATTTCCATCCTGATTTATTGTTCCGCTTGTTATATGTTCTCCTGTTATATTTCCATCACTATCAGCAGTAGCATCATAAGAAACTCCACCAATTGTATAATGTAAAGTAAAACTATTAAGAGGATTGACAGGAGGCAGATTTACCTTTCCGCTAAAATCAACAGTAGTTCCATCTCCAGTAAAAAGAACTTCACCGCTTGCAGAACCTGTCCAATTACTTGTAATTATAGTGCATAATGGAGCTACATTTCTTAATTTTCTATCTTTTAACAAAGAATAAGTTATAGCATCAAAATGCATAGCTTAATTCCCCTTTTACTTACCTTACTTCATAAATGTTTTCCAAGCAGTAACAGTTACACCATAACTTGAATCTAAATTAACAATTTGAACTTTCACATAAGGCTGTAAATGTGGAATTATAATTGTTCTTGTTCTTGTTGCTCCTGCAGAAAATGTTAAATCTTTATAATTTCCTTCATCTATAGCATCTTCAGGTGAATCAAATAAAGAATTATCAGGTGAATAAAGCCATCTTACTCTTACTCCATTTGTTGCACTTGCATTATAAGTTGCAGAAATCGTTATTATACTTGCTGAATAAATATCAGCAGTAATTGTAAATTCTTCAGTTCCTGAAGCTGCTATAGATACAGAATCAAGAACTTTTTCTGGTGTAGTTCTAATAGAATTAACAGAAACTATAAGACCTTCTGTTAAATTTCCTCTTGCTCTTACCCAGTTTGTTCCATCAAAAACAAATAAGCCAGTAGCAGGAATACCCTTAGTTTCACTATCTCCAAGAATACTAACATCTTTTGCTTTTATCCATTTAGTTCCATCAAAAATAAACAAACCACTAAATTCTGGTGTCCACTTTTTGTTAAAAGCCATTTTTCCCTCTTTAATAAAAAATTACTAAGTCAGTTCTATATATTCCCCATTCCATATCCGTTTCTTTTTGTGCTAAAACCAAACTATCGCTCTGTGGTTCGTATAAATACAAAACATTATTCCCATTTTCCTCTACCAACACACAGTTATAAGCATGATAACCCAAAACTTCTTTAGTCTCTTTATCCAAAACAGCACCCAATCCTACCCCTGCTCCATTATAGCCCCAGATCACTGTTAATAATGAACAAAATAAAGAAGCAAAATTATCACAATCAAAAGATTCAGCTATCCATTTTAATCTGTTTATAAAATCTTTAGAAATTATGGTTTTAAAATCAGAAATAGAAGAATACCAAAATTTTGTATCCCAGCACCAGCAATCTATCCCTATCTGATTTGAAACTAAATCTGTTAAGGTATTATGATCTATCTGTTTTAATTCAATTTTTTTATCAACATAAAGTTTTAAATCTTCTACAACACTTTTTAAAAGCCAGTATTGGTTTTCTTTAACAATTGGTTTAACTATACTTGAACCTAAGTTTAATAAAAAGAAACCTATTTTTCTCCAATCAGTCCAAAGACATTTCAAAAATTAATCACCTCCTTTTTAAATTTCTATTCCATAAACTGTAACATCAGTAGTAACAGAAGTAGAAGATTGATCAGAAGTTGAATCAACACTTATTTTGCTTACATAAACACCATCTTTCATTAAGCTTGCAACTTCAGAATCAGAAAGCCAAATATCCCCAGTTGCTGTGTGGTCTTTAGTAACACTTGCAGTAGTTCCATCAGAAAAAGTAACAGTAATTCTTATAGTAACAGTTTCTCCAGTTGCATAAGTTCCACCAGTTGTGGTTTTAATTTGTAAAGGAAGAATAGATTTATTAGTAGATGGAGTAATATCTACTGCAGTTCCATAAGAACTACCAGTTCCAGGTGTAGGGGATGCAGTTTTAACAAAATGCTTTCTGATTACTTCCAAATCTATTACTGTATTTTCATTTTCATCAAGAACTTTAGCACTACCACCTTTTGAGGCATATCTTCTTTCAACTCCTCCACTTGCTGTATCTTTTGCTATAAAAGCAGGAGTGTCTTTAGAAATAATATAGTCAATATCACTTGTTTGAGTCTCCATTGAATATTGCTCTATTACCTTCCAGGTTGCACTACCACTATCATAAAATTCCATATAGTATGTATTATCAGAAGGTTCAACTCTTATTCTTAAAAGATTAGGAACCAAGGTTAAAATTGCAGCCATTTTATCACCTCTCTTTTATTTTAATTTAACTTCCATAAATCTCAATTTCAGCTCCATCATAAACTATAAGTTCTCCACCATCTTCAATGGTAAGCTCACTACAGCACAGACTACCCTTTACACGAATTAAAGCATTTTCGCAAATTTTAACTTTATCAAAAATTACTTCACACCCAGAAGGAACAGCTAATTTATATCCTCCATAAACAGTTAAATTTTCAATTAGTAAATCTCTTTCTATTAAAGCTCTTTTTGTATCTAAATAATTTGATGTTATAACTTCATTAGGTTTTCTTAAATAAGAACTAAACATTTGAAGCTCCTCCTCTAAATATAACTGTTACAGTAGGATTACTTCCTCCTTCAAGTGTTATTAAATTTGCTTTAACATAGGCTATTTGTTTATCACTAACATATCTTACTTCCTTGCTTGTTGTATAAGAAGTATCAATAATAAACCAGTTTTCACCATCTATACTACCTTCTAAATCTACTTCTACATTATCAGGAGAACCTTCAACAATTATTTCCCATGCATAATTTTTAAAAACTCTTGGAAGTTCAAAAGAATCACTTCTGCCAACTGAAGATACTTTATTAAGTATTGTTAAAGTAGAAAATTTAGAAGTAGTTGGTTGCCATAAGGTTTTTTCTTCATCAAAAATATAAGGTCCGCTTCCTAAAATTCCCTGATCTACATCTTTTTGTCCTATTCCAGCATCCAAAACAGCATTCCAAGTTTCTCCACTTTTAACAGCAAGCCCTGCTATTCTTTGAATACTTGTTTTAAGAGGGAATAGAATAGGATCAGAAAAAATAGAATAAGAAGTTCCAGTTAATGGAAATAAAATTGTATTATCTCTAACAATAGGATTACATATACCAAAATCCCATGAACATAAATCTTCAGGAGGATACCAACCTATCCATTCTCCAGTCCAAAAATTTTTATCTATTATTTTCACTTCATAAGTAGATGTATTTAAACTTAAAAGATAAACATAAAGTTCTATAGAATATTTAGCAGTATTACTGCTAATTGTTTCTATAACTTTTAAATTTTTAACACCTATTAAAATTATGAAATCTTCTCTAAATTTACCTAATGCTATAATACGATCTAAATTATCAAAATTTTCAATTACATACCATTCGTAATTTTCAGCATTAAAAATAATTAAATCGGAAGCATCGCAAGGGAAAAATAAATAACAATTTTTAAATAAAAGTGTATGAAAAGCCAAAACACATCCTAAATAATCATCAAATATGGAAGTAGGTATAGAAACTGTATTTATTAAGTCTGGAGAAGAAGGAGTAGAAAGATCATATATATATACATTAGGTTGTTTTTGATCAATTGCTATTAATTTATCTTCATAAATAAAAGTTGTATCTTCAGTCCAATATTTACCTGAACATATATATGGTGGTGGTTCCGTATTAGTAGGTATATGTAATTGTTTGGTAATATTTTCATCTGAAGGAAAAGGTGAAGAAAAATCAATTACTGCAAGTAATCCTCCATTTTCTTCACAAACTACATATAAATAATTTTGATACCTAAGTAAAAGAAATGGATTATCCCATACCCAACAATCCCCTGATGAAACATAAGTATCAAAAACATGATAATATTTTAATTCAGGATTATCTGGAGTAGTAATATCATAACATACTAAAGCGAAACGATTTTTATGTTCAGCTATTAAATATAAATAATTATTTTCCCAAAAAAAGTGATGAAAATAAGGATTAGTCCAATTTTCACAATATAAAAATCTTTCTTCACCATCATAAACAACTTTTGGTAATTTACAATATTTAATAGCATTAAAACTGGGATCAAGAATCCATATTACATTTTCCCAATCATCCATACAATATAAGTAATTATCTTTAAATCCTAAAATACAAAAACCACTATCACAAAATCCATAACCACTAAAATTTTTAACCTTATGTTGTGTTATTTTTCCTAACTTCATTTTTACAACCTATATACTTTTATAGGAGTTTCTACTTTTGCTATAGCCCAAACTTCTAAATTTTGATCTGGTAAAATAGCAATTTTTTCTGATTCTAAAAGTGGATAACCTATATCTACTGTAACATTTCTTCCACCTAAATAAATAGTTCTTTCTATAGCAATTTCTCCTACTCCTTCTTTCAATGTAACTGTTAAACTAAAATCTATAGTTCCACTTATTTCTGGATACCACTTAAAAGCTATATCTGTTGCAATTCCAAATTTTTCAAAATAATCATAATAAGCGCCAGCGCTATCTACAGTTCTAAAAACCTGAACTTCAGCCCATTCAAAAGTATATGGATCAAGAACAAGTTGAGCAAATTTCCAAGTTCCTGTTACTTTTCTAACAGTTAAATGTAAATGACAATCTTTATATCCAGTAACCCCTATTGGAGTTGCAGTAGTATCACCTTCTTCATCAGTTTCTCCTTCAAAAAGGTTAATGATTGTATAATCTGGAGCTTCTATTCTTACTGGATTATGAACTATATAAATTTTAGGATGAGGAGGTGTTAAAAGCAAAGTTGGTTCAGTTTTTACAGTTATTATTTCTGTTGATAAATCTCTTGTAAAAGGTAATACTTCTATTCCATAAATAACATCTATAGGCTCAAAATAAAGTTTTTCAGGATAAGGTTTTTCAGGAATAGGGGTAATAGGAGAAACACATTCTTTTTTTATTCTTTCAAACAATCTTTGTTTAATTCTTACATTCATTTTTATTTCCTAAAATAAAAATCTTTATAAAAACTTCCTCTACTACATACCTCTTTAGCTATAATACCTGCTTTTTTAATAGGAATTTTAGGAATTTTTTTAGGAACAGAAATAATTTTTTCAGCAGTTATTTCTTTAGCTTTTGCTTCTTTTGTTTTTATTAAAAAATAAATCAAAGAAATACTTAAAATACTAAGCAAAATTAATTTTTTTGTTTCCATCTTTCTATTTTCCTCCTATTATAACTGAACATCATACTTTTTTAGATTGAACATATCTTCCCATTAAAAGAATTTGTAAATGAAGTCCAGAATCTCCTCCATACTTATCTTCTACAGTTACAGTGACAGTAGTTCCTCCTTTAAATATATAAGGTCTTGGTAAAATAAAAGGAGAAAAACCATATCCAGCTATTGATAAAACATAAACCCCACTTACAAACATATCTTTCCCTGTAAATTCATCTCTTATATTAATTAAAACATCTCTTATAGAAGGAGATAAAACTGAATCAGGAACACCTTCAGTATTTCTTTTACTTGCCATAAATAATTCCCAAATAAAATCATAACCTGAAGATATTGTATATTTTTCGACATAAGAAGCACCAGCTGTAGTTCCTATTTCAAATTCAAATGGTATTCCTAAAAGTCTTTCATTTTTAACCTCAGGCATTTTTTTCGCCTCCTTTTAATTTTTTTTTATTTTAAAAAATTTTTATTTTCTTGTCAAAGCAACATAAAGTATAACCCCAGCCATTCCAACCATTATAAAAGGCAAGTATTTTTCAAACATTTCCCATGGAGAAACTTCAGCTTTTGCAGGAGGAACTTTTGTAGGAGGTGTTTTTGCAGGAGGAGTGTAAGTCGGGGTTGGAGTTGGAACATATACTGGATATGGTTGGTAAACTACAACTTCTGGTTTTGTTCCTACAGCACCAGTTAAAGCCTGCCAAGTAGCTTTATCTACAATACCAGTCATAGGAAGTCCATGTTCTTTTTGAAAAGTTATTACAGCATTACGGGTTCTTTCTCCAAAAATTCCATCTACATCTTTTGCATAATAAGTATCAGGAAAGAGTTTTTGAAAATAACCAAGTTTCCATAAATAATCTTGAAGAATTTTAACACAATTTCCTTTGGTTCCACCTTTATCACTATCCTTGTCTCCCATTTTTAGTTCTCCACATCTTGCATAAAGATCTTCACCAGCACTAAATAATCCCGTTAACCACTGCCAACCAGCTTTTATTTTATCTGTTACCCAATTAGCAGTAATTCCTTCATATCCTTCTTTTTCTGTAGCTACTATCATTTAAAACACCTCCTTTTTATTCTTCTTTATAATATACCAATCTATCTTCTATTAATTTTAAAACCCCAGCAATAGCACTTGCTCCAAATGGAACTAAAATTATTAATTTAATTTTACAATAAAAAATTAAAATGTAAAGAAAAGAAAACCAGTATGTCAAACAAAATACACAATTAAAAGGTTTAAAATTTAGTTTATCCTTTCTTATCATTTGAACTGATGTCCCAAATCCATAACCTGCTAAACCTAAAATTATTATAAGTTCTAAAAAATTTAGCACTGGCAATCCCCTACATAATACTCTACTACATATTCTCCCAAACTATTTGCATAAACAATATAGAACTCGTTTGTATATCTATTTTTATAAATTCTTTTTCCGTTTTTTGTTTTATAATAATAAGCTCCATAAGGTAATGTAGGCATATTTTTATTTCTTTCTACTTTTATTAATCTACCTGGTTGGGTAAAGTGTAAAGAATTCACTTTACCCGCAGGCATATTTATTCGCCCCTGCCTGCTGGGACGAATTTTGCCC